>NZ_JADMQH010000004.1:0-361772 GCF_015559655.1 Bacteroides sp. 1001136B_160425_E2 | reverse complement strand
CAGAGAAGTTAAGCCTCGTCACGCCGATGGTACTGCGTAACAGTGGGAGAGTAGGTAGCCGCCGTTTTTAAGAAGCCTCGCTTGTCTATTGACGGGCGAGGCTTTCTGTTTTTTTATTACTCTGGTATTTATACCGCCCTTTTTAACAGATGCAAACCTCATAATACCTATTAAAAAAGTGAATATTTACTGATAATTTGTATGTTATGAGGATATTTATTTGTATCTTTGTCGCCCGAATTGTAAGCTAACGATTTAAAAAAGAGAGAAGCTTTGGGAAAATTTGATAAATACAAAATTGACTTGAAAGGTATGCAAGCAGACTCCGCTAAGTATGAGTTTGTATTGGATAACCTTTACTTCGCTCACATTGATGGTCCTGAAGTTCAGAAAGGAAAAGTCAATGTTACATTGACTGTGAAAAGAACCTCTCGTGCTTTCGAGCTGAGTTTCCAAACTGACGGAATGGTATGGGTACCATGCGACCGTTGTCTGGATGATATGGAGTTACCTATCAGTTCTTCTGATAAACTGATGGTAAAGTTTGGTCATGAATATGCAGAAGAAGGTGACAACCTGATCGTGATTCCCGAGGAAGAAGGGGAAATCAACGTTGCATGGTTCATGTATGAATTTGTTGCGCTGTCTATTCCGATGAAGCATGTACATGCTCCCGGCAAGTGTAATAAAGCGGTAACTAGTAAATTGAACAAGCATTTGAAAACAAATGCGAATGAGGATAGCGATGATACTTTCGACACAGGTGGAGATGACATCGTAATTGAGGAAGAAGTGGAGGAACAAATTGATCCTCGCTGGAATGAATTAAAAAAAATATTAGATAATAATTAAAGTTTTAAGAAAATGGCACATCCTAAGAGAAGACAATCAAGTACGAGACAAGCGAAGAGAAGAACTCATGATAAGGCAGTAGCTCCTACATTGGCTATTTGTCCGAATTGCGGCGAATGGCACGTTTACCACACAGTATGTGGCGCTTGTGGCTATTACAGAGGTAAGCTCGCTATTGAGAAAGAAGCAGCTGTATAATTAGTACAGTTATACTGAAAACAGCCTGAGGGTAAAGCTCTCCGGCTGCTTTAAGTATTATAGTATTGCTAATTTAAAATAGGTTTGATGGAAAAAATAAATGCAGTAATCACAGGAGTCGGCGGGTACGTTCCCGATTATATCTTAACTAACGACGAGATATCAAAAATGGTAGATACCAACGACGAATGGATTATGACTCGTATCGGAGTAAAGGAAAGACATATTCTGAATGAGGAAGGATTAGGTAGTTCATACATGGCACGCAAAGCTGCCAAACAGTTGATGAAGAAAACCGGTGCTAATCCTGATGACATTGATTTGGTTGTTGTTGCTACCACTACTCCTGACTATCACTTCCCTTCTACAGCTTCTATTCTTTGTGATAAACTCGGACTGAAGAATGCGTTTGCCTTCGATTTGCAGGCTGCTTGTAGTGGTTTTCTGTATTTGATGGAGACAGCAGCTAATTTCATCCGTTCGGGAAGATATAAGAAAATTATCATTGTCGGTGCCGATAAGATGTCGTCAATGGTTAACTATACAGATCGTGCTACATGCCCTATCTTCGGTGACGGCGCTGCTGCCTTTATGGTGGAACCGACTACGGAAGATTACGGAATCATGGATTCGATACTGAGAACTGATGGCAAAGGATTGCCTTTCCTCCACATGAAAGCTGGTGGTTCGGTTTGTCCTCCGTCTTATTTCACAGTAGACAATAAAATGCACTATTTGCACCAGGAAGGAAGAACAGTGTTTAAATATGCTGTATCCAACATGTCGGATGTGTCTGCAGCTATTGCAGAAAAGAATGGTCTGACGAAAGATAGTATCAACTGGATTGTTCCGCATCAGGCGAATGTCCGTATTATCGAAGCCGTGGCTCACCGTATGGAGGTGCCAATGGATAAAGTGTTGGTAAATATTGAGCATTACGGTAATACAAGTGCCGCTACTCTTCCTCTGTGTATCTGGGATTATGAAGATAAACTCAAGAAAGGTGATAATATCATTTTCACTGCATTCGGTGCCGGATTTACATGGGGCGCAGTTTACGTGAAATGGGGTTATGACGGAAAGAAGGAATCGTAACGTAAGTTACTGAACTATAACACTCAAAAACGCATCCTATTTCGATTCGATGCGTTTTTTTGTCTCAACCAATAAAATGAAGAGAAATGCATAAAGCAGGTTTTGTAAACATTGTAGGAAATCCGAATGTCGGAAAATCGACATTGATGAATGCTTTGGTAGGCGAACGTATTTCGATTGCTACCTTCAAGGCGCAGACAACTCGTCACCGGATTATGGGAATCTATAATACGGATGAAATGCAGATTGTTTTTTCTGATACTCCGGGAGTATTGAAGCCCAATTATAAATTACAGGAGTCGATGCTGAATTTTTCTACTTCGGCATTGACGGATGCGGATATCTTGCTTTATGTGACTGACGTGGTGGAGACGCCGGATAAGAATAATGAGTTTATGGAGAAGGTACGTCAGATGACGGTGCCTGTGCTTTTGCTCATCAATAAGATAGATCTTACAGATCAGGAAAAACTGGTAAAGCTGGTGGAAGATTGGACAGAATTGCTTCCCCAAGCCGAAATTATTCCGATTTCTGCTACATCGAAGTTCAATGTGGACTATGTGATGAAGCGAATCAAAGAACTGTTGCCCGATTCTCCTCCTTATTTTGGAAAGGATCAGTGGACGGACAAGCCTGCCCGTTTCTTCGTGAATGAGATTATCCGGGAAAAGATTCTGCTCTACTACGACAAGGAGATTCCCTATTCGGTGGAAGTTGTCGTAGAGGAGTTTAAGGAAGAGCCGAAGAAGATTCATATTCGTGCGGTGATTAACGTGGAACGTGATTCGCAGAAAGGAATTATTATCGGTAAACAGGGCAAGGCGTTGAAGAAGGTAGCTACCGAGGCTCGCCGCGAACTGGAACGTTTCTTTGGAAAGACTATTTTCCTTGAAACGTATGTGAAAGTAGATAAAGATTGGCGTAGTTCGGATAAGGAGCTGCGTAATTTTGGTTATCAGTTAGATTAAGAGTATTCATGCGACTGCGATAGTCGTGAAAAAACAAGGTATTGAACTATGGGTAATTTAGTTGCAATTGTAGGACGCCCGAATGTGGGCAAGTCTACCTTATTTAACCGTCTGACGAAGACTCGTCAGGCTATTGTGAATGAAGAAGCGGGTACAACCCGCGACAGGCAATATGGTAAATCCGAGTGGCTGGGTCGTGAGTTCTCCGTGGTGGATACCGGCGGATGGGTGGTTAATTCGGATGATGTTTTTGAAGAGGAAATCCGTAAGCAGGTATTATTGGCAGTGGATGAAGCGGACGTTATTTTATTCGTTGTGGATGTGATGAATGGAGTGACCGATTTGGATATGCAGGTAGCGGCTATTCTGCGCCGTGCTAATAGTCCGGTGATTATGGTTGCCAATAAAACGGATAATCATGATTTACAGTATAACGCTCCCGAGTTTTATAAATTGGGATTGGGCGATCCGTATTGTGTTTCTGCCATGACAGGAAGTGGTACGGGTGATTTGATGGATTTGATTGTCAGCAATTTCAAGAAGGAGTCTTCTGAAATCTTGGATGATGATATTCCCCGTTTTGCTGTAGTAGGACGTCCGAATGCCGGCAAGTCTTCCATTGTAAACGCCTTTATTGGGGAAGAACGTAATATCGTGACAGAAATTGCAGGAACTACCCGTGACTCGATCTATACTCGTTACAATAAATTCGGATTTGATTTTTACCTGGTAGATACGGCAGGTATCCGTAAGAAAAACAAGGTAAATGAAGACTTGGAATATTATTCAGTGATTCGTTCGATTCGTGCCATCGAAGGCTCTGATGTTTGTATTCTGATGTTGGATGCAACGAGGGGTGTTGAGAGCCAGGACTTGAATATCTTCTCTCTGATACAAAAGAACCAGAAAGGATTGGTAGTCGTGATTAATAAATGGGACTTGGTGGAAGATAAATCAGTGAAAGTGCAGAAGACATTTGAGGAAGCTGTCCGTTCACGTTTTGCTCCGTTTGTCGATTTTCCGATCATCTTTGCTTCTGCATTGACTAAACAACGTATTCTAAAAGTGCTGGAAGAAGCACGTAATGTATATGAGAACCGGACGACAAAAATTCCGACGGCTCGTTTGAATGAAGAAATGCTTCCGTTGATCGAGGCTTATCCGCCTCCCTCAAATAAAGGTAAGTATATCAAGATTAAATATATCACACAGTTGCCGAATACGCAGGTGCCTTCATTTGTCTATTTTGCCAACTTGCCGCAGTATGTGAAGGATCCGTACAAACGCTTCCTCGAAAATAAGATGCGTGAGAAATGGAATCTGACAGGTACTCCGATTAATATTTATATTCGACAGAAATAAGATTCACCACAGAGGACACAGAGAAATAATAAATCAAAGACACGGACTGTCTCAACTATATAAATATATATTGGGGCAATCCGTGTCTTCTTATAAAATAAAACTCTGTGTCCTCTGTGGTGAATCTATTTCTCCAACTGGAAGTCTTTACGACGTAAAACGAAGCTGTTACTCAAGTATTTTTCGCGCACAATCTGATTCTCCGATAATTCTTCCGGTGTTCCCTGGAAAAGAATCTTTCCTTCGAACAACAGATAGGCGCGGTCAGTGATACTAAGTGTCTCTTGTACGTTGTGGTCGGTAATCAGGATTCCGATATTCTTGTCTTTCAGTTTCCATACAATTTGCTGGATATCTTCTACGGCAATCGGGTCTACACCGGCAAAAGGTTCGTCAAGCATGATGAATTTGGGGTCGATGGCAAGACAACGGGCAATCTCCGTACGGCGGCGTTCACCTCCGGACAATTGGTTTCCTTTGTTTTTGCGTACCTTTTGCAGACGGAATTCTGCTATCAGACTTTCAAGTTTTTCCTTTTGGTATTCTTTGGGTTTGTTAGTCATTTCCAGTACAGCGGCGATATTATCTTCCACACTCATCTGGCGGAAAACGGAAGCTTCCTGTGCAAGGTAGCCGATTCCCGTTTGTGCGCGTTTGTAAACCGGATATTTGGTAATCTCCAGGTCGTCGAGGAAAATACGTCCTTCATTAGGAGTAATCAGCCCTACAGTCATATAGAATGAAGTCGTCTTACCGGCACCGTTCGGTCCCAGCAAACCTACAATCTCACCTTGCTTCACATTGATGGAAACGTGGCTCACAACGGTTCGTTTACCGTACTTCTTAACCAGGTCTTCCGTGCGGAGCACCATCTTGCTTTCTTCCATATTCTAGTTATTTTGCGGCAAATGTAGTAAAAATAAGCTGAAATAATGTACATTTGCAGACAAATAGTGTGAGTTATGATAAAAGCATTGAGAACCGTCGGGAGATATTTCATGCTGATGGGACGGACTTTTTCCCGTCCTGAACGTATGCGTATGTTTTTCCGGCAATACCTTAACGAGTTGGAGCAATTAGGTGTGAACTCCATCGGCATCGTGCTGTTGATTTCGTTTTTCATCGGCGCGGTTATTACCATCCAGATCAAGTTGAATATCGAAAGTCCATGGATGCCTCGCTGGACAGTGGGATATGTGACACGTGAAATTATGTTGCTGGAATTTTCTTCCTCTATCATGTGTTTGATTCTTGCGGGGAAAGTAGGTTCGAATATCGCTTCGGAATTAGGAACGATGCGGGTGACGCAGCAGATTGACGCGCTCGAAATTATGGGTATCAATTCGGCGAACTACCTGATTCTGCCTAAGATTACGGCGATGGTAACTGTGATTCCTATTTTAGTGACGTTCAGTATCTTTGCCGGAATTATCGGTGCCTTTTGCACGTGTTGGTTTGCCGGGGTTATGAATGCGGTCGATCTGGAGTATGGATTGCAATATATGTTTGTGGAGTGGTTTATTTGGGCCGGTATCATCAAATCCCTCTTTTTCGCGTTTATTATTGCAAGTGTGTCGGCTTTCTTCGGATATACGGTAGATGGTGGATCGATTGCTGTGGGAAAGGCTTCTACGGATGCCGTAGTATCCAGCAGTGTATTGATTCTGTTTGCGGACTTGATATTAACTAAACTTCTGATGGGATGATTGAGATTAAAGGACTTTATAAATCATTTGATGATAAAACAGTATTGAGTGATATCAATGCTAGTTTTGAAAATGGAAAGACGAATTTGATTATCGGTCAGAGTGGCTCCGGTAAGACAGTGTTGATGAAGTGTATTGTAGGATTGCTTACTCCGGAGAAGGGGGAAGTCTTATATGACGGACGTAACCTTGTCTTGATGGGGAAGAAGGAGAAAAAGATGCTTCGCAAGGAGATGGGGATGATTTTCCAGAGTGCGGCTCTGTTTGACTCGATGACGGTGTTGGACAATGTGATGTTTCCGCTGAATATGTTTAGCAATGATACTTTGCGTGACCGTACCAAACGGGCGATGTTCTGCTTGGATCGTGTGAATCTGGGGGAAGCGAAAGATAAGTTTCCGGGAGAAATCAGCGGGGGTATGCAGAAGCGTGTGGCTATTGCACGTGCGATTGCCCTGAATCCGCAATATTTGTTTTGTGATGAACCGAACTCGGGACTCGATCCGAAAACGTCATTGGTTATTGATGATCTTATCCATGATATTACTCAGGAATATAACATGACGACCATTATCAATACGCATGATATGAACTCTGTATTGGGAATTGGCGAGAAGGTGATTTATATTTATGAAGGACATAAAGAGTGGGAAGGGACAAAAGATGATATCTTTACCTCTACCAACGAACGACTGAATAACTTTATCTTTGCTTCAGACTTGCTCCGTAAGGTGAAGGACGTGGAAGTGCAGGGAATGGAAGGGTAATAAAAAAACTTCTGTCATCGGGTGACAGAAGTTTCTTTTTTTCTTAGCTATATTAGCGTCGGCAATTAAGCTCTAGGTCTAGCTTCTTTAACTACCATTGTACGGCCCATGTATTCAGCTCCGTTCAATTCAGCAATAGCTTTTGCAGCTGCAGCGTCGTCTTCCATTTCGATGAAAGCGAATCCTTTGGATTTACCGGTTTCACGGTCCATAACAACTTTAACTGATGATACTGCTCCGTAATCTTCCATCACTTGTTGCAGATCTCCTTCCTTAACACGGTAGTTAAGGTTTCCAACATAAATGTTCATAATGAAAATGATAAAAAATAAATAAATGAATAAAACTCTCTGGATAGATGGTTACTAATAAAAAGATTAAAACGACAGAGAGTTTACAGATGCGTTTTTGTAACGGAAGTAAAAACCTTGTAATCAAATCGAGAAACTAATGCTCCATCAATCCGCAACAAAGAAAAGAATAATTTTTGGATTAACCATCTTTTTGGAAGGTTAATTTGCGGATTATCAGAAAAAAGTTCTTTCCTTTTCTCTTGAAAGAAAAGAAAGAACCAAAGAAAAGTTCAAGGCTGACTTTTTTCTCCTACTCGCTTCCTTCACTGCGCTAAAGGGCAGAAACTCGCTACGCTCAAACAGTCTGCCCTTTTTGACGCTTCGTTACGGGCGCTCGCTTGACGGAGAAAAAAGTAGGCCGGGGGAACCTGGCGGGCGGGGTGATGGGGATTTTATATAGTTAATGGATGGAATATCAGTGGAATATTAATAAAAGATGTGTGAAAGATGGGTGGCGTTGCTGAAATAAATCTGCAATGTCTTTTGAAATTTGAAAGATTAGCACTAATTTTGCACCCTCTTTGAGTATAGAACAAAGTATAAATCAAATAAATAATTGTCAGAATGAACGTTTCATTACAAAACATTGACAAAGTAAGCGCAGAGCTTACTGTAAAGCTTGAGAAAGCAGATTATCAGGAGAAAGTAGACAAAGAGTTGAAATCACTCCGTCAGAAGGCACAGATTCCAGGATTCCGTAAAGGTATGGTGCCGACAAGTCTTATTAAAAAGATGTATGGTAAATCGGTGATTGCAGAAGTTGTGAATAAGGCATTGCAAGAAGCTGTTTACAATTATATTAGAGAAAATAAGGTGAATATGCTGGGCGAGCCGTTGCCTAATGAAGAAAAGCAACAGAATATTGATTTCGATACAATGGAAGAATTCGATTTCGTGTTCGATATCGCTTTGGCACCTGAATTTAAAGCAGAAGTAAGCACTAAAGATAAAGTAGATTATTATTCTATCGAAGTTTCTGAAGAAATGATCGACAACCAGGTGAAGATGTACACTCAACGCACTGGCAAGTATGATAAGGTAGACGCCTACGAAGATAATGATATGCTGAAAGGTCTGCTGGCACAGTTGGACGAAGAAGGTAATACAAAAGAAGGTGGTATTCAGGTAGAAGCTGCTGTGTTGATGCCTGCTTATATGAAGAATGACGATCAGAAAGCTATTTTTGCTAATGCAAAAGTAAATGATGTATTGGTGTTCAATCCGAATGTTGCTTATGACGGACATGCTGCAGAACTGGGTTCTTTGTTGAAGATCGACAAGGAAATCGCGAAAGACGTTAAGTCTGACTTCAGCTTCCAGGTAGAAGAAATCACTCGTTTTGTTCCGGGTGAATTGACACAGGAAGTGTTCGACCAGGCATTCGGCGAAGGTGTTGTGAAGACTGAAGAAGAATTCCGCGCTAAGATTAAAGAAGAAATGGCAGCAAGATTTGTTGCTGACAGCGATTATAAGTTCCTGATCGATATTCGCAAAGTGATGATGGGAAAAGTAGGTAAGTTGGAATTCTCTGACGCTCTGCTGAAACGTATCATGTTGCTGAACAACGAAGAAAAGGGTGAAGAATATGTTGCTGAAAACTATGATAAGAGCATCGAGGAATTGACTTGGCACCTGATTAAGGAGCAGTTGGTTGAAGCAAACGATATCAAAGTAGAACAGGAAGATGTTCTGAAGATGGCTAGAGAAACAACGAAGGCACAGTTTGCTCAATACGGTATGTTGTCTATCCCTGATGATGTGCTTGACAACTATGCACAGGAGATGTTGAAGAAGAAAGAAACTATCAATAATCTGGTAAGTCGTGTTGTAGAAGTGAAGCTGGCTGCTGCTTTGAAAGCGCAGGTTACTTTGGAAAACAAGAACGTTTCGATCGAAGAATTCAATAAGCTGTTTGAATAATCATTCGGTTGAATAGAATATAAAGTCACAGAAACACAGAGTTTTTATAAAATTATAACTCTGTGTTTTTTTGTGTCTCTGTATTCTTTTTCGTTTCTTTGTACTTACGTTTATTTTTAATTTATAAGAAAGGAACAATTAACATGGATGATTTTAGAAAATACGCAACCAAGCATTTAGGAATGAATGGCATGGTATTGGATGATGTGATTAAATCGCAGGCCGGGTATTTGAATCCCTATATTCTGGAAGAAAGACAGTTGAACGTTACTCAACTCGATGTTTTCTCCCGTTTGATGATGGACCGCATCATTTTCCTCGGTACACAAGTAGATGACTATACAGCGAATACGCTTCAGGCACAGTTGCTGTATCTGGATTCTGTTGATCCGGGTAAGGATATCTCTATCTATATCAACTCTCCGGGTGGAAGTGTATATGCCGGACTAGGTATTTATGATACGATGCAGTTTATTTCAAGTGATGTTGCTACAATCTGTACAGGTATGGCAGCTTCAATGGCAGCTGTACTGCTTGTTGCCGGTGCTGAAGGCAAACGTTCGGCGTTGCCTCACTCACGTGTGATGATTCACCAACCGATGGGTGGTGCGCAAGGACAAGCGTCGGACATTGAAATCACAGCTCGTGAGATTCAGAAATTGAAGAAAGAACTTTATACGATCATCGCCGATCATTCGCATACTGATTTCGATAAAGTATGGGCGGACTCTGACCGCGACTACTGGATGACAGCTCAGGAAGCGAAAGAATACGGTATGATTGATGAGGTATTGATTAAGAAATAAAAATGGCTGATTCAAAGACAAAGAAAAGGTGTAGCTTCTGTGGACGGTCGGAGAATGAAGTCGGATTCCTGATTACGGGAATGAACGGCTATATCTGCGACAGCTGTGCTACCCAGGCTTATGAGATCACTCAGGAAGCATTGGGCGAAGGCAAGAAAAGCGCGGGAGCTACCAAACTCAATTTAAAAGAACTGCCCAAACCGGTAGAAATCAAGAAATTCCTCGACCAGTATGTGATCGGACAGGATGATGCGAAACGCTTCCTTTCCGTATCGGTCTATAACCATTATAAGCGTCTGTTGCAAAAAGACAGCGGGGATGATGTGGAGATTGAAAAGTCGAACATTATTATGGTAGGTAGTACCGGAACCGGAAAGACGTTGCTTGCACGTACGATTGCTAAGTTGTTGCATGTGCCGTTTACTATTGTAGACGCTACGGTGCTGACAGAGGCCGGTTATGTAGGCGAAGATATCGAAAGTATTTTAACCCGTTTGCTTCAGGTGGCAGATTATAATGTACCTGAAGCAGAGCAGGGTATTGTGTTTATCGATGAGATCGACAAGATTGCCCGCAAAGGAGATAACCCTTCCATCACTCGCGATGTGAGCGGTGAAGGTGTACAGCAGGGATTGCTGAAATTACTCGAAGGTTCTGTTGTGAACGTACCTCCCCAGGGTGGCCGTAAGCATCCGGACCAGAAGATGATTCCGGTAAATACCAAAAATATTCTCTTTATTTGTGGTGGCGCTTTCGACGGTATCGAAAAGAAGATCGCCCAACGGTTGAATACACATGTCGTAGGTTATACGGCATCGCAGAAAACAGCGATGGTGGACAAGAATAACATGATGCAGTATATCGCTCCGCAGGATTTGAAGTCATTCGGACTGATTCCCGAAATTATCGGTCGTCTTCCGGTACTGACCTATTTGAATCCGCTGGATCGGGATGCGCTTCGTGCTATCCTCACCGAACCGAAAAACTCTATCATCAAGCAGTACATCAAACTGTTTGAAATGGATGGTATCAAGCTCACATTTGAAGATGCTGTCTTCGAATATATCGTCGATAAGGCGGTAGAATATAAGCTGGGTGCCCGTGGATTGCGTTCAATTGTGGAAACAATCATGATGGATGTCATGTTTGAAATCCCTTCAGAGGACAAAAAAGAGTATGAAGTGACGCTGGATTATGCTAAGATGCAACTGGAAAAAGCGAATATGGCACGACTACAAACCGCTTAAAATCAAAGAGTAAGACTGCAGTAAATAATCGTAACTGTATTTTCTTGAAAATATTAGTCGCATTTTGCTTGGTAATTACGAAGTTGTTTATAACTTTGTTTGGCTCTCTTGAAAAAGGGACGTACTTAAAGTTAAACCATGAACTGAATAAAACAACCTAAGTTAAGATGGCAGGGAAGATTAATTTAACAGATGAACTGAAGAAGTATTTCGGATTTAATAAGTTCAAGGGAAACCAGGAAGCGATCATTGATAACTTGCTCGATGGTAAAGATACCTTTGTACTGATGCCTACCGGTGGCGGGAAATCTTTATGCTATCAGCTACCTTCGCTCTTGATGGAAGGTACGGCAATTGTAATTTCTCCGCTTATTGCGTTGATGAAGAATCAAGTGGATGCAATGCGCAATTTCAGTGAAGAAGATGGCGTCGCCCATTTTATCAATTCTTCATTAAACAAAGGTGCGATAGACCAAGTGAGGTCAGACATCCTTGCCGGAAAGACAAAATTGCTATATGTGGCGCCGGAATCGCTGACGAAAGAAGAAAACGTAGAATTTTTGCGTTCGGTGAAAATCTCGTTCTATGCAGTAGACGAAGCTCACTGTATTTCTGAATGGGGACATGACTTCCGACCGGAATATCGGCGGATTCGCCCTATTATCAACGAAATAGGAAAGGCTCCGTTGATTGCGTTGACCGCAACAGCGACACCGAAGGTGCAGCATGATATCCAGAAAAATCTGGGAATGGTAGATGCTCAAGTTTTCAAATCGTCGTTCAACCGTCCGAACCTTTATTATGAGGTACGCGCGAAGACCGCTAATATTGATAGGGATATTATCAAGTTTATCAAAAACAATCCGGAAAAATCGGGCATTATCTATTGCCTTAGCCGGAAAAAAGTAGAGGAACTTGCTGAAATCCTTCAGGCAAACGGTATCAATGCGCGTCCTTATCATGCTGGAATGGATTCGTTGACCAGGACTAAGAATCAGGATGATTTCCTGATGGAAAAAGTGGACGTTATTGTAGCAACTATCGCTTTCGGTATGGGAATCGACAAGCCGGATGTAAGGTTTGTGATTCACTACGATATTCCAAAGAGTCTGGAAGGGTATTACCAGGAGACCGGACGTGCCGGTAGAGATGGCGGTGAAGGTCAGTGCATAACCTTTTATACAAACAAAGACTTGCAGAAACTGGAGAAGTTCATGCAAGGAAAACCTGTGGCAGAGCAGGAAATTGGCAAGCAGCTTCTGTTGGAAACCGCTGCTTATGCCGAATCTTCCGTATGCCGGCGCAAGACGTTGCTGCATTATTTCGGTGAAGAATATACGGAAGAGAATTGTGGAAATTGTGACAACTGTTTAAACCCTAAAAAACAAGTGGAGGCTCAAGAGTTATTGTGTGCCGTGATTGAAGCGATTATCGCGGTGAAAGAAAATTTTAAGGCAGATTATATTATAGACATACTACAAGGTAAAGAAACTTCCGAAGTACAGGCGCATTTGCATGAAGATCTCGAAGTCTTCGGCTCCGGTATGGGTGAAGAGGATAAAACATGGAACGCAGTGATTCGTCAAGCGCTGATCGCGGGTTACTTGAGCAAGGATGTGGAGCATTACGGACTCCTGAAAGTAACGGAAGAGGGACACAAGTTCCTGAAGAAGCCGAAGTCATTCAAGATTACCGAAGATAACGACTTTGAAGAGACGGAAGAAGAAGTTCCGGCACGTGGCGGTGGTTCCTGTGCGGTAGACCCTGCTCTTTATTCTATGTTGAAGGACTTGCGGAAGAAGCTCTCGAAGAAACTGGAAGTACCGCCTTATGTAATCTTCCAGGATCCGTCTTTGGAAGCGATGGCTACCATTTATCCGGTGACATTGGATGAGTTGCAGAATATACCGGGCGTAGGTGCCGGAAAAGCAAAACGTTATGGTGAGGAGTTCTGTAAATTAATCAAACGCCATTGTGAAGAGAATGAAATAGAACGTCCCGAAGACTTGCGGGTACGTACGGTTGCCAATAAATCTAAGATGAAGGTAGCTATCATTCAGGCTATTGACCGTAAAGTGGCGTTAGATGATATCGCTCTTTCCAAAGGAATTGAGTTCGGTGAGCTCCTGGACGAGGTAGAAGCTATCGTCTATTCGGGAACCAAACTGAATATCGATTATTTCTTGGAAGAAATCATGGATGAAGATCATATGCTCGATATCTACGATTATTTCAAGGAATCTACCACTGATAAGATTGATGATGCGCTTGATGAATTAGGCGATGACTTCACTGAAGAGGAAGTTCGCTTGGTACGTATTAAGTTCATCTCTGAAATGGCTAATTAAAAAAAAGCGAAAAAAATAGGCGTGCAGGTATGCGGTTTTGAATAAAAACCGTATATTTGCACGCAATAATTTTTAAACGCATAGCCCTATGTCATTTATTGCTGATAAGATTGTAATGGATGGGTTAACTTACGACGACGTATTGTTGATCCCTGCTTATTCTGAAGTTTTACCGCGCACTGTCGATCTCTCGACTAAGTTTTCAAAAAACATTGAGTTAAAAATTCCTTTTGTGACGGCTGCCATGGATACGGTTACCGAAGCGAAAATGGCTATTGCCATTGCTCGTGAAGGCGGTATCGGTGTGATTCACAAAAATATGTCTATCGAAGAACAGGCAAGGCAAGTTGCTATTGTAAAACGTGCCGAAAATGGTATGATTTATGATCCTGTAACTATTAAAAGAGGTTCTACTGTGCAGGATGCACTGGACATCATGGCGGAGTATAAAATCGGTGGTATCCCTGTGGTAGATGATGAAGGTTACTTGGTTGGTATTGTTACTAACAGAGATTTGCGTTTCGAAAGAGACATGACTAAACATATTGATCTTGTCATGACTCCGAAAGAAAGATTGATAACAACAAACCAGTCTACCGATCTGGAATCTGCAGCACAGATTCTTCAGAAACATAAGATTGAGAAACTTCCGATTGTTGGAATGGATGGAAAGTTGATTGGTCTTGTCACTTATAAAGATATTACAAAAGCAAAAGATAAACCGATGGCTTGTAAAGATGCCAAAGGACGTTTGCGTGTAGCTGCCGGTGTAGGTGTGACTGCCGATACGCTGGATCGTATGCAAGCATTGGTAGATGCCGGTGCGGATGCAATTGTGATTGACACAGCTCACGGTCACTCTATGTTTGTGATTGAAAAACTGAAAGAAGCTAAAAAACGCTTCCCGAACATTGATATCGTAGTGGGTAATATTGCTACCGGAGAAGCTGCGAAAGCTTTGGTAGAAGCAGGAGCGGATGCGGTGAAAGTAGGTATCGGCCCGGGGTCTATCTGTACCACTCGTGTGGTTGCCGGTGTAGGTGTTCCACAGCTGTCTGCTGTTTATGATGTAGCAAAAGCATTGAAGGGTACAGGTATTCCTTTGATTGCCGATGGTGGTTTGCGCTATTCGGGTGACGTAGTAAAAGCGTTGGCCGCCGGTGGATATTGCGTAATGATCGGATCATTGGTTGCCGGAACAGAAGAATCTCCGGGCGACACTATCATCTTCAATGGTCGTAAATTCAAATCCTATCGTGGTATGGGATCGTTGGAAGCGATGGAGAACGGTTCGAAAGACCGCTACTTCCAGAGTGGAACTGCTGATGTGAAGAAGCTTGTTCCGGAAGGAATTGCTGCCCGTGTTCCTTATAAAGGTACACTTTTCGAAGTTGTTTATCAATTGACAGGTGGTTTGCGTGCAGGTATGGGATACTGCGGTGCTGCCAATATTGATAAACTCCACGACGCTAAGTTTACCCGAATTACCAATGCAGGTGTAATGGAAAGCCATCCGCACGACGTGACGATTACTAGTGAATCGCCTAACTATAGCCGTCCGGAATAATAGATAGATACGGTGAACTATTAACGGTGAACGGTGAACAGGCTGTATTGTCAGCAAGGTGTTCACTGTTCACCGTTTGTTGTTTATCTGTTATTGCCTCTGTGATGCTTGTTGTTTATTGTTTGGAAAATAAAAAGATGATGATGAAAAGAAGCCTGTTGTTGGGATGTATTTCTCTCTTTGCTGTCGCGGTCTTTGCTCAAGAAGATCCGGTGTTGATGCGTGTTAACGGAAGAGAGATACTCCGTTCGGAATTTGAATATGCATATCGCTGTTATGCGGAACGCTCAAATGCCCGGCTTTCACCAAAAGAATATGCGACACTTTTCGCTCAATCGAAATTGAAGGTGGAAGCAGCCAGGGCTGTCGGACTTGATACGACTGCTGTTTTCTGTAAACAACACGAGAAGCGTCGGGCAGAATTGGTAGAATCTTATCTGATTGACAAACAAGTGATGGATAGTTGTGCCCGTATCTTGTATCAGAAGATGGGATTGAAAGCACGTAGCGGCCGGGTGCAGGTCATACAAATTTTTAAACGTTTACCGCAGACGGTTACTTCCCGTCATTTGGAAGAAGAAAAAGCCCGGATGGACTCTATATACCGGATGATACAGAATCAGCCGGATTTGAATTTTAACCGTTTGGTGGAAAACTGTTCGGATGATAAGCGGAGTAGATGGATAGAAGGTCTGGAGACAACGAGTGAATTCGAGGATGTTGCTTTCTCTTTGGCGAAAGATGCGGTATCACAGCCTTTCTTCACTCCTGAAGGAATTCATATCTTGAAAGTGATTGACCGGGAGGAAACATCGGCTTATGAAAATGTCAGTGGCAGGTTGATAGAGCGGTTACGGCGTAAGGAGATTTTAGACAAAGGTACGGCAGAGATGCTCGACCGATTGAAAAAGGCATGGCAGTATACCCCGAATCAGGCAGCAATAGAAGAACTGTTGACGAAAGGCCGGACAGAACAAAATCTGTTTACGATTGATGGACAGGCATATACCGGAGCTATGTTTACGCGTTTTGCGTCTTCTCATCCTCAAGCTGTCAAACGGCAGTTGGAAGGGTTTATAGCTAAATCATTATTGGATTATGAAAGCTGGAATATAGATAAAAAGCATCCGGAAATTCGTTATGCCTTGCGGGAATCTGACGAAAACTATCTGGTGGAAGAAATCACACGGCAGAAAATAGAGTTGCCTGCCACTAATGATCGGGCCGGATTGGTTACCTACTTCAAATTTCATTCGTCGGATTATCGGTGGGAGAGTCCCCGATATAGGGGAGTCGTGCTCCATTGTGTTGATAAAAAGACGGCAAAGCAAGCTAAAAAAATGCTGAAGAAAGTGCCGGAAAAAGAGTGGGCGGACAAGCTTCGGCAAACTTTTAATACATCCGGGACGGAAAAGATACAGATTGAACAAGGAATTTTTGCCGACGGAGACAATAAATATATAGATAAACTGGTTTTTAAGAAGGGTGATTTTGAGCCTGTAATGTCTTATCCTTTTACCATTGTGGTAGGCGAAAAAATGAAAGGTCCGGATGATTATCGGGAAGTGATTGATCAGGTGCGGAAGGATTATCGAAGCTATCTTGACACGTGCTGGGCACGGGAATTGAGGGAGTCTGGTAAGGTTGAAATAAACCAAGAGGTTTTAAAAACAGTTAATAATAACTGATGTAACCGATTATTCACTATCTTCGTACCTTAAATAAGTAGATTTTAGTTGCCAATGCGAATATTAGTCCTCTTACTGATTACCCTTCTTGGTTGTGGAGCGTGCAAAGAACAGCGCGACCACAAAGGAAAGACTCCTTTGGTAGAGGTGGACGGTAACTTTTTATATAAAGAAGATTTGATGTCCGTGCTTCCGGTCGGATTGTCAAAAGATGATAGTATTCTCTTCACCGAACACTATATTCGTAGTTGGGCGGAAGAGATTTTATTATATGAGAAAGCTGCGAACAATATTCCCGATAATGTGGATGTAGACAAACTGGTGGAGAATTATCGGAAAGCGCTGATTATGCATACTTATCAGCAGGAGTTGATAAACCAGAAGTTGTCGAATGATATTTCCGAACACGAGATTGCAGAATATTACGGGAAAAACAAAGAACTGTTTAAACTGGAAACCCCGTTGATAAAGGGATTGTTTATCAAAGTGCCGTTGACGGCCCCCCAGCTGAACAATGTGCGCAGGTGGTATAAGTCGGAAAAACAGGATGCTGTCGAGAGCCTGGAAAAATATAGTTTGCAGAATGCGGTGAAATACGAATACTTCTATGACAAATGGGTGTCTGTGACTGATATATTGGATATGATTCCATTGAAAGTAGAGGCACCGGAAGAGTATGTAGACAAACACCGTCAGGTAGAATTGAAAGATACGGCATATTATTATTTCCTGAATGTGAGTGATTATCGCGGAATTGGTGAAGAGAAACCGTATGAATTTGCCCGTTCGGAAGTGAAAGACTTACTGATTAATCAGAAACGGGTGAGCTTTATGGAACAGGTAAAGAACGACTTGTATCAGCAGGCAGTAAGTAAGAAGAAGATTATATATAATTATTAAATACAAAGAATGAAGAAGTTTGTGAACTTTAGATTTGTTGTTACCCTTGTCCTGGCAATATTTGCTAATGTGGCAACCTATGCACAAGATAATGTGGTTGATGAAGTAGTTTGGGTAGTAGGTGACGAAGCTATTTTGAAATCAGATGTAGAAGAGGCCCGTATGGATGCCTTGTATAATGGACGCAGATTTGATGGCGATCCTTATTGTGTAATTCCTGAAGAGATTGCCGTGCAGAAGTTGTTCCTGCATCAGGCAAAGTTAGACAGTATCGAGGTTTCCGAAGCGGAAATCATCCAGCGTGTGGATATGATGACCAACATGTACATCCAGCAGATCGGTTCCAGAGAGAAGATGGAGGAGTATTTCAATAAAACTTCCACCCAGATTCGTGAGACTTTGCGTGATAATGCACGTGACGGATTGACCGTTCAGAAGATGCAGCAGAAACTGGTGGGAGAAATTAAAGTGACTCCGGCAGAAGTACGCCGTTACTTCAAAGATCTTCCACAGGATAGTATTCCCTATATTCCGACACAAGTGGAAGTGCAGATCATTACTTTACAACCGAAAATTCCTATCTCGGAGATTGAGGATGTAAAAAAGACGTTGCGTGATTATACTGAGCGTGTGACCAAAGGTGAGATTGATTTTTCTACATTGGCGCGTTTGTATTCGGAAGACAAGGCATCTGCCATTAAAGGTGGCGAATGTGGATTCATGGGGCGTGGTATGATGGACCCCGCTTATGCGAATGTGGCATTCAGCTTGCAAGATCCGAAGAAAGTTTCCAAGATTGTAGAGTCGGAATTTGGTTACCACATTATCCAGTTGATTGAAAAGCGTGGTGACCGTGTCAATACTCGCCATATCTTATTGCGCCCGAAAGTATCGGAAAAAGAATTGACCGAGGCTTGTGCTCGTCTGGATTCTATTGCCGATGATATTCGTGCCAACAAATTTACATTTGATGATGCGGCTGCCGTTATCTCACAGGATAAGGATACTCGTAACAACCATGGTATTATGGTGAATATCAATGAAAATTCAGGTGTGACTACTTCTAAGTTCCAGATGCAGGATCTTCCTCAAGACGTTGCTAAGGTAATAGATAAGATGAATGTAGGTGAAATTTCCAAAGCCTTTACAATGATTAATGAGAAAGATGGAAAAGAAGTATGTGCTATCGTGAAGTTGAAAGCAAAAATCAATGGTCATAAAGCAACCATTGCGGAAGACTATCAGGACCTGAAAGAAATTGTGATGGAGAAACGCCGTGAAGAGGTGTTGCAGAAATGGATTCTGGACAAGCAGAAGCATACTTATGTGCGTATCAACGAAAACTGGCAGAAGTGTGACTTCAAGTATCCGGGTTGGGTTAAGAAGGACTGATGTAACCTTGCTTTGATTTTATATGCTGAAAACAAATAAGAAAAATAGACAACAAGACAGGCATAGATGGCTCCTTATAGGCTTTCTGTGCCTGTTTGGTGTATGTCTTGTAGCACAAAACAACAAGAAGCAACCGGAGAATAAAAAGACCAAAGTTTATCTGCTTCATGCGGATGAAGGGCAGGCAGATAAGTTGGCGCGTCCGGATGTGCAGGTATTGATTGGTAATGTGAAATTGCGGCATGACAGTATGTATATGTACTGTGACAGTGCACTGATTTTTGAGAAAACCAACTCGGTAGAGGCCTTCAGTAATGTGCGTATGGAACAGGGAGACACTTTGTTCATTTACGGTGATTATCTTTATTATGACGGAATGACGCAAATTGCGCAGCTTCGTGAAAATGTGAAGATGATTAATCGGAACACCACTCTGTTGACAGATAGTTTGAACTACGACCGTCTCTACGACCTCGGATATTATTTCGAGGGAGGAACCTTGATGGATGAAGAGAATGTATTGACTTCCGATTGGGGGGAATACAGTCCTGCAACGAAACAATCGGTATTCAACCATGATGTGAGGTTGGTAAACCCTAAGTTTGTATTGACTTCCGATACGTTAAGGTATAATACGGAAAACAAAATCGCAGTTATTCTCGGCCCCTCCAATATTGTCAGTGATAATAATCATATTTATTCGGAACGGGGATTTTATAACACATTGACCGAACAAGCCGAACTGTTGGACCGCTCAATCCTGACCAATCAGGGAAAGAAACTGGTAGGCGACAGTCTGTTCTATGACCGTATAATCGGTTATGGAGAGGCGTTTGATAATGTGAAGATGACAGATTCTATTAATAAGAATATGCTAACGGGTGATTATTGCTTCTATAACGAATTGACAGACTCCGCGTTTGCGACGAAACGTGCTGTGGCAATCGACTACTCGCAAGGACCTGACAGTCTTTATATGCATGGCGATACATTGCAGTTAGTGTCTTACAACCTGAATACGGATTCCGTTTTCCGGTTGATGAAGGCTTACCATAAGGTGCGTATGTATCGTACGGATGTTCAGGGAGTATGTGACTCACTGGTCTATAATTCGAAGGATTCTTGTATGACCATGTATACCGATCCTATTCTTTGGAATGAAGGGCAGCAACTACTTGGCGAGCAGATCAAGATTTATATGAATGACAGTACGATTGACTGGGCACATATTATCAACCAGGCGTTGACGGTGGAAATGAAAGATTCTATTCATTATAACCAAGTGTCCGGCAAAGAAATGAAAGCCTATTTCGTCAATGGAGATATGCGTCATATTGAAGTGGTTGGTAATGTGTTGACCGCTTTCTATCCGGAAGAAAAAGACAGTACGATGACCGGTTTTAATTGTTTGGAAGGTAGTGTACTTCATCTTTATATGAAGGATAAGAAGATGGAAAAAGGACTGTTTGTCGGTAAATCCAACGGAACGATGTATCCGATGGATCAGATACCGCCTGATAAATTGCGTCTTCCCACTTTTGCCTGGTTCGACTATGTCCGTCCGTTGAATAAGGATGATATATTTAACTGGCGGAGTAAGCGTGCGGGTGATACACTGAAACCGACCACTGACCGGCGACCCAAAACAGAAAAGCGAAACTTAATTAATATGAAGTAGTATGGGAATGTTTAACTCAATGAGAAAGCCCCGCGGCTTTAATCATCAATACATTTATGTAGACGAGCGGAAAGAAAAGCTCGCAAAGATGGAGGAGAACGCCAAACGTGACTTGGGGATGCTTCCGGAAAAGGAATTTAATCCGGAGGATATTCGCGGCAAGTTCATCGAAGGTACTACGCATTTGAAAAGAAGAAAAGCGAGTGGCCACAAACCGGTCTCTTTCGGAATCATACTGATAATCATTGCTTTCCTTGTCTATCTGTGGCATTATCTGGCGACAGGAAGCTGGAATTTTTAATTATTAATTAACGAAGTATGAGCGATATAATTCATTTGTTACCTGATTCGGTAGCTAACCAGATTGCTGCCGGTGAAGTGATACAACGTCCCGCGTCTGTCATCAAGGAGCTAGTGGAGAATGCGATTGATGCAGATGCACAAAATATACATGTATTGGTGACTGATGCAGGTAAAACTAGCATTCAGGTGATTGATGATGGAAAAGGAATGTCCGAAACGGATGCTCGTCTTTCCTTTGAGCGGCATGCCACTTCCAAGATACGTCAAGCTGCAGATCTGTTTGCTTTGCGTACAATGGGATTTCGCGGAGAGGCATTGGCTTCCATTGCGGCAGTGGCACAGGTAGAGTTAAAGACACGTCCGGAATCGGAAGAGTTGGGAACGAAGCTGGTGATCGCAGGCTCTCAGGTGGAAAGCCAGGAGGCCGTGTCCTGTTCTAAAGGAAGTAACTTCTCTGTAAAGAACCTATTCTTTAATGTACCTGCCCGTCGTAAATTTCTAAAGGCTAATTCAACAGAATTGAGTAACATCCTTGCCGAATTTGAACGGATCGCTTTGGTGCATCCGGAGGTTGCCTTTTCGCTTTACAGTAATGATTCGGAGTTATTTAATCTTCCGGTATCACAATTACGTCAACGTATCCTTGCTATTTTCGGTAAGAAACTCAATCAGCAGTTACTGAATATAGAGGTAAATACTACCATGGTGAAAATCTCCGGATACGTAGCCAAGCCGGAGACTGCCCGTAAGAAAGGGGCACATCAGTATTTCTTTGTCAACGGGCGTTATATGCGTCATCCTTATTTTCATAAGGCAGTCATGGAGGCTTATGAACAGTTGATTCCCGTCGGCGAACAGATTTCTTATTTTATCTATTTCGATGTCGATCCGGCCAATATTGACGTGAATATCCACCCGACAAAGACCGAAATCAAGTTTGAGAATGAACAGGCCATCTGGCAGATACTTTCAGCATCCGTGAAAGAGTCGCTGGGTAAATTCAGTGCGATCCCTTCCATTGATTTTGATACAGAAGATATGCCTGACATCCCGGCATTTGAAGAAAAGATATCTTCCGAGCCTCCGAAGATACATTATAATACAGATTATAATCCGTTTAAAGTTTCTGCCGGTGGCGGATCGTACAGCCGTTCGAAAGTGGAATGGGAAGATTTGTACGGAGGGCTGACGAAAGCCAGTAAGATGAATAACCCGCAACCGGAACCCGAAATGGATTGGGAAGACTCTTCTATTGGCGGCCAACCTGCTTTCGTTGAAGAAAAGATGGAGACGGTCACCTCTGCCGCTTCTTCTACTTTGTATGCCAGTGAACCGGTTATGGAGAAAGGAAATCAGCATTTGCAGTTTAAAGGGCGGTTTATCCTGACTTCAGTTAAATCCGGTCTGATGTTAATCGATCAGCACCGGGCACACATACGGGTGCTTTTTGATCGTTATATGGTACAGATCCAACAGAAACAGGGGGTATCACAAGGCGTTTTGTTCCCGGAAATCTTACAATTGCCGGCTTCGGAAGCAGCTGTACTGCAAAGTATTATGGATGATTTGTCTGCAGTCGGTTTCGATTTGAGCAATCTGGGAGGCGGTAGCTATGCCATTAATGGTATTCCTTCGGGGATTGAAGGCCTGAATCCGGTGGAACTGGTGCGTAATATGCTGCATACGGCGATGGAAAAAGGAAGTGATGTCAAGGAAGAAATCCAAAGTATTCTGGCATTAACATTGGCTCGGGCAGCAGCTATTGTCTACGGGCAGGTGTTGAGTAATGAAGAAATGGTAAGCCTTGTAGACAACCTTTTTGCCTGTCCTTCACCGAATTACACACCCGATGGGAAAACTGTTTTGACAACAATCAAGGAGGAAGATATCGAAAGATTATTCAAATAAAACAAATAATTTCATCTTTTTCTAAAACCTTTTAGTTCAGTTCGTGTTATTTAAATAGTTCAACAAAGAAAAAGATTTAAATAACCACTTAACTATTAGGTATATGAAAAAGATTCTGATGTTGCTGGCATTTGCCGGCGTTGCGTCTGTCGCTTCTGCGCAGCAGACAATGACTGTAACTGAATACGAAGTGATTCAGGTACAAGATAAATATCAAGTAATAACTAATCCTTTCTGGAGTAACTGGTTCTTCTCTGTAGGAGGTGGTGCTCAGGTGCTATATGGAAACAATGACCATATCGGCAAATTCAGAGACCGTGTTGCTCCTACATTTAATGTGTCTGTCGGCAAATGGGTAACTCCAGGTTTCGGATTACGTTTGCAATACAGCGGATTGCAGGCAAAAGGATTCACTACCAGTGAAACTGCTAATTATGTAGTAGGTGGTCCGAGAGAAGACGGCTCTTACAAACAAAGATGGGACTACATGAACTTGCATGGTGATTTGATGATTAACCTGAACGCGCTTTTCGGTGGATACAATCCGAACCGCGTATATGAAATTATCCCTTATATAGGTGCCGGTTGGGCTCATGCTTATTCTCGTCCTCACACTAATTCCGCTACTTTCAATGCAGGTATTATCAACCGCTTCCGTTTGTCGAATGCTGTTGACTTGAATCTGGAGTTGAGCGCAACAGGTCTGGAAGGTAAGTTTGACGGAGAACATGGAGGTAAACCCGATTATGATGGTATCTTAGGTGCTACCCTCGGTGTGACTTATTACTTCCCGACTCGCGGATTCCAACGTCCTACTCCACAGATTATCTCTGAACTCGAATTGAACCAGATGCGTAATCAGATGAATGCAATGGCAGCAGCTAATATGCAATTGCAACAGCAGTTGGCAAATGCACAACAACCGGTAGAAGTAGAAGATACTGAAGAAATTGTTATCACAGATACTAACATTGCTCCGCGTACCGTATTCTTTAAGATTGGTTCTGATAAATTATCTCCGCAAGAAGAAATGAACTTGTCATATCTTGCCAGCAAGATAAAAGAATCTCCGAATGCTACATACACAATCAACGGATATGCTGACTCTGCAACTGGTACTCCTGCTTTCAATCAGAAGTTAAGTTTGGAACGTGCACAGGTTGTTAAAGACTTGTTGGTTAAGAAATATGGTATCTCTGGCGATAGACTGAAAGTTGCAGCCGGTGGTGGTGTTGACAAATTCGGTCAACCGATTCTGAACCGTGTAGTATTGGTAGAATCTGCACAGTAATAAAAAGTAAAAAAGCGATTTCAGCATTCAGCGATTCTCTGTAATCGTTTGCTGGAAAGGAAAAGCGGCTGAAAGCGAACCCTGAAAAGAGAGGTTCATGCTTTCAGCCGTCTTTTTTATATCTGTTATTTTGGTTGTCTCTTCTGATATTCTATTTCATTTTAGTTTATTTGACAGGCTGATAATCTCTGGATTTTCCATAAAAACCCGGGGCCGGCACATAAATCGGTTGACTGGGAATACCGATATTCTGCAGCTTGCCTTCCTTACGGAGTCGGCGAATATGAATCATGGCTGTGGAACGTACCATCCCCGTGATGCCTTGAAAGTCGGAACGTTGCATAATCTGATGATCGGTGAAATACTCTTTTAACCGCATGTCTATCTCTATTTCCGATAATTTGGCAGAGTGTTTGACCCGCTTCATCTGCTTTATTTTTATACATCCGACAGATTGTTTCAGCTTCTTGTCCGAACGAAACTGTATGGCTTTCAATTTTACTTTTGAATTTCTGCGGGGAGTATCTGCAGAGATCTCCTCGGTGGCAGTCAGCGTGGGGTAGAAATAGCCGATACCATCCAGGTGTACCTGCCTGCCTTCTCCCAATTCTTCTCCCATAACTTGCGAGAGAGCGTCCAATACAGCAGTCACATCTACTTCGTTCAGTGTGCACCGCGACTGGATTCTGCTTCTAAGTTCATTCGTATCTACCTGTCCGTTGGCAATGATACGCGGATGGAATCTTTTCTTTTGGGGTTTGTCCGGTGATACCGGATTCTCATACCAGTCAAATAATATGGCCATAGTTCCTTTTTTTTATAGATGTACTTTTGTTCCGTTTCTCCTATACTTCCTTTGCATTGTTCTTTCTTTAATTGTACCAGCTAATCAGAATCAGCTGATACGCTAACCTTAGCTAGCTTATAGGATAACCTCAACTAGCCTATTGGCTAACCTTAATTAGCTTATACAATTTCTTATTGCAAAGATACAATACAAAGGCTTGCTAACCTAATATTAAAGGCTTTATTTCATAAACGCAATTAGTTAAGAACAAATTTGCAATCGGCTTGCAAACCGCTATACCGAGACAGTATCTTTGACGTACGAAAACATTAAAAAAACTACAAAAATATGATGGAAAAAGTAACCAAATTGCTCTCTATGCTGGTGAAGGGATGGAGAACTGAAATGAAAAAAGAGACTGCTTTTACAGAAGCAAAACCGCCTGTCTCGGAAGATATACAGCCGGAAAGTTTGAAACTGTCGGAGTCGTCGAATTTGCCACCATTGAAATCGGATAATAAAAAAAACGACTCTACTTGTCTGACGGATCAGGTAAATGCTTTTTTACTTGCCCGGTATGATTTCCGCTATAATCTCCTGACGGAAGAAACGGAATTCCGTTTGTTGGATGATTCAGGTACAGCAATCGGTATTTTCCAACCGGTGAGCAAACGTGATTTGAATACCTTTTGTATGGAAGCCCACACAAAAGGTGTTAATTGTTGGGATAAGGACGTGAGTCGCTATATTTATTCCACCTGTATTGCCGAATACCATCCTTTCCGGCTTTATATGGACGAATTGCCCGTTTGGGATGGAATCGATCGTGTCACTCCGTTAGCATTACGTGTTTCCGACCTTTCTCTGTGGGTGCGTGGTTTTCATACTTGGCTTTTGGGAGTTGCCGCCCAATGGGCGGGAAAAACAGGAATTCATGCCAATAGCGTGGCTCCCATTCTCGTCAGTTCGGAACAGGGACGGCTGAAGTCCACCTTCTGCAAGTCATTGATGCCTGCGGCTTTGCAGCATTACTATATGGATAATCTGAAACTGACTTCGGAAGGGAAGGCAGAGCGTCTTATGTCGGAGATGGGATTGATTAATCTTGATGAATTTGATAAATACGCTATGGGTAAAATGCCATTATTGAAAAATCTGATGCAAATGTCGAGTCTGCATATTTGCAAGGCATATCAGAAAAACTATCGCGACTTGCCACGTATCGCTTCATTTATAGGCACTTCCAATCGATCTGATTTGTTGAATGATCCTACGGGTAGTCGCCGTTTTCTTTGTGTGGAAGTGAAGAAACCGATTGATTGTGAAGGTATCGAACACGATCAACTCTTTGCCCAGCTCAAAGCTGAATTGGAACAGGGAATTCCTTATTGGTTCAATAAAGAACAGGAACGGGAACTACAACGCCACAATACCTCTTTTTATCATGCTTGTCCGGCAGAAGAAGTTTTTAACTGCTGCTTTCGTGCGGCTTTGCCGGAAGAGGAGTGTTTACAGTTGTCCGCGGCGGAAATATATAAGGAACTGAAGAAGGTGAATGGAGCTGCATTGAGAGGTTTTAATCCGAATCAGTTTGCACAAGTGTTGATGAAAATAGGGGTGGGGCGGAAGCATACGGAGTATGGGAATGTGTATCTGGTGATACGCCGCTGATTGATGTGATTCATGAGGCAGCGTTTTCATGATGCTGAAATGGCTGGAAGCAATATTTTTTATTTATAAGGTTTGCTTTCAGCCGGAATACAGATGAATAGGAGGGCGCACTTTTGATGAATAAACTAAAAAAAGTTAACTTGGGATTAATAGTTGTTTCCCATAATAAATAGGAGAAATAAAACTTTTTATTGGAATTGTTCCATGGTGTTATTATATATTTTATATTTGTGATATTGAATCCAATACAAAATACTATGAGCGATTTGAATAGTGTATATTTGCTGCTTGGTATAGTGATACTTATTGTTTTGCTATGTCGGTTTGATGGTCGGTTTACGAAAGTGGAGAGAGAGCTTGACGCGATAAAAAAACAGATGGACGCTCTTTTGAAGGGACAGGCGGAAATGGTTGTTGGTGATACGAAGACAAGTGAAAAGGCGCCCGAAGAAGCAGTGGTGGAAGAAGTTTTACCAAAAGAAAAATTGGTTGAAAAAGAGTTGGTCGTTCAAAGACAAAGTACGGTTTTAGGGGCTGCGATCGCTGATCAGTTGAAAGATATTCAGGAAGAAACTATTGAAAATATTCCGGTTGAGGATGCTACTCAAAAAGAATCTATCATGTCTCCGGTTACTGGGCCTCTGATTGCTCCGAAACCTAAGAAGAAACAAGTGAACTATGAGAAATTCATCGGTGAGAACCTTTTCGGGAAGATTGGTATTCTTATATTTGTAATCGGTGTAGGCTTTTTTGTGAAGTATGCCATTGATAAGAACTGGATTAATGAAACCTTCCGTACCGTACTTGGTTTCTTGACGGGAGCTGTGTTGTTGGCTGTTGCTGAACGGTTGCAAAAGAAATACCGAACTTTCAGTTCGCTGCTTGCGGGTGGTGCTTTCGCTGTGTTCTATCTTACAGTTGCCATTGCTTTCCATTATTATCATATTTTCTCGCAGACTATGGCCTTTATCATTCTGATTGGCGTCACAGTGTTTATGTCTATCCTCTCTGTGGTGTATAACCGGCGTGAGCTGGCTATCATTTCTCTTGTAGGAGGCTTTCTTGCGCCATTCATTGTGAGTAGCGGGGAAGGAAGTTATTTGGTACTGTTCACTTACGTGAGCATATTAAATCTGGGTATGTTCGGACTTTCCATTTATAAAAAGTGGAGTGAACTTCCAATGATTTCATTTGTCTTTACTTGCCTGATAATGGGAATCTTTCTTTTGTTGAACTATACCTCCAGTTCTACGGTTGTTTCGAACCATCTGTTTTGGTTTGCTACTCTGTTCTATTTTATTTTTTTACTTCCGGTATTCTCTATCCTTCGTGGAGAGAATATGCGGACGATGAGTCGGGGATTAGTATTCGTTATTATAACGAATAATTTTATCTATTTGCTTTCAGGAGCCTTATTCTTGCGGAATATGGGCTTATCTTTCAAAGCAAGCGGTTTGTTGAGCCTGTTTATCGCTCTTGTTAATTTAGGACTGGTGCTTTGGCTCTGGAAGAACCGAAAAGATTATAAATTTCTGGTTCATACCACTCTGGGGCTTGTATTGACATTTGTCTCTATCACTGTTCCGATTCAACTGGACGGAAACTATATAACATTGCTTTGGGCATCAGAAATGGTATTGTTGTTATGGCTTTATGTCAAGTCGAAAATCAGAGTATATGAATATGTGGCAAAGATATTGGTGGGACTCACTTTTGTTTCCTATCTGATAGACGTGTATCATGTTGTTTGGGGAGACCATCATTCTATCGGCACAATTTTCTTGAATAGTTCGTTTGCGACTTCTCTGTTTGTGGGATTGGCTACGGGTGCGTTTGCCCTGTTAATGGAATATTACCACCAATTCTTCTCTACGGCACGCCGATTGAAATACAGTTTCTGGAATCCGTTCATGCTTTTTATTTCCGTAGGTATACTCTACTATACATTTATGACGGAATTCTATCTGCATTTTGAAGGAGCGACGAAGAGCGGAGCGATGTTCTTGTTTACTGTCATTTCCATTTCTACAGTTTGTTATGCTTTCAAGAAACGGTTCCCGATAACAAAATATCCAGCTTTCTATATCTTGTCTCTTGGAGCAAACGTACTTACATACATAATAAATATATGGGGAGATCAGTGGGCGAGCATGACTTTGGTCCCGATCATATTACGATGGCTGACTGCATCATTCGTGATAGCGAATTTATACTATGTGGCACGTCAATACTATGCGACCATTGGCATAAAGACCCGTTTCACCGTTTATCTCAACATTTTGATTACCCTCCTTTGGGTGACAATGGTACGTTCTTTCCTCTGGCAGGCGGGCGTAGACGATTTCAGTGCCGGTCTTTCGCTTTCATTAAGCATTGCCGGATTCGTCCAAATGGGTTTGGGGATGCGTTTGCATCAGAAAGTACTGCGCATGATAAGCCTTTCAACGTTCGGAATAGTTCTGCTCAAACTTGTATTGGATGATTTGTGGGCAATGCCTACCATCGGTAAGATTATCGTATTCATCATTTTGGGATTGATATTACTCATACTTTCATTCCTTTATCAGAAGCTGAAAGATGTGTTATTTAAGAATGATGATGAAATGAACTAAAATGACGAAAAGTCTACTATATAATTAAAGGCTGCCGTTCTAAAAAAGAAGGCAGCCTTTAATTATGTAGTATAAGTTTAGATTCTTTATTCCTGTGAGAAACGTTTCACTTGTTCCTCAATCAATTCCTTATCATCGAAATAATTGATCTTCATTGCTTTCTTCACATCAGCCAACGTTTCGGCAGCGGCAGTTCTGGCCACTTCGCATCCTTTCTGAAGCATGTCATATATAGCCGGAATGTCTTTGCTGAACTCTTTACGACGGTTGCGAATCGGTTCGAGAATTTCTTGCATGATAGAGTTCAGGAAACGTTTTACTTTTACGTCGCCCAGTCCGCCGCGTTGATAATGCGCTTTTAGTTCTGCCAGATTCGGATAATCCGGTAGGTAACGTTCAAAATGTTCGGGGAGGCAGAAAGCATCCAGGTAAGTAAATACCGTATTACCTTCAATCTTTCCCGGATCTTGTACGCGGAGATGTCCCGGGTCGGTATACATACTCATGATTTTCTTTTGGATTTCTTCCGGTTCTTCCGAGAGATAGATGCAGTTTCCGAGCGATTTACTCATTTTAGCTTTACCGTCAGTTCCCGGAAGACGCAAACAAGCCGCATTGTCCGGCAACAGGATTTCCGGTTCTACCAATGTTTCACCATATATATAGTTGAAACGGCGAACGATTTCACGAGCCTGTTCGAGCATCGGTTCCTGGTCTTCACCCACAGGGACAGTCGTTGCGCGGAACGCTGTAATGTCCGCTGCCTGGCTGATGGGATAAGTGAAGAAACCTACGGGAATACTTGCTTCAAAGTTACGCATCTGAATTTCCGATTTCACAGTCGGGTTACGTTGCAGGCGGGATACGCTGACAAGGTCCATATAATAGAAACTAAGTTCGCACAGTTCCGGAATTTGCGACTGGATGAAAATCGTAGCTTTAGTCGGATCAATACCACAAGCCAGATAATCAAGAGCAACTTCGATTACATTCTGACGCACCTTTTCCGGATTGTCTATATTGTCTGTCAATGCCTGTGAATCGGCAATGAAGATAAACATCTTACTATAATCACCTGCATTCTGCAAGTCAACTCTGCGTTTCAACGAACCTACATAGTGACCGATATGAAGTCTTCCGGTAGGGCGGTCGCCTGTCAATATGATTTTTTCTTTGCTCATAATGAATGTCTTATTTATAATCAATGGAACGCAAAGATAAGGATAAAAACTGAAAAATGAATAAAAACGGAGATACTTCATTTTCGAAATGCCCACTTCTGTCAATGCTTGTGAAAAGATTAATGAAGGTTGTCTTGATAAATAAAGAGTTGAAATCATGATTCTTATGTTTTTTATATATCTTTGTAGCATACTAACCATCGTTTTATAGCCTCATTAAAGAGTGGCTGGAAAATGAATGAAAAATGAAAAAGATTTTTTTAATATGTTTGTCATCTTTGTTAATAATGAGTGATTTGGCAGCACAACAACAGACTATGGTTGTATGGCCGGGAGAAGTGCCGGGTGCAACTAAGGAAAAACAAGCCATGGTGAAGGACTTAACTACCGAACCGGGTGTGATACGTATAACGGAAGTTACCAATCCGACACTGGAAATATACCAACCTGTAGGTGCGGGGAACGGAGCGGGAGTAATCGTATGTCCGGGAGGAGGATATGCACTTTTAGCTTATGATAAAGAGGGAACTGATATTGCAAAGTGGCTGGCGAAACAAGGCTTTACTGCCTATGTACTTGCCTATCGGGTACCCGGTAAGCAAGATGGGGCATTGCAGGACGTGCAGCGTTCCATCCGGCTGATGCGTCAGAAGAATAAGCAACTCGAAAAAGTGGGAGTAATCGGATTCTCTGCTGGCGGCAGTCTTTCTGCAAGAGCGGCCACACGCTTTAATGAGAATACTTATCCGAAAGTAGATGCAGCGGATGAACTTAGTTGTCGTCCGGATTTTGCATTGCTGATTTATCCGGCCTATTTAGATCAGGGAAATGAACGGACCTTGACCCCGGAACTGACTATCACCGAACAGACACCTCCCATGTTTTTGTTTGCCACCAGTGATGATTTCCATGCTAATAGCGCTTTAGTTATGGCACAAGCATTGCGCGATCATAAAATACCCGTAGAATTACACCTTACGGCAAAGGGAGGACATGGATATGGTATGCGTGGAGCTCCGGCAGGACTTTTATGGCCTTCGTGGGCCGAGCAGTGGTTGAAAGAATTTGTGAAAAAGTAGTAGTTTCTTTTTGCTATTTCCAAAATTAGTAGTTACTTTGCACAAATTTTGAAGAAAACAATGAATCAACAGGAAATTAGAAGTAAGTATTATCTACATTCGGATGTTTTGCACCCGGAAACGGCGGGCTTCTTCTCTTATTTCCAAAAACGATATTTTAGTTCTTTGGTAATGCGTTAGTCCTTTTTTGAGGGCAACGCATTTTTTTTTATAAGCAAACTTAGATATAACAACATATTATAACAACAAAAGAAATGGAAAAGGAAATCAAGAAAGTCCTCGTTTTGGGTTCAGGAGCACTCAAGATCGGACAGGCAGGAGAATTTGACTACTCTGGCTCACAAGCACTGAAAGCGTTGAAAGAAGAAGGTATCAGCTCGGTACTGGTTAATCCGAACATTGCAACCATTCAGACTTCTGAAGGTATTGCTGATAAGGTGTATTTCCTTCCTGTGAATACTTATTTCGTAGAAGAAATTATCAAGAAAGAAAAACCGGATGGTATTCTGCTGGCATTCGGCGGACAGACTGCATTGAACTGCGGTGCTGAACTTTATACACAAGGTGTTCTTGATAAATACGGAGTAAAGGTACTCGGAACTTCGGTAGAAGCTATCATGTATACAGAAGACCGTGACCTGTTCGTGAAGAAACTGAATGAAATTGACATGAAGACTCCGGTTAGCGAGGCAGTAGAAAACATGGAAGATGCCATTGCTGCTGCACGCAGAATTGGTTATCCTGTCATGGTGCGTTCTGCCTATGCATTGGGTGGTCTTGGTAGCGGTATCTGTGCCAATGAGGAAGAATTCCTGAAATTGGCAGAGAGCTCATTTGCTTTCTCAAAACAAATTCTGGTAGAAGAGTCTTTGAAAGGCTGGAAAGAGATCGAATTTGAAGTGATCCGTGACGCTAACGACCATTGCTTCACAGTAGCCAGCATGGAAAACTTCGATCCGTTGGGTATTCATACCGGTGAATCAATAGTAGTAGCTCCTACCTGCTCGCTGGATGATAAAGAATTGGCTCTGTTGAAGGAACTTTCTACCAAATGTATCCGTCACCTCGGTATCGTGGGTGAATGTAATATTCAGTATGCTTTCAACTCTGATACGGATGATTACCGTGTGATTGAAGTAAATGCCCGTTTGAGCCGTTCTTCTGCATTGGCTTCTAAGGCTACCGGTTATCCATTGGCATTCGTTGCTGCTAAAGTAGCGCTTGGTTACACACTCGACCAGATTGGTGAGATGGGAACCCCGAACTCTGCATACGTAGCTCCACAACTTGACTACTATATCTGTAAAATCCCTCGTTGGGACTTGACTAAGTTTGCCGGTGTATCTCGTGAAATCGGTTCAAGCATGAAATCAGTTGGTGAAATCATGTCTATCGGTCGCTCTTTCGAAGAAATCATCCAGAAAGGTCTTCGTATGATCGGTCAGGGAATGCACGGTTTCGTAGGAAACGACGATTCGCATTTCGACGACCTCGACAAAGAACTATCTTGCCCGACAGACTTGCGTGTCTTCGCTATCGCACAAGCAATGGAAGAAGGTTACACCATCGAACGTATCCATGACCTGACAAAGATTGACCCATGGTTCCTTGGCAAACTGAAAAATATCGTAGACTACAAAGCGAAACTGTCCACCTATAATAAGGTAGAAGATATACCTGCTGATGTAATGCGTGAAGCTAAAGTGTTAGGTTTCTCCGACTTCCAGATTGCCCGTTTCGTTCTGAATCCAACCGGAAACATGGAGAAAGAAAACCTGGCAGTGCGTGCTCATCGTAAATCGATGGGTATTCTTCCGGCTGTAAAACGTATTAATACGGTTGCTTCCGAACATCCGGAACTGACTAACTATCTGTATATGACTTATGCAGTGGAAGGTTATGATGTGAACTATTATAAGAATGAAAAATCAGTAGTCGTATTGGGCTCGGGTGCTTACCGTATCGGTAGCTCTGTGGAATTTGACTGGTGCTCGGTGAATGCGGTTCAGACTGCCCGCAAACTGGGTTACAAGTCTATCATGATTAATTACAATCCAGAAACGGTTTCTACTGACTATGATATGTGCGACCGTCTTTACTTCGATGAACTTTCGTTCGAACGTGTACTTGACGTAATCGACCTCGAACAACCTCGTGGTGTGATCGTCTCGGTAGGCGGACAAATCCCGAACAACCTGGCTATGAAACTTTACCGCCAGTCGGTTCCTGTATTGGGTACTTCTCCGATTTCTATCGACCGTGCTGAAAACCGTAACAAGTTCTCGGCTATGCTCGATCAACTGGGCATCGACCAGCCGGCTTGGATGGAGCTGACCAGTCTTGAAGAAGTGAAAGGATTTGTAGAAAAAGTAGGCTACCCGGTATTGGTTCGTCCTTCTTACGTCCTTTCAGGAGCAGCAATGAATGTTTGCTACGACGATGAAGAATTGGAGAACTTCCTGAAGATGGCTGCCGAAGTTTCTAAAGAATATCCGGTTGTTGTTTCTCAATTCCTTGAAAATACGAAAGAAATTGAATTTGATGCCGTTGCTCAGAATGGTGAAGTGGTAGAATATGCAATTTCCGAACACGTAGAGTTTGCCGGTGTTCACTCCGGTGATGCTACTTTGGTATTCCCGGCGCAAAAGATTTACTTTGCAACAGCTCGTCGCATCAAGAAGATCAGCCGTCAGATTGCTAAAGAACTCAATATCTCCGGTCCGTTCAATATCCAGTTCCTGGCTCGTAACAATGAAGTGAAAGTAATCGAATGTAACTTGCGTGCTTCTCGTAGCTTCCCGTTTGTTTCTAAAGTTCTGAAACGTAACTTTATCGAAACAGCTACCCGCATCATGTTGGATGCTCCATACTCACGTCCGGATAAGTCGGCGTTCGATATCGATTGGATCGGTGTAAAGGCTTCTCAATTCTCCTTCTCTCGTCTGCACAAAGCTGACCCGGTATTGGGCGTAGATATGTCTTCTACAGGTGAAGTGGGATGTATCGGTGATGATTTCTCTGAAGCATTGCTGAATGCAATGATTGCTACCGGATTCAAGATTCCTGAAAAAGCAGTGATGTTCTCTTCCGGTGCAATGAAATCGAAAGTAGATTTGCTGGATGCCAGTCGTATGCTGTTCGGTAAGGGTTATCAGATTTACGCAACTGCCGGAACGGCTGCTTTCCTGAATGCTCATGGAGTAGATGCAACACCAGTTTACTGGCCGGATGAAAAACCGGGTGCAGAGAACAATGTCATGAAGATGATTGCTGACCATAAGTTTGATTTGATCGTTAACATTCCGAAGAATCACAGCAAACGTGAATTAACGAATGGTTATCGTATCCGTCGCGGTGCAATCGATCATAACATTCCGTTGATTACAAATGCTCGTTTGGCAAGTGCCTTTATCGAAGCATTCTGCGAATTGAAACTGAATGATATTCAGATTAAGAGCTGGCAGGAATATAAATAAAAACAGCTTTAGCTGTCTGTTAGATAAAAAGAACTCCCTCTTTGGCTTGTCCAAAGAGGGAGTTCTTTTTTATTAGCAAATATAGCACATTAGAGTGTGTTCTATATAGGGAGTGTTTTGTTATTAATAAATGATTAAAGTTAATTATTGGTTGAAACTAAGTAGAATCTGCCTATCCATCAGCAAGAGAAGAGATTTATTTTTTATTTTTGTTTTTTGAAAAGATAAAATCAGATAAAACAATGTTAGTACTTCTATCTTGTGCCAAGACTATGAGTGAGACTTCAAAGGTGAAAATACCTTTGAAGACAGTTCCACGATTTCAAAAAGAAGCTTCCGGGATTGCTTTGCAGATGTCACAGTTTTCAGTGGATGAACTGGAACGCCTGTTGCATATAAATGCCAGGATGGCGGTAGAGAATTATAAGCGTTATCAGGCTTTTCATGCAGAAGATACGCCGGAATTGCCAGCTTTGCTGGCTTATACCGGAATTGTGTTCAAACGATTGAACGCAAAGGATTTCTCGAAAGAAGAATTTGAATATGCGCAGGGACATCTGCGGTTGACTTCTTTTTGTTATGGGTTGTTGAGGCCTTTAGATGTTATTCGTTCCTATCGCTTGGAAGGAGACGTAGTATTGCCGGAACCGGGCAATCAGACCATGTTCTCTTATTGGAAATCTCGTCTGACGGATGTTTTCATTGAAGATATAAAGAAAGCGGGAGGCATACTCTGCAATTTGGCCAGCGATGAAATGAAAAGTTTGTTTGATTGGAAGCGTGTGGAGAGGGAAGTACGTGTCATTACTCCCGAATTTCAGGTATGGAAGAACGGGAAATTAGCTTCGATAGTGATCTATATCAAAATGTCCCGTGGCGAAATGACGCGGTTCATTCTGAAGAATAGAATAGAAGATCCGGAGGATTTGAAAAGCTTCTCCTGGGAAGGATTCGAATTTAACGAATCTCTTTCGGGTGAAAAGAAGTTTGTATTTACTAACGGTAAAGAAATATAAAGTATGACGGAAGTAGAAAAGATGCGTAGCAGCCGGTTGGCTGATATGGCTGCGCCGGAATTGCAGGTGCGTTTTGAACATGCCAAGAAGCTGCTGGCACGTATGCGGGGAATGAGTACGTATGATGAGGGGTATCGGGAATTATTGGAAAAACTGGTACCGGGGATTCCTGAAACTTCAATTATCTGTCCGCCTTTCCATTGCGATCATGGAGACGGAATCAAATTGGGTGAACATGTATTTGTGAATGCCAATTGCACTTTCCTGGATGGAGGATATATCACGATAGGCGCCCATACGCTGGTTGGGCCTTGTGTACAGATTTATACGCCGCATCATCCGATGGATTATCTGGAAAGAAGAGGCTCTAAGGAATATGCTTATCCGGTGACGATTGGTGAAGACTGCTGGATTGGTGGGGGCGCTATTATCTGTCCCGGCGTGACGATTGGCAATCGCTGTGTAATAGGAGCGGGGAGCGTTGTGACGAGAGATATTCCCGACGACAGTGTGGCAGTCGGGAATCCGGCACGTGTTGTTCGCAAACAGGTTGTTTAACGCTTGACCGGAAAGGTTATTTCCCGGAATTTAAGCGTTTCTGCGTTACTATCCTCGTTGTGAATCCGTTTCCCTGCAATTCTTTTTAATTATTAATGATAGAGAAAGAGGCGCGACTATCTTTATTTTGTTCTGTTTATTAGACGAACCGGAAGATGTGAAAGTTGCAAGAAAAAAGTTTTTATTATTATTTGCTGATAATCAGAGTGTTTCTTTATTTGATGAAAAATTTCTTGAAAAATAATACATGAAATGTTTGCAGAATTCAAAAAATGCCGTACCTTTGCATCGCTTTTGAAACGGAAGTGTACGGGCGTTTAGCTCAGCTGGTTCAGAGCATCTGCCTTACAAGCAGAGGGTCGGCGGTTCGAATCCGTCAACGCCCACACAAAAAACGAAACACTTCCGGCTCATTAACAAGGGCGTTTAGCTCAGCTGGTTCAGAGCATCTGCCTTACAAGCAGAGGGTCGGCGGTTCGAATCCGTCAACGCCCACACAAAACAGAGTCTTACGAAGAAATTCGTGAGACTTTTTTTATTTCTTACCTCTTTTATACAAACTTTCTTCCTCCTTTTATCTTATAACTCAGGAAAAAGAGTTAATTTTGCAGTCTGATAATTATCTAAGAAAACGTATGGAACTTGATGTATTAACGGCCATATCTCCGATTGATGGTCGATATAGAGGCAAAACTAAAGCTTTGGCAGCTTATTTCTCTGAATTTGCACTGATTAAATACCGTGTACAGGTAGAGGTGGAGTATTTTATCACCTTGTGCGAACTTCCTTTGCCGCAATTGAAAGGAATCGATAGTAGCGTGTTTGAAACTTTACGGAATATCTACCGTAACTTTTCCGAAGCAGACGCACAACGCATTAAAGATATCGAAAGTGTAACTAACCACGATGTGAAAGCCGTAGAGTACTTCCTGAAAGAAGAATTTGACAAGATGGGCGGAATGGATGACTATAAAGAATTCATCCACTTCGGACTGACTTCTCAGGATATTAACAATACGTCTGTTCCTCTTTCTATCAAAGAGGCATTGGAGCAGGTTTATTACCCGTTGATTGAAGAACTGATTGCACAGTTGAAAACTTATGCGACAGAATGGGCTAACATTCCGATGCTTGCCAAAACTCACGGTCAACCGGCTTCTCCTACCCGTCTGGGTAAAGAAGTGATGGTATTTGTTTACCGTCTCGAACGTCAGCTGGCTATGTTGAAAGCATGCCCGCTTACAGCTAAATTTGGCGGTGCTACCGGAAACTACAATGCGCATCACGTGGCTTATCCTCAATATGACTGGAAACAATTCGGCAATCGGTTTGTTGCAGAAAAACTGGGACTGGAACGCGAAGAATATACAACGCAGATTTCGAACTATGATAACCTCTCTGCTGTTTTTGATGCTATGAAGCGTATCAATACTGTCATGGTGGATATGAATCGTGACTTCTGGCAGTACATCTCTATGGAGTACTTCAAGCAGAAGATCAAAGCCGGAGAAGTAGGTTCGAGCGCTATGCCGCATAAAGTGAATCCGATTGACTTTGAAAATGCGGAAGGTAACCTGGGCATAGCAACGTCTATTCTGGAACATTTGGCTGTGAAGCTTCCTGTTTCCCGCTTGCAGCGTGATTTGACAGACTCAACAGTATTGCGTAATGTCGGTGTACCTTTCGGTCACATCGTGATTGCCATCCAGAGTTCTTTGAAGGGGTTGCGCAAACTGTTGCTGAACGAACCGGCTATTTATCGTGATTTGGATAACTGTTGGAGTGTGGTGGCAGAAGCTATTCAGACTATTTTGCGCCGTGAGGCTTATCCGCATCCGTATGAAGCTTTGAAAGCGTTAACCCGGACCAATCAAGCTATTACAGAAAGTTCTATTAAAGAGTTTATCGAAGAATTGAATGTAAGCGAAGATATTAAAAAAGAGTTAAGAGCAATCACTCCCCATACATATACGGGGCTTTAATTGTTTACTTATATAATAAACGTGTTTTTTAAATAGGCCGTGAGGCCAAAGTCTAATTTTATTCGAATAAAAAAATGAGCACAGAAAACGAAGAATGGCGCGAAAATTCTTTCAATGAGGAGAATACAGGTGCCGGCCGTGATGGTAACAGGTCTTACAACAGAGAAGGTGGAGAACGTCCGTATCGCCCTTCTTACAACCGTGAAGGCGGGGATCGTCCGTATCGCCCGCGATTTAATGCCAACAATGAAGGAGGCGAACGCCCGCAGCGTTCGTATGGTGACCGCTCTTATGGCGACCGTCCCCAACGTCCTTCTTATAATCGTGAAGGTGGAGATCGTCCGTATCGTCCTCGCTTCAATAATAATAATGAAGGAGGCGACCGTCCTCAACGTCCTTACAACCGCGAAGGTGGTGACCGCCCGTCTTATGGCGACCGTCCTCAACGTCCTTCTTACAACCGTGAAGGCGGCGACCGTCCTTACCGTCCTCGCTTCAATAACGGCGAAGGTGGTGACCGCCCGTCTTATGGCGACCGTCCTCAACGTCCTTCCTACAACCGTGAAGGTGGCGACCGTCCTTACCGTCCCCGCTTTAATAACGGCGAAGGTGGCGACCGTCCTCAACGTCCTTCTTACAACCGTGAAGGTGGTGATCGTCCGTATCGTCCCCGTTTCAATAACGGCGAAGGTGGCGGCTATCGCAGCAACAACGGAGGTGGAGGTTACCGTCCGAGATACAACAACGACCGTTCACAAGGAGGATATCGTCCGCGTCCGCGTACCGGCGATTATGATCCGAACGCTAAGTATAGCGTAAAGAAACAGATCGAGTACAAGGAACAGTTCGTTGATCCGAATGAACCGATTCGTCTGAATAAGTTCCTGGCTAACGCAGGTGTTTGCTCCCGTCGTGAGGCTGATGAATTTATCACAGCAGGTGTGGTTTCTGTAAACGGTGAAGTGGTAACGGAATTGGGTACGAAGATCAAACGTTCGGATGTGGTTAAGTTCCACGACGAACCGGTAAGCATCGAACGCAAGGTATACGTATTGCTGAATAAACCGAAAGATACCGTTACTACATCGGATGATCCGCAGGAACGTCGTACAGTAATGGATTTGGTGAAAGGCGCTTGCAACGAACGTATTTATCCGGTAGGACGTCTGGACCGTAACACGACTGGTGTACTGTTACTGACGAATGACGGTGATCTGGCTTCCAAGCTGACACACCCGAAATTCCTGAAGAAGAAAATTTATCATGTTCATCTGGACAAGAATCTGACTAAAGCGGATATGGATCAGATTGCAGCTGGTATCCAGTTGGAAGATGGTGAAATCCATGCAGATGCGATCAGCTATACAGATGATTTCAAGAAAGACCAGGTAGGTATCGAAATTCACTCCGGTAAGAACCGTATCGTTCGCCGTATTTTCGAATCACTGGGTTATAAAGTAGTAAAACTCGACCGTGTGTTCTTCGCCGGACTGACCAAAAAAGGTCTGCGTCGCGGAGACTGGCGTTACCTGTCGGAAGCAGAAGTAAACTACCTCCGCATGGGTTCGTTTGAGTAATAAGTCAATAAATAACAACTTGACAGAGGACGGGGAAAGAAAGCAGGAAAGAATTCATCTTGCATTTGAAACCTCGTCTTCTTGTATCTAAAAAGAAAAAGTTAAATGGAAAAGATTGGTAGAACAAAAATTGTTGATCTGTTGAAGCGCACAGATATTGGCGCTATGGTCAATGTGAAAGGATGGGTTCGCACCCGTAGAGGTAGCAAACAAGTAAACTTTATCGCACTGAATGACGGTTCTACAATAAATAATTTGCAGATCGTAGTAGATTTGGCTAATTTCGATGAAGAGATGCTGAAACTGATTACTACCGGCGCTTGTATCAGCGTGAACGGAGAAATGGTAGAATCAGTGGGTTCCGGACAGAAAGTGGAAGTACAGGCTCGTGAAATCGAAGTGCTGGGTACTTGCGATAATACATACCCATTACAGAAGAAAGGCCACTCTATGGAATTCTTGCGCGAGATTGCTCACTTGCGTCCGCGTACGAATACATTCGGTGCAGTGTTCCGCATCCGTCACAACATGGCGATTGCTATTCACAAGTTCTTCCATGAAAAGGGATTCTTCTATTTCCATACGCCGATCATTACAGCTTCCGATTGTGAAGGTGCCGGACAGATGTTCCAAGTGACTACCATGAACCTGTATGACTTGAAGAAAGACGAGAGAGGTTCCATCTCTTATGAAGATGATTTCTTCGGTAAGCAGGCAAGTCTGACTGTTTCCGGTCAGTTGGAAGGTGAACTGGCAGCTACTGCCTTGGGAGCTATCTACACATTCGGTCCTACATTCCGTGCCGAAAACTCCAACACTCCCCGCCACTTGGCAGAGTTCTGGATGATTGAGCCGGAAGTTGCTTTCAACGACATTACAGACAACATGGACTTGGCAGAAGAGTTCATCAAATATTGTGTGAAATGGGCGTTGGATAACTGCGCGGATGATGTGAAGTTCCTGAACGATATGTTCGATAAAGGCTTGATTGAACGTCTGCAAGGTGTATTGAAAGATGATTTCGTACGTTTGCCTTATACAGATGGTATCAAGATTCTTGAAGAGGCTGTTGCGAAAGGACATAAGTTCGAATTCCCGGTTTACTGGGGCGTGGACCTGGCTTCCGAACACGAACGTTTCTTAGTGGAGGAACACTTCAAACGTCCGGTGATTCTGACTGATTATCCGAAGGAAATCAAAGCCTTCTATATGAAGCAGAACGAAGACGGTAAGACAGTACGTGCAATGGACGTACTTTTCCCGAAAATTGGTGAAATTATCGGTGGTTCCGAACGTGAAGCCGACTATGGCAAGCTGATGACCCGTATTGAAGAAATGCATATCCCGATGAAAGATATGTGGTGGTATCTGGATACCCGTAAGTTCGGTACTTGTCCTCACTCTGGTTTTGGATTAGGATTCGAACGTCTGTTGTTGTTTGTAACAGGTATGGCGAATATCCGTGACGTGATACCGTTCCCGCGTACACCAAGAAATGCTGATTTCTAATATTTCGGTATATTTATGTAAAACTCGCATAATCTTCAGGTTATGCGAGTTTTTTTATGCTCTGAATTGCTGTATTTTCAAAATAAATCTTTATATTTGAAAATACGCATTCGAGAGTGTTAACTAAAATAGTACAACAATGAAAAAGCTCTATTTCTTTACCATGCTTTCAATAATGTTGTTAGCGGTAACAGGTGCGATGGCCCAGAAGAAAACCAAATTCAAAGCGGCCGATTTGAAAGGTATTTGGCAGCTCTGCCATTATGTATCCGAATCTCCCGATGTTCCGGGGGCATTAAAACCCAGTAATACATTTAAAGTATTGAGTGATGACGGACAAATCGTCAACTTTACCATTATTCCCGGTGCGGATGCGATTATTACTGGATATGGTACTTATAAACAACTCACGGACGATTCTTATAAGGAAAGTATCGAGAAGAATATTCATCTCCCGATGCTGGACAATCAGGACAATATTTTGGAATTCGAGATTAAGGACAATGATTATCTCCATCTGAAATATTTTATCAAGAATGATTTGAATGGAAATGAGTTGAACACCTGGTATTATGAAACCTGGAAGAGGGTGGAGATGCCGGCTAAGTTTCCGGAAGATATTGTAAGATAGAAGAGCGCGTACTTTCTGTTGAGGCATGGATTTTGCAAAAAGCTGCATGGTTGTTTGGCTATGTCTGACGACGGCTTATTTTGTGAAATCTGTGCCTGTTTTTCTATAAAAGATAAAAACAAAGAACTTTTGGACAAAATCAAACTCCGTAGAAATAGAAACAAAAATGAAAAAATAGATTTGCAAAGGTTGTGCCCGCGACTTGTTCTAACTTTGTTGCCAGTAATAGAATACAGTAATAAAATAAAGTAGAACAATGAAAAACAAACTTTTACTGGCGGTAGGGAGTATGGCTCTCCTGACTGCTTGCGATACTTCAAAAGGAAATGAGATGGAATGGTTTGACCATGCAGTGAAAACATCGGGACATCAGTTGCTCTATATGGCAGAACAATTGAAGAATGAACCGGACACCGCCTGTTTCCCCCGTTCTATCAAAGAAGGAAAGTACAGGCTGGAGCATCCCACCGACTGGACGAGTGGTTTCTATCCCGGTTCCATGTGGCTGGCATACGAGTTGACCGGTGATGAGGCTCTTGCGAAGGAGGCGCGTAAATATACGGACCGTCTGCAGGATATGCAATATTATACGGGTAATCACGATTTGGGTTTTATGATGTTTTGCAGTTATGGGCAGGGCATTCGTTTGAAACCGGAGCCTGGGGATAGTTTAATTCTGATTCATTCTTCAGAAAGCTTGTGCTCCCGTTTTCGTCCGGAAGTCGGACTGATTCGTTCGTGGGATTTCGGTGGATGGAGCTATCCGGTGATTATTGATAATATGATGAATCTTGAAATGCTGTTCTGGACTTCAGAGCAAACCAATAATCCGAAATATCGTGAAATAGCCATCTCTCATGCCGACAAAACGTTGAAGAATCACTTCCGGGAGGACATGACTTCCTATCATGTGGTGAGTTACCTGGCAGATAGCGGTGAGGTGGAGTCGAAAGGGACCTTTCAGGGATATGCCGATTCTTCCGCCTGGGCGCGCGGACAGGCTTGGGGAGTGTATGGCTATACCATGTGTTATCGCTTCACCAAGCAGCAGAGTTATTTGGATGCCGCTCATAAAATAGCGCGGTTCATTATCGATCACCGTCCGTCTGAAAATGACTATGTACCTTATTGGGATTATGATGCTCCCAAGATTCCGAATGAACCACGGGATGCTTCTGCGGCTGCCGTAACAGCTTCTGCATTGCTGGAGTTGAGCGGCTATGGCGACAAGAAACAAGGGGAAGAATATTTCCGTTATGCGGAGCATATCCTAAAACAGTTGTCATCAGATGATTATTTGGCCAAGGAGGGAGAAAATCATGGTTTCGTCCTGTTACATTCGGTTGGTAGTTTCCCGCACGACAGTGAAATTGATACTCCGCTCAATTATGCCGATTATTATTATCTGGAAGCCTTGAAACGCTATAAAGATCTGAAAGAAAAATCAGAAAATCCGTCTTACTAACTTGAAGAGAAACCGTAAAAAAAAATTAAAGTCCAGGGTAACCGCGTCTAAAATATGAATTCATAACTGTTGGACTTTGGCGCGGTTGCCCTGTTTTAAGTCGATGCCGGTCCTTTATATGAGTTAAAAAAACAGGATTCATTTATCAGATTGAATTGAAAATACTTATCTTTACGATAAATTCTTCAATATTAGCTCATGAAAGACCGACATTTGCTATTTAAGTACCTATTCGGATTAACCGTTTGCATCTTATTTTTTCCTTTCGCTGTATCGGCCGCCGACAGCTTCATCCATTTTAAGCGATTATCCGTGGATGACGGGTTGTCGCAAAATACTGTGCTCGCTCTGACACAAGATCATAATAATAAGATTTGGGTAGGCACCATAGACGGACTGAACTGGTATGAAGGTTCCCGCTTTGTTTCGTATTATAAAGCGCCGGATGATACGACCAGTCTGGCAAACAATCATGTCTATTCACTTCATACCGATTCGAAAGGCACGGTATGGGTAGGCACACAGGTCGGTTTATCCCGTTATAATATTGTAGGAAATAATTTCACCAATTATTCGTCACCGGACAATCAGCCGATGCAGGTATTGGCTATTGGAGAACCGGAGGAAGGTGACCGGCTTTTGCTTGCTACCAATATCGGTCTGATGGTTTTTGATAAAAAGACCGGGCGGATGAAAGTGCAGCCGGAACTTGCCGGAAAAACGATCTATTCTGTTTGCCGGATGAATGACGGTTTCCTGTTGGGAACTTCGGAAGGTGTCTATTTCTATTATGTACGCAACGAAAACGTGACCCGGCTTCTTCTCCAATTGAAAGGAGAAACCATCTCCGATATGCTTTATGACGACAAAACAGGGAATTGTTGGCTGGCTTCATTGACAAACGGGGTGTATTGTGTGGATAACAACTTTCAAATAAAACGGCATTATAACAAGCAAAATACTCCTGCTTATTTTCTTACGAACTCGGTCAGGACATTGTCCGGAGATGATAAAGGAAGGGTTTGGATAGGAACCATGGAAGGTTTGCTTATTCTTGAACCGGAGACGGAAACGTTCCGGATTTGTCGTTTTTCTCCTGAAGATCCGACTACCTTGGGGCATAATTCCATCCGCTCTATCTTGAAAGACAATCAAGGGGGAATGTGGATCGGTACATTTTATGGCGGGCTTAATTATTATCATCCTCTCGCTCCGTCATTCGGACGCTTGCAACATTCCGCCTGGAGGAATTCATTAAGTGATAACACGGTGAGCTGCATTGCCGAAGACCCGGATAATGGAAATCTCTGGATCGGCACGAACGACGGCGGATTAAATTATTATAACCGGAAAACCGGAGTCTTTTCATATTACCGGACGGGTACTTCCGCCAACTCTTTAAAGTCCGACAATATAAAATGTATATGGACAGACAAGGATGGAAGTGTCTATATCGGCACTCATGGAGGGGGAATGAGCCGTCTGCGTCATCAGAGTGGCAGGATAGAAACATATTCCTTTCCCCATTCTACTTCCCTGACTAACAGTTGTTACTCCTTATTGGACGGAACGGATGGGACGCTTTGGGTGGGCGGCATGAGCGGGCTTTACCTTTTCGACAAACAGACCGGCAAACTTTCACAGCATCCATTAGCTAAAAAGCATAAAAAATTGGAGAATGTATTGATATATACATTGTTCCGCGATTCAAAAGGAAGAATATGGATTGGTACGGAAGAGAGCCTGTTTTTGTATGCCGGCGGAAAACTGGAAGAACTGCATCTGTCCTCTTCGGCTTATCTGCATGGGTTGATACAAGCTTTCTGTGTACAGGAGGATAGCCGTCATGAAATCTGGATTGGTTCTTCCACAGGATTATATTGCTATAAGGAAGGAGCACCGACTGCCTGGAAACACTATACGATGAAAGACGGTTTGCCCAACGACTTCATTTATAATATACTGGAAGATGAACGGGGGCGTTTGTGGTTAACAACTAACAAGGGACTGGCTTGTTTCAATACGGAAGAGGGTACTTCCCTCAACTATACGAAGCAGGACGGACTGCCTCACGATCAGTTTAACTACTTCGGAGCTTGCAAAGCGCACGATGGTACATTCTTCCTGGGGTCTCTTGGAGGCGTCGCTTATTTCAAGCCATACGAATTGGGTGATAATCCATATTCTCCGGATGCGGTGGTAACAGGAGCCGTTGTCTTAAATCAGGTGATTACGGATATGAAAAGTGAACGGGTACGCTATTATCAAGACGAGCAAGGGCGGATGCTGGGTATGTCGTTCCCTTCCGATCAGAAACTTTTTAATATCCGGTTTGCCGTTATCAACTATTTGGCTGGCAAGCGGAATCAGTTCGTTTACAAATTGGAAGGTTTTGAAACCGAGTGGAACTACTCCCGTCATGTTTCCTTTGCACGAGCGAGTTATTCCAATCTCCCGCCCGGTGAGTACGTATTCAAGGTGAAGGCATGTAACAACGATGGAAAGTGGAGCGAGGCGACCACTGAATTTTTTGTGCATATCATTCCGATGTGGTATCAGACTTGGTGGGCAAAGATGCTTTTCATCTTCTTTTCTGTAGGGCTTCTCGTTTTTGTGATCTATTTCTTTATTGCCCGTGCCAAAATGAAGATGCAAGTTCGGATCGAACAGATAGAACGAAACAAGATAGAAGAAATCAGTCAGGAGAAAGTACGTTTTTACATGAATATGTCTCATGAGTTGCGTACTCCGTTGAGTCTGATATTGGCTCCGTTGGAGGAACTTCTGGGACAGAGCAATCTGAAAGGTACTCCGGTACAGCAGAAGCTGGATTATGTTTATAAGAACGGACGGAAGTTGTTGCACATCGTCAACCAGTTGCTGGATTTCCGTAAAGCTGAAGCAGGTGCAATGCCTATTCATGTTGCGCAGGTAAATGTGGAAGAACTGTTGCAAGATGTTTTTGCCCTGTTTAAAGAAAATGCGCAGAAGCGTGCTATCAGCTTTCATATAAAATCCGATCTGGGAGGACGATTGTTTCCGGCGGATCGGACGTATGTAGAGACTATCTTGATGAATCTGCTGTCTAACGCCTTTAAGTTTACACCGGACGGTGGAAGTATTTCGCTTTCCTTATGGACAGAGGGAGATATCTATGGCTTCACGGTAAGAGATAGCGGAATCGGTATGTCTCCGGAACAGCTAACCCGTATTTTCGAACGTTTCTATCAGGTAGACGGTCAGCGAAAGGGGACGGGTATCGGGCTGTCATTGGTGAAGATGTTGGTAGAAAAGCATCACGGCACTATTACCGTAGCAAGCGAACTTGCTCAATATACCGAATTTAAAGTCACGCTACCTGCTGATATGACTGTCTTTATGGAGAAAGAACGTGAATTGCCGGCACATGAAGTCGAAACATCTGCTTCTCTCCGGGAGCTTCCGGTGTCCGATGAATATTTCTCTGGTGATGCGTCGGCTGTGGTTTCAGAAGATAAATCGGACGACGATCAGATAGAAGCCGGCAGTGAGGAAGAACGTCCTACTATCTTGTTGGTAGATGACAATAAAGAGATGGTGGATTATCTGAAAGGTAATTTCCGGCAGAATTATGTGACGCTTACTGCCGGAAATGGCGAAGAAGCATTGGCTATCATGAAAGAACATCGTGTGGACCTTGTTCTTTCCGACGTGATGATGCCGGATATTGACGGTATCAAACTTTGCCAGCTTATTAAACGAAATCTGCAAACCTGCCATATTCCCGTCCTTCTGTTGTCTGCCAAAGGAAGTGTTGATGCGCAGACGGAAGGTATTCAGGCTGGGGCGGATGATTACATTGCCAAACCGTTCTCGATTCATTTATTGAAAGGAAAAATTGCTAATCAACTGAAAGCACGCCAGCGGTTGAAACACTATTATTCGAATACGATTGATATAGATACTGCTAAAATGACTTCGAATAATTTGGATGAGGAATTCATGAGTAAAGCTATTCAGGTGGTAGAAGAAAATATCAGTAATGAAGACTTCACCTCTGATGAGTTGGCCAGCCAGCTTTGCATGAGTCGTTCGTCACTGTATCTCAAGATGAATTCCATATCCGGTGAACCGCCAGCCAACTTTATCCGGCGTATCCGTTTTAATAAAGCGTGTAAATTGTTGCTTGAAGGGCGCTACTCCATTTCGGAGATTAGCGGAATGGTAGGGTTCGGATCTTCTTCTTATTTCTCTACCAGTTTCAAGAAGTATGTCGGTTGTCTGCCATCGGAGTATGTGAAGCAGCATACTAAGTAACTTATTCGCTTCACCACAGAGAACGCAGAGGGGAATCTTATTCATTTCCGGTGCGGAAATGAGGTAAACTCATACAATTATAATTCAAAAAAACTTCCGTAAACATTCTCAACTATATTTATCGCAATGAGAAAAAATACTCATTACTATGAGAAAAAATACTCATAGTAATGAGAACTTTTTCTCATTGCAGTGAGAATATACCCTTGTCAGAATAGGCTGAAACAGTTCATTGCTTATCGAACATGAAGAAGATTCACCTCTGCGTTCTCCTGTCCTCTGTGGTGAATAGATAACCCTTTCACCCTCTTTGTAGCCACCTGTAACGCTTGTATTGGACGAATTTTAAGTTGAAATGAACGAAAACAAAGTCCTGTTAGACAGTATCAGAGAAGGAAGAAATGAATTGAAAGTTCCGTTTCGGACGGTTTATCTACATTTGCCTACAGAAAAACCAATCATTTGATATCATGAAAAAAGTATTATTGATTTCATCCGTAATCTTGTCTGTGGCTGCACAGATGACACATGCGCAAAAACAAGCAGTCATCAAGTTGACGGAGACAACGTTGATGCATGAAATGCGTGCCACTCCTTATCCTCTTGATAAAGCGGTGGTAAATGACCGTGCGGTTTCTTTCCAATGGCCGCTTCGTTCGGACATGAACTCGCAGGACAGTCCGTTGGATGGATTTGAACACAAAGTAAAGAAGGTAGATAAAACGAAGGTTACCTATCGGTTACGTTATTCGCAGGATGCCGGATTGAAGTCCGGAGTTGTTCAGGTGGAAACTCGCTGGCCGTTCTATAATCCGGAACAACCGCTTGCGCCGGGTGTATGGTACTGGCAGTTCGGTTATGTAGAAGACGGGCAAGTGGCATGGGGAAGCACACAACAACTCACCGTGGAAGATCGCCCGGGCAAATTCTGTCCGCCTTCATTGAAAACAGTGTTGGCAAAACTACCTGCCGACCATCCGCGTGTGTGGATCATGAAGAATGAATGGAAGGACTTTATGAACCGCAGTAAGGACAAGGCAGAAAGACAATGGTATCTTGAACGTGCAGATCAGGTACTTCAGACTCCAATGAAATCAGTGAAAGATATTAATGTCTCGCAGGTAAAGAATCTGAAGAACGAGATGCAGATAAATTCATACCTCACTCGTGAGAGCCGTCGCATTATCGATGCGGAAGAAGGTAATGCCGAAGCACTGATACGGGCGTGGTTGTTGACGCAAGACGCGAAGTATGCTGACGAAGCCATCAAGCGTGTGTTTGTCATGGCGGACTGGGATAAAGATGAAAATGTAAAAGGCGATTTTAATGCTTCCAGCTTGTTGTCACTCTGCTCTATGGCTTATGATTCTTTCTACGATAGATTAAGCGCATCACAAAAGAAAATCTTACTTGGAGCCATCCAAAAGAAAGGTGGTGAAATGTACGAAAACTTTAATAACCGGATGGAGAATCACATCGCCGACAACCATGTGTGGCAAATGACACTTCGCATCCTTACAATGGCATCATTCAGTGTATATGGCGATCTGCCCGAAGCCAACACATGGATGGATTACTGTTATAACGTATGGTTGGCACGTTTCCCCGGATTGAACAAAGACGGTGGCTGGCACAATGGTGACTCTTACTTTACAGTCAACACCCGTACATTAGTCGAAGTGCCATATTACTATAGCAAACTGACTGGCTACAATTTCTTTTCCGATCCTTGGTATCAGGGAAATATCATGTATACCATCTTCCAGCAACCTCCTTTCTCCAAATCCGGAGGAAACGGAAGTTCACATCAGAATGTGGCACGTCCCAATAGCATCCGTATAGGCTATTTGGATGCCTTGGCACGCCTCACCGGAAACACTTATGCTGCCGACTTTGTACGCCGCACATTGAAAGTGGAACCGGAATATCTGAAGAAAGCCCTATTGAGTAAGCCCGGTGATCTTGCCTGGTTCCGCCTGCAATGTAATAAACCTCTGCCGGAGGGTGAAGGGTTGACAGCACTTCCCGCAGGATATGTGTTTCCCGCAACAGGACTTGCCTCTTTCCAGACCAACTGGGACAGAGTGGGTGGAAATGCCATGTGGAGTTTTCGTTCAAGCCCTTATGGTTCTACCTCCCATGCACTTGCCAATCAGAATGCTTTCAATACTTTCTATGGTGGAAAACCTTTATTTTACAGTAGCGGACACCACATCGAGTTTACCGATGTACATAGTATGTTGTGTCATCGTGCCACACGTGCTCACAATACAATTTTGGTGAACGGTATGGGACAGCGCATCGGTACGGAAGGATATGGATGGATTCCCCGTTATTACGTCAGTGAGAAAATCGGTTATGTACTGGGTGATGCCTCCAATGCTTACGGAAAAGTGGTTTCACCGCTTTGGCTGACACGTGGGGAACAATCCGAAGTGCACTATACACCCGAAAATGGCTGGGATGAGAATCATGTGAAAACTTTCCGCCGTCACATGGTCAATTTAGGAAAGACAGGACTAATCTTTATTTATGATGAACTCGTTGCAGACGAACCTGTAACCTGGAGTTATTTGCTGCATACCATAGAAAATCCCATGACAGTGGATCAGTCGGATAATCGTTTTGTACATGTTCAGGCCACCAGTCGGGGAGGAGCCTCGGATGCTTATCTTTTTTCGACTGGAACATTGCAGACTGATACGACGAGTCGTTTCTTCTATCCGGCGGTCAACTGGCTCCGTGCCGATGACAAAGGAGTGTTCAAAAAATATCCTAATCACTGGCATTTCACAGCTACATCGGAAAAAGCACAAGTATATCGTTTTGCTACCATCATCAATACACATGCACTGAAATATCCTGCCAAAGACCCCGAAATTCTGTCCGACGGACGTATCAAAGTAGCCGGATGGCTTATCAGCGTTAACCTGAAATCCACCGGTGCTCCTTCATTCTTTATCCGCAGCACCAAAGAGAAGGTGGATATCACTTACAAAGGAGAAGCCACTATCATCAATGAGGACGGATATGAAACGGTAATGAGGGATGCAGTGCCCGAATTGGAAATCTGATCAATGAACATGAAAGATACGAATATATGAGACATTCGAAATTTAATATGAGAATTATATGCCTGTTGGCTGCATTATCGGGCATAACCGTCTTGTCAGCACAGACTCCTGACAGACCTCGCGTGCAGACCTCTGCAGCTCCGGAAGAAACTACGGTCTACAAACCCGACGGGAAGAAGCTGGAAACGGTAGTTGCGACTTCTCCCAAAAAGGAGGGCGATAAACGGCAATCCGACAAAGAAAATACCCGTAAGAATGTGACTGCCTTTGATGGCAAACGCTATTTGGCACTGAAAACCAACGTGGCGTATGATGCTTGTGCGTTGTTGAACCTTGCCGTGGAAATGCAGGTACATAAAAAAATCACGGTAGAGTTACCACTGACTTGCAGTTTATGGGATTTGGGAGATAAACATGGTGTGCGCACTGTGGCACTGCAACCCGAAGCCCGTTGGTGGGTAGGAAATGAGACAGGGCGGGGACATTTTGTCGGATTGCACGCTCATGTGACATGGTTTAACGTGAAGTGGAACGATGACCGTTATCAAGATACTGATCGTCCGATGTTGGGAGCCGGAATCAGTTACGGTTACAAACTCCCTCTTTCCAAGCACTGGGGAGCGGAATTTAATTTGGGAGTAGGATATGCCAACATGAAGTATAACACCTATTATAATGTAGACAACGGCGCACAGCTGGATACGCGTGTCCGTCATTACTGGGGGATAACCCGTGTGGGAGCATCGTTGGTCTACCGCTTTTAACCTTAGATAGGAACATGCATATAAATAAGATAACAATATGAGAAGAAATTTATATATATTGGCACAGTGCACTTTCCTGTTGTTCATCACCCTGCTGGTGAATGGATGCAGCCTGCACGAAGAACCGGAAATGACTCCCGAAGGAGAACTGGGAGTGGACCCGACAGCTGTAACACTCAACCTTAATCTGACAATGAATCTAAGTTTGGCGGAAAGAGCACCGGTAACCATCACCCGTGCGTCGGAAACCAAATATCTGCGTCGTTTCATTGTAGAAGCTTATTTAGATAGACAAGTAGCGGCGCGGCAAACGGTATATGAAGAGGACTTTAATCGTGCCAGCCTGCCTGTCAGTATGAAGTTGCATGCCCGCAACTACCGCATTTTGGTGTGGGCCGACTATGTGACTGTGGAGACACCGGAACAGGGAGTTGCTTATGATGCGGAGAATCTGGCTTTTATCCTTCCTGCCGGAAAATATATAGGGAATAGCCGTTATAAAGATGTTTTTGCAGCTTCTACTACAGCGGACCTGACTTCTTTCCGCAATCATTGGGGAGCCGAAACAAGCCTTGACGTTGAACTGTATCGCCCTGTAGCGCGCTATGAATTGGTGGCTAAAGATGTGCCAACGTTTCTCAATAAACTGTCCACAGGCGGACTGAAAGGTGAAAGTTTTACTGCTCGTGTGAAATACAGTGATTATTTGCCTACTGGCTACAATTTGTGGGACGATGTACCCAAGAACTCGCTCATGTACATGGAATATAAAGTGGCTTTTGAACGCCCTGTTGATGGTACGAAAGAACTGAAACTGGGATTCGACTATGTATTGACTGATGCCGGAGAAACCGTTTCCATCCCTGTAGAGCTGGAGGTCTTGAATGAGAAAAATGAAGTGTTGGCACGTACAGCTTTCCGTATTCCTTGTGAACGAGGTAAAAACACAACGGTACGCGGTAACTTCCTGACTTCCGATGCCAATGGCGGAATAGGTATCGATCCTGATTATGACGGTGATCTGGAAGTAGACCTCGGAGAATTATAGAATAGATAAATCAATTAAAAATTGCTTAACCATAAAACAATTAAGATCATGAAAAAGAACTTATTTTACTCGCTAATGGCTTTGTTCGTAGTGCTTTTTGCATCCTGTGGACAAGAAGAAATCGTTTCGGACAATGGAACAGAAATCAATGCTCCTGTTACTATCTCTGTACAGGCTCCTGTAAATAACGTCTTTAGCCGTGCGGGTGTTACCATCCCTACCGGTTATACGATGCAATGTATCATGCAATTACTGAATGCTGATGGCGATAAGATAGGCGATCAGATAACTAAACCGGTTACAGATGGTAAGGTATCTTTCACCATTTCCGTAGATGAACAAAAAGAAGTGTCGAAAGCATTGTTTTGGGCTGAATACGTACCGGAAAGTGGTGCCGCTAATAAAGTATATAACACTGCTGATTTAAGAGCTGTAGGATATAATACTACATCATTCGATCTGACAAATGACGCGTTGATGGCAGCCAGCGACGCTTTCTGCGGAAAATTAGAAACGATTGGTAATGCCAATGTGATATTGAAGCGCCCGTTCGCTAATGTGAGCGTAAAACCAAAGAATCCGGAAGTAGCTGCACAAGCTGATAAGCTGGAAATAACATACAACGCTTTGAGTGGATATGATATTTTGGAGGGTAAATGTACAGCTACGGCTCCTGTGACTTATACAAATGCAAGTTTTGCTTCTGCGGATGGCAATTGGTTCGCTAATTTCTTTTTTGCTCCTTCAAATGTAGGTAAATTTACAGAAGAAATAACCATGGCATTGAGTGGTGGATATAGTAAAGAGATTAAAATACCGGCAAATACATTACCTTTGGATGCTAATATGCAGATTATGGCTAAATTTGAAATCGGAGATGGAAACTTTGACATTGAAGTAGGAGTGGATCCGGATTATGAAGCACTGGAAATGAAAGTTGGTAGCTATATCAATGCTGAAGGTAAAGTGGTGCGTGACGCAACAGATGCTGTCGGTATTGTTTTCAAGATGGAAGCTATTGGTAATGACGTGCCGGCTAATTATCCTGTAGCACTTCAGAGCAAAACAATTGCCGGATATGCAGTAGCGATTGAAAATGTGGCGGCTGGTCGTCAGACTCTTAATACTGAAGAGTTGACAACTTTGGTTGAAACGGCTGCAGGTATGACAAACGGTACACAAACTACGGACATCTTATTAACAGGTCTTGGAGATGTTACATTTAAAACAACTTATGAGAAATGGGTGGGAGAACATGCTCCTGATAGTGAGAATTTGAGTGCATGGTATATTCCTACATTGTCGCAATTGAGTGCGTTCATGGGTACATTGTTTACAATGAAAGAAGTGCCGGCTACTGGTAGTGAGGATTTCAGAAACCTTCCGGAATTTGGATTTGTCAATGGTAAGATGTTTGATAGAGAGACGATTGCTACGGTGAATTATGCTTCCAGTACTATCAATAACCAAGGTAATGTTTCTGGAGTACGTATTAATGTAGCTGATGGTGTTGTAACTAATGCACAGGAAGCGGGTATCAGTGTTAAGACAGCTCTTAATCAACAAGCTCTTTGCCGACCAATGATTACAATCTTTAAATAGTCAGTCACTGAATATTCGACCTTACTCAATAGAAGTTCAAGGAAAGTGGGATCCCCCCATCCCGCTTTACCTTCTTCTTGCATTGAAACTTTTGAAAATAGCCCTCTAATCTTATACCTAGAAAAGAAGATAATATGCACACCACATTTCGCTTATCGGTTTTTCTTTTGTTCATTGTACAGTTGTTCTGTAGCTGTACATCTGACTCGCTGCCCGAATCGGACAGTACGCAGCCAGAGACGCCTGCAGGAATTCCCGATGCCTATCAGGATAAGATACGGACGCAACCTTATCCCAAAGCAGATAATGAATTGTATCTGAATCCTGCTCCTCTTATTGTTCCTCAAGCCATGAAGACGGGCGAAAGACTGCAATTTTCCCTTTCACGTACTGAAGATTTCAGCAGTTCCGAAACGCTACTTTCCGGACCGCAGGAATGGTGTATGTATAATCTTCATCGCCGCTTGGAGGTTGGCACATGGTATTGGCGCTTTCGTTCCACCAACCTTAATGGAACTACGCCCGGTGAATGGAGTGCTATCTATCGTTTTGAAGTAAAGAATGATACGCCGGAATTTGTGACACCTTCTTTTCAGGCATTCTTAGCAAATGCTCCCCGTCTGCATCCTCGTATTTACTGTTTTTTAGACGACCGTATCGTGGAGGCCCGTAACCGTGTCACTTCACACCCTGAATATACAGAACTACAAAGTCGTGCTTCTCTGGCATTGAACGCCGAATACACCGGAATGACTGATTTATATAGCCGTGCAGAAGAGCTCCGGCAACATGCCACTTATCTTTATCAGGCCTATCATCTAACCCAAAAAGAAATTTATGCCGAAAAGTTACGTCAGCTTCTTGAAGCATTGATTGTCGCTCCCTCTGCCGATGGACAACTTTTCGCATCCAACTTTACTGCCAGCAACGTCGCATGGTGTCTTGTTGCAGCCTACGATCTGCTTTATAATAACTTGTCTGTTTCCGATCGTACTGCTGCTGAAGAACTGATGATGCGTGTGGCACGTTACTATTACAAGGTAAATTGCGGTTTTCAGGAAAACCATCTCTTTGATAATCATTTTTGGCAGCAGAATATGCGCGTCCTTTTTCAAGTGGCTTTGTCGCTTTACGACAAACCAGCCTATTCTTCCGAAGTGCTGCCCATGATGGAGTATTATTATGAATTGTGGACAGCCCGCGCTCCTGCCTCCGGGTTCAATCGTGACGGCATATGGCACAATGGTACCGGTTATTTCAGTGCTAATATCTTGACTCTGGCGTATATGCCGTCTCTTCTTTCATTTATCGGCCGGTACGATTTTCTATCACATCCGTGGTATCAGAATGCCGGGCGTTCGTTGGTTTATACTTGTCCGCCGGGATCGAAAAGTAACGGCTTTGGTGACAGTAGTGAAAAGGGGAGTGAACCCAACCGTTTAATTGCTGCCTTTGCTGATTATCTGGCGTGTGAAACGGGTAATTCTTACGCCGGATGGTATGCCGGAGAATGTCGGGACTTATTGCGCCGGGATTATGAATTGCGTCTTTACCGGATGTGCACCGATCAGGATTACAATACAGTTTTTCCTGCCGGGGCTGATAAAATGGTATGGTATAAAGACGCTGGTGAAGTAGCCATGCACAGTGCCCCGGAAGATACGGAAAGGGATCTTGCACTCTCGTTCCGTTCCAGTACATTCGGGTCCGGCAGTCATACTACTGCCAGTCAGAATGCTTTTAACCTGTTATATAAAGGTGTTGATGTGTATCGCAGTACGGGCTATTATCAGAATTTCAGCGATGCTCATAATCTGATGTCCTATCGCCATACGCGGGCACATAATTCACTGTTGGTAAACGGCATCGGACAACCTTATTCTACCGAAGGTTATGGCAGTGTGATGCGTGCTATGGGCGGACAGCATATCAGTTACTGTTTGGGGGATGCTTCACATGCTTACAGAGGTATCAGCAATGACCCGATGTGGGTGGGTTACTTCAAGCAGGCAGGTCTTGAGCAGACACCGGAAAATGGATTCGGTGCCACCCCGTTGACTAAATACCGCCGACATGTGTTGATGCTTCATCCTTATACGGTGATTGTATATGATGAACTGGAAGCATCGGAGGCTGTCCGCTGGGAGTGGCTGTTGCATAGTCCTACGGAATTTAAGATTGATGCGACAAAGAAAACGTTGTCAACAAATAATAAAACCAAAGGACTGGTGGCTGTGACGCAGCTTTTTGGAGGACATGTTTTTACGCTGTCCCAAACGGACCGTTTTGTTGTGCCGCCTGCCATAACCGGAGCGGAGTATCCCAACCAGTGGCACTTGACTGCGCGGGTTGACGGTTGTTCTGCCACCCGTTTCCTGGCTATTATTCAGGTAGGAGATGAGGCTGTCCCAGCTATCTACCGTGACGGTGATACCTTTAACGTAGGCGACTGGACGATCAAAGCGGTTTTGGATGCTTCTAAAGCACCGGAACTGACAGTGAGTCATCACACCGAACAGGCAGTATTTAGTTATGGGACAGACAATCCTGCGTTGAATGGCAATTTTTACTCTCGACAATATATGGGTTCTTCATTGCTTTACGATGAGATAGACGGGGCTTATCAGGTGGTAGAAATGACCGACCGGAGTCCCATCTCTACTCGGGTAGTGAATCAATGATAAATCATGAAATATAGTGAATATAAATAACAAACAGAATATGATGAAAAGTAGAATTATTTGCATTTTGTTGCTTCTTGTCGGGGTATCCGGCATTTATGCCCAAAGTTTGACCGTTACCGGTAAGGTGGTGGACAACGAAGGCTTGGAAGTGATTGGAGGAAATGTGACCGTGAAAGGAAAACAGAACACGGGTACCATTACCGATATCAATGGTAAATACACCATTACTGTTAGTGATCCGCAGAAGGATGTCTTGGTTTTCTCTTTTATCGGATTGGAAAATATGGAAGTAGCCGTGAAAGGAAGGAAACAGATTGATGTGACCATGAAGGCTGCTTCGGTATTGTTGGATGAGGTAGTAGCTATCGGTTATGCAACAGTAAAGCGTAAAGACTTGACCGGTTCCGTGGCATCTGTGAGAAGCGACGATTTGCTCAAAGTTCCTTCGTCTGATGTAACCCAAGCTTTAGCGGGACGTATGGCAGGTGTGCAGATTATACAGACAGACGGTCAGCCCGGTGCTACGATGTCAGTGCGTGTTCGTGGCGGTATATCAATTACGCAAAGCAATGAACCGCTTTATATTATCGATGGATTTCCGACGGAAGATGGCATGTCCAGCCTTGATCCTGCCGATATTGAAAGTATCGATGTGTTGAAAGACGCTTCGGCAACAGCCATCTACGGTGCCCGGGGAGCGAATGGCGTAGTGGTAATCACCACCAAAAGCGGTGCGAAAAGTGAAGGGAAAGCAACTCTTACTTTCGATTCTTATGTCGGTGTGCGTACGCTTGCCAAGCGGTTGGATGTATTAAGTGTAGAGGAATTTGTGTTGGCGGATTATGAAAGAACATTAGGAGATGCTACTGATCCCGAGGAAAGTATGCGGTCATGGCAAAACCGTTACGGTGGTTTTGTCGATCTTTATGAGAACTATGGCAATCGTAAAGGTATCGATTGGTTGGATCGTACGATGGGACGCACTACCGTTACGCAAAATTATCGGGTAGGCGTCAATGGTGGCAATGATAAGTTGAATTACAATATGTCTTATGGTTATTTCAAGGATGAAGGTGCGATGGTATATAGCGGCAGTGACAAACATAACATCGCGCTTAGCGTGAAAAGCGAAGTGAATAAGCGGCTCTCCGTTACAGGACGTATCAACTTCGATTATCTGAAAGTATATGGAGCGGGTGTTGCCGGAAATGGTACGAATGAAGGCGGAAGCAATGTCGATGCAAAGTTTAATAAAATGGTTCAGATTTTGCAATACCGTCCTACTATTGGCATACGTGGCAGTGATTCGGATTTGTTGGCAGGAGAAGACCCTGTATTAAGCGATGCGGATGGAAACGTGATGCAGAATCCGTTGATTGCCGCCGCTGAAGAAAAGGATAATAAGGAAACACGTACCTTGCAAGCCAATGGCGGACTGACTTTCAAAATCATCAAAGGATTGACTTTCCGCAACAATACGGGTATGCGTTATCAACTTTACCGCCGGGAGCTTTTCTATGGCGACCAATCTATAATGGGAAGACGCAACGGTATTTACGGCTCTATCAGAAATACGGAGACCGGAAGTTTTCAAACCTCTAACGTTCTGACTTATGACAAACGCTTTCAGAAGAAGCATAAAGTAGTTGTACAATTGGGACAGGAATTTGTAAAACGCTGGACTCGTGTGCTCGAATCTGGTGTCAGTGGGTTGCCTACTGATGAGTTCATTTTGGGAGATATGAGTCTGGGTACTCCGTCCGTTGCTTCGTCCGATGAAAACTATGATGATAATCTGCTCTCTTTCTTCGCTCGTCTCAACTATGACTTTACGGATAAGTACTTGTTTTCCGCAACTTTCCGTGCGGATGGTTCTTCTAAATTCGGAAAGAATAATAAATGGGGATATTTTCCTGCTGTATCGGCAGCATGGCGTGTAGGTGAAGAGAATTTTATAAAGAAACTGAATGTTTTCTCCGACTTGAAATTCCGTATCGGATACGGTTTGGCGGGTAACAACAGAATCGGTAGCTATAACAGCCTTGCTTTGATGTCTTCCATCATCACAGCTATGGGAGATCAGCTTACTCCCGGTTATGCCTCCAAGCAGATACCGAATCCCGATCTGAAGTGGGAGGCGAACAAGACGTTTAATATGGGTGTCGATTTAGGCTTCCTGAATCAACGCATCACCGTTTCGCCCGAATTCTATATAAATAGGAGTAGTAATTTGTTGCTTAATGCCCAGTTGCCTTATTCTTCCGGTTATCAGAGTATGTTGATTAATGCCGGAGAAACGAAGAATGTAGGTGTGGAACTGACTGTGAATACTGTGAATTTTTCTACAAAGAAGTTTAGTTGGAATACTACACTGACGCTGTCGCACAACAAAAATTCCGTGAAAGCATTGACCGGTGAGGCGGTACAACTCTATGAAGCCAGGTTTGGCTTTAACCAAAACACTCATCGTATTGCTGTCGGAGAACCATTAGGACAGTTCTATGGTTACATCACCGAGGGACTGTATCAGGTAGATGATTTCAATTATGATGCTTCTACGCGGACCTATACCCTGAAAGATGGTATACCTTATCATGGTGATAAAGGCCAGATTCGTCCGGGGATGTGGAAGTTTAAGAACTTGACCGGAGACGATAATGTGATTGATGAAAATGATAAAACGGTCATTGGTAACGCTCAACCGAAATTCTACGGAGGATTGAACAACTCTTTTACTTACAAAGGATTTGATTTAAGTGTATTTCTGACTTTCAGCTATGGTAACGAAGTGCTGAATGCGACCAAACTGGTTGCCAGTAAGGTGGGCAGCTTGAACTACAACGCATTGGATGTGATGAATAGCTCTAATCGTTGGATGACCATCAATTCGGAAGGACAGAAAGTGACAGATCCCGGAGAACTGATTGCTTTGAATGCTGGTAAAACCGTAGCCGCTTATCATGATGCTCAACAAGGAGATAATTATATTCATTCATGGGCAGTGGAGGATGCTTCCTATTTGAAACTAAGTAATGTGACTTTGGGATATACATTCCCTAAAAATCTGATTGCAAGGGTGGGATTGAAGAACTTGCGTTTGTATGCCACCGGTAATAATCTGCTGACCTGGACCAAGTATTCAGGTTTCGATCCGGAAGTCTCTACGATGAAAAGCGGTTTGACACCGGGTGTTGACTTTGGAGCGTATCCGCTTAGCCGTTCTTTTATTTTTGGTCTCAACGTAGCATTTTAATTCTTTAAATATATAGTAATCATGAAAAAGATACATCTATTATATGCCGTATTTGCCCTATTGGCAACAGGATTTTCCTCGTGTGAGGATTTGCTGACGGAAGAACCCAATTCAAAATATGACCGGGACCGTTATTTCGATTCGGAAGATAAAGCGGAAATGGCAGTGATGGGAATATATAGTTCATTGTCGGATTTTAATCATTACGGTTGGTACGAAATGGCTTCTCCTGCATCGGACGATACCTATTATACGGCTCGCACACAGTCTGACAATCAGGTTCACGATATAGCGCATTATCAGCTAAACTCCACGAATACATGGATCGAAAGCATCTGGAAACTGAAATATGAGGGAATCGACCGGGCTAACCTGACCATTGACGGAATTTGTGGCATGACAGGATACGCAGAAAATACTCGTCTGAAAGCATTGGAAGCAGAAGCTCGCTTTCTGCGTGCTTTCCTCGCATTTGATTTGGTGAGATATTGGGGAGATGTGCCTTTCAAAACATTTTATTCTTCATCCTACGAATCAGCTTTTGGTGAACGTGTGGACAGAGAGGTGATTTATGACGAGATTATATCTGACCTTACTTTCGCTAAGAACAATCTGGATTGGGCAACTGCTTCTTCCAGTCCCGAACGGGTGACGCAAGGGGCTGCCCGTGCATTGCTGATGCGTGTATATTTGCAGCGTGCAGGATATGGCCTTCAGTCGAATGGACAGTTGAAACGTCCGGAGGACAGCAAACGGATGGAATATTTCGATGCAGTGATAAAAGAGTGGGAGGCTTTTGAAAAGAAAGGATACCATGATTTTTATGATGGTGGTTATGAGGCACTCTTTAAAAGCTACTCGCAGGGGGTACTGAACAATAAGGAGAGTCTTTGGGAGATTGCTTTCTATCATTCGCAAGGACGTCGTAACGGTGGAGCATGGGGAATTTATAACGGTCCGCAGGTGGCGGAACCTACCGGAGTTTCTGCATCTGAAGCAAATCAGTATATGGGACGTGCCAACGGTTTCTTTATAGTTGTTCCCGAATGGCGTAACTTCTTCGAAGAGAGCGATAAACGTCGTGATGTTGCTATTTGCACCTATCGTTATACCTGGAATGGTACTAAAAAAGAGCATGTAAAAGAAGAAAGAAGCGCAGGAAGCTGGTATGTGGGAAAATGGCGCCGTGAATGGATGCCGAAAGAGTCATGGAACAAGAATATCAATTATGCGGATGTGAACTATTGCCCTTTGCGTTATGCTGATGTGGTATTGATGGCTGCCGAAGCGTATAATGAAACAGGAACGGACAGACAGAAAGCATGGGATTTGCTGAATAGCGTACGTACACGTGCTGAAGCGACTTCTATTACGGAAGCGAATTATGATGAAATGATGAGCGCACGGAAAAAGACACATAACCTGACTTTCATCGACGACTCTACACCGGAAGGAAAGTTTCGTACGGCTCTCTACTGGGAACGTGGTTTCGAACTGGCTTTTGAAGGACAACGCAAATATGATCTGATACGCTGGGGAGTGCTGGGAAAGGCTCTGAAGCTATTTGGTGAGATCAGTTCCGTCAATCAGAAAGAGAACAAACCATACCCGGCTTACCGGAATTTTACGGAGGGTAAACATGAGCTTTTCCCTATCCCTCTGAAAGAAATACAAAGTAATCCGAAACTCAATGGAATGAATAATAACGGGTATTAGTAAGACCCTCAATAGAATAGGCGACTGGAAAAATATACAAAAATAGTTTGCCAATTCAAAGAAAAGCCGTACTTTTGCAAGCCGATTATTATCACAAAATGATAAGAGATTAATTCATAGCAAGTTAGTATTCCTTTGTCCGGGGAAGACTAATGAGTGGTGAAGAAAATTTTTAGTAGTAACATTTAAAAAACAAAATTAGAGTGGATACTTTAAGTTACAAGACCATTTCTGCAAACAAAGCGACTGTAACCAAAGAATGGGTTATCGTTGACGCTACAGACCAAACATTAGGCCGTCTGGGAGCAAAGGTTGCAAAATTGCTGAGAGGAAAGTACAAACCAAACTTTACTCCTCACGTAGACTGCGGTGATAACGTTATCATCATCAATGCAGACAAAGTAAAACTGACTGGTAACAAATGGAATGACAGAGTTTATTTGTCATATACAGGTTATCCTGGTGGTCAGAGAGAAATGACTCCTGCCCGTTTGATTGCAAAACCGAACGGTGAAGAGAGATTACTGAAAAAAGTAGTGAAGGGCATGCTTCCTAAGAATATCCTGGGAGCTAAATTGCTGAATAACTTGTATGTTTACGCTGGTAGCGAACACAAACAAGCTGCTCAGAACCCGAAAATGATTGATATTAATTCATATAAATAAGATATAATGGAAGTAGTAAATGCATTAGGCAGACGTAAACGTGCTATTGCACGCATATTCGTAAGCGAAGGTACAGGAAAGATTACTATTAACAAGAGAGACCTTGCAGAGTACTTTCCATCAACTATTCTTCAGTATGTTGTAAAACAACCATTGAACAAGCTGGGTGCTGCTGAGAAGTATGACATCAAGGTGAACTTGTGTGGTGGTGGTTTCACTGGTCAGTCTCAGGCATTGCGTTTGGCAATCGCTCGTGCACTGGTTAAGATGAACGCTGAAGATAAAGCTGCTCTTCGTGCAGAAGGCTTCATGACTCGTGACCCTCGTTCTGTTGAACGTAAGAAACCGGGACAGCCGAAAGCTCGTAGAAGATTCCAGTTCAGCAAGCGTTAATGTGCTGCCTGATAGAGGAATATGTTTAGTATCTAAACTACTGGGACTCTGCTCATAGACTACCCAGCGGTTGGTTTAGAAAAAACAAAAAAGAAAGTAAACGATTTAAAGAAAAACAAGATGTCAAGAACAAATTTTGATACATTATTGGAGGCTGGTTGCCACTTCGGACACCTTAAGAGAAAGTGGAACCCTGCAATGGCTCCTTATATTTTCATGGAACGCAATGGTATTCATATCATTGACCTCCACAAAACAGTTGCAAAAGTAGACGAAGCTGCTGAAGCTTTGAAACAGATTGCCAAATCTGGCAAGAAAGTTCTTTTTGTTGCTACTAAAAAACAAGCTAAACAAGTTGTAGCTGAGAAAGCTCAATCTGTTAATATGCCTTATGTAATCGAACGCTGGCCGGGTGGTATGTTGACTAACTTCCCGACTATCCGTAAGGCTGTGAAGAAAATGGCTACTATCGATAAATTGACTAACGATGGTACTTACTCTAACCTTTCTAAGAGAGAAGTTCTTCAGATTTCTCGTCAACGTGCAAAATTGGACAAGACTTTGGGATCTATCGCTGACCTGACTCGTCTGCCGTCTGCATTGTTCGTTATCGACGTAATGAAAGAAAACATCGCAGTTCGCGAAGCTAACCGTCTGGGTATCCCTGTATTTGGTATCGTTGATACTAACTCTGATCCTTCAAACGTAGATTTCGTAATTCCTGCTAACGATGACGCTACTAAATCAGTAGAAGTTATCTTGGATGCTTGCTGCGCTGCAATGATCGAAGGTTTGGAAGAAAGAAAAGCTGAAAAGATCGATATGGAAGCTGCTGGTGAAGCTCCTGCTAACAAAGGCAAGAAGAAATCAGTGAAAGCTAGACTCGACAAGTCTGACGAAGAAGCTATTAACGCAGCTAAAGCTGCAGCTTTCATCAAGGAAGACGAAGAGGCTTAATATATAAAATGTGCCAATTTGCTAATGTGCAAGAGTATGCTTATGCGCTTGTATCTTGATTGGCAGATTGGCACATTTTTTTGTTTCGAAAATTATTATTCATTTAAATAAAGGAAATTATTATGGCTGTAAGTATGGCTGATATTACCAAGCTGCGCAAAATGACCGGAGCTGGTATGATGGATTGCAAAAACGCGTTGACTGAAGCTGAAGGCGATTTCGACAAGGCAATGGAAATTATCCGTAAGAAAGGACAAGCTGTTGCTGCTAAGCGTTCAGAACGTGAAGCTTCTGAAGGTTGCGTTTTGGCTAAAACTACCGGTGACCGTGCTGTTATCGTTGCTTTGAAGTGTGAAACTGACTTTGTGGCTCAGAATGCTGATTTTGTGAAACTGACTCAGGATATTCTTGATCTTGCTGTGGCTAATAAATGCAATACTTTGGACGAAGTAAAAGCATTGCCGATGGGTAATGGTACTGTACAGGATGCAGTGACTGATCGTAGCGGTATCACAGGTGAGAAAATGGAACTGGATGGTTACATGACTGTAGAAGGTGTATGCACTGCTGTTTACAATCACATGAACAGAAATGGTCTTTGCACGATTGTTGCTTTCAACAAGGAAGTTAACGAGCAGTTGGCTAAGCAAATAGCTATGCAGATTGCTGCCATGAACCCGATTGCTATTGATGAAGATGGCGTTTCTGAAGAAGTAAAACAGAAAGAAATTGAAGTTGCCATTGAGAAGACAAAAGCAGAACAGGTACAGAAAGCTGTAGAAGCTGCTCTGAAGAAAGCTAATATCAACCCGGCTCATGTGGACAGTGAAGAACACATGGATAGCAATATGGCTAAAGGATGGATTACAGCTGAAGATGTAGCTAAAGCAAAAGAAATTATTGCTACTGTTTCTGCTGAGAAGGCTGCACATCTGCCTGAACAAATGATTCAGAACATTGCTAAAGGTCGTCTGGGCAAGTTCTTGAAAGAAGTTTGCTTGCTGAACCAGGAAGATATCATGGACGGTAAGAAAACTGTAAGAGAAGTGTTGGCTGCTGCTGACCCTGAACTGAAGATTGTTGACTTCAAGCGTTTCACTTTGAAAGCTGAATAATCAGATTCAATTCAATGTGATGTGTCCTTGAAAAGTAGAACACGTTAAACTTAAATGGGATATTCATTAAAACTTCCTATTTGAAGATATAAAAGAAAGGCAACTGATTCATAACGAGTTAGTTGCCTTTCTTCTTGTATTTAAAGAATATTCCTGAAGATATTGGGAAGAACTCGGCCATGCATAACATGAGGCCCATTATCTGGAGAGATTATTTCAATGCTTTGTCTATTTCCTTCATCAGCTTGTCCATTTCCTCCTTTTTATAACCGACAGTAGCGGATATCACTTTTCCTTCTTTGTTAATTAAGTAACTTCTGGGAATGTATTGACTGGCAAACTTACCTGTGACTTCCCGTTTCGGGTCCGGGTAGAGAGGAAATGTAAACCCTTTGCGCTTGTTGTATTCTGTTAATTGATTGTCGGTATGTTCGCGCCCGATTACTAACATACAGAAATCCTTGTTGTCCTTATACTTAGGCCAAAGTGTTTTCTGAACTTCAGCCAGTTCGCTTTGGCAAGGACCACACCAGGTAGCGAAAATATTGATTAATACAACTTTCCCTTTCAGATTCTCTGAGTTTACAGTACCGTTTACGGTTGAATGAAGGGTGAAGGCAGGCATATTATCGCCTACTTTGACGATATCAGCATTGTTGTCTTGTGCGAATGACAATAGTGAGAATAATGCTGCTGCACAGAATAATATTACTTTTCTCATATCTTTAAAATTTCTAGTTACAAAAAGCTATTTAGTTTAACCTCCTATACCTTTTGTTTTGGAGTATCCTTCTTTGATGAGCAGCTCTATGATTTTGGTTTTGAAGTCTCCTTGCACCATAATCTCTCCGTCTTTAGCCGCTCCGCCCACTCCGCATTTGCTTTTCAGTAGCTTACCCAACTCTTTCAAGTCGTTGTCCGTACCTACAAATCCGGTAATTAATGTTACCACTTTACCGCCGCGGTTCTTTTTGTCAATGGAAACTCGCAGGTTTTGTTTGTTTTTGTCGAGGGTGACCTGCTCTTCATCATTATCCGTTTCATAGCCGAAGTCCGGATTCGTGGAATACACTACGTTTAATCTATCTTTCCAATCATTATTTTTCATACTCGTCATTTTTAATCCTTTTCAAAAGTATTAAACTTATGGAAAAGAGCAAAATTTGAACCTCTTTTCATCGTTTTGTTTAATCTCTATTAAGGTTTTCTGTTATAGGGTTGTCAGTCTCAAAAAATAATGTACTTTTGCAAAATACCAAATTTTGTAAGAAGTATGAGCACTTATATACGAAAAGAGGCGGATAAAGTGCCGGAGCCTACCTTGCGCAGACTTCCCTGGTATCTGTCCAACATAAAACTAATGAAAGAAAAAGGGGAGCAGTATGTCTCTTCTACACAAATATCTAAGGAAATAAATATTGACGCTTCTCAAATCGCCAAGGATTTGTCTTACGTCAATATCTCAGGGCGTACGAGAGTTGGGTATAACATTGACGCGCTGATTGAGGTGTTAGAGAGCTTTCTTGGATTTACCAATATGCACAAAGCCTTCTTGTTTGGTGTAGGTAGCCTGGGGGCTGCTTTGCTTCGGGATTCAGGTTTGCATCATTTCGGACTGGAGATTGTGGCAGCTTTTGATGTGAATCCGGAATTGGTGGGAAAAGATCTGAATGGTATTCCTATTTTTCACTCCGATGACTTTGAGGCAAAGATGAAAGAATACGATGTAAACATCGGTGTGTTGACCGTGCCTATTAATATTGCTCAGGAAATTACAGATAAGATGGTAGACGGAGGTATAAAAGCCGTATGGAACTTTACTCCTTTCCGAATCCGTGTACCCGAGAATATAGTGGTGCAGAATACGTCTTTATATGCTCATTTGGCTGTTATGTTTAACCGATTGAATTTTAACGAGAAATAATGAAGATTATTGCAGTAGGCATGAACTACGCCCAGCATAACAAAGAACTGGGACATACACAAGTAAATACGGAGCCGGTGATTTTTATGAAGCCTGATTCAGCTATTCTGAAGGATGGCAAACCGTTTTTCATCCCCGACTTTTCCAACGAGATACATTATGAAACGGAACTGGTAGTCCGTATCAACCGATTGGGGAAAAATATCGCTCCCCGTTTTGCTAACCGCTATTATGATGCTGTGACAGTCGGTATCGACTTTACAGCCCGTGACCTTCAACGAAAGTTCCGTGAGCTGGGGAATCCTTGGGAGCTTTGTAAAGGTTTTGATTCATCGGCTGCTATTGGGACTTTTGTTCCGGTGGAGCGTTATAAAGATATTCAAAATCTGAACTTCAGTTTGTTGATCGACGGTAAAGAAGTACAGCGTGGCTGTACGGCGGATATGCTTTTCAATATAGATGATATTATCGCTTATGTCAGTCAGTTTGTAACGTTGAAAATCGGTGATTTACTCTTTACGGGGACTCCTGTCGGTGTAGGTCCTGTTAGCATCGGACAGCGTTTGCAAGGTTATCTGGAAGGAGAAAAACTGCTGGATTTCTATATTCGTTGATCTTTTTTATTCATTAGTACTCATTTGTTATACAAAATATGAAGATAAGAGTAGGCTTTGGCTTCGACGTACACCAGCTGGTCGAAGGACGTGAGTTATGGCTGGGTGGCATTCTTTTGGAACATACAAAAGGGTTGTTGGGGCATTCGGATGCTGATGTATTGTTGCACGCGGTTTGCGATGCTTTGTTAGGGGCAGCGAATATGCGTGATATCGGCTATCATTTTCCTGATACGGCAGGAGAATTTAAAAATATAGATAGCAAAATACTGCTGAAAAAAACAGTGGAATTGATTGCTGCCAAAGGATATAAAGTGGGCAATATCGATGCAACCATTTGCGCCGAACGTCCGAAGTTAAAGGCACACATTCCTTTGATGCAAGAGACGATGGCAACTGTCATGGGAATTGATGCGGATGATATTTCCATTAAGGCGACTACTACCGAGAAACTCGGTTTTACGGGTCGTGAAGAAGGTATATCGGCTTATGCTACCGTGCTGATAGAAAAGTATTCTTAACCCCTAAAACAAATAAATATGATTCGGCTCTTAAAAATTCATTTAACACTTACCTTTTTATTGGTAACGGCTTTTTGTATGGCTCAGAAGAGTGAACTGAAATTTAATAAAGATGGTAAATTCAAAATTGTGCAATTTACTGATGTGCATTTTAAATACGGTAACCGGGCTTCTGATATCGCTTTGGAACGCATAAATCAGGTGCTTGATGATGAATGTCCGGATTTGGTGATTTTTACCGGAGATGTTGTTTATTCTGCTCCGGCAGATTCCGGGATGTTGCAGGTACTGGAACCGGTAGTTAAACGCAAACTGCCTTTCGTGGTTACTTTTGGTAATCATGACAATGAACAGGGAATGACACGGGAACAGTTATATGATATTATCCGCAAAGTTCCCGGCAATTTATTGCCTGACCGGGGAGCGGTCTTATCGCCGGACTATGTATTAACCGTGAAATCGTCTTCTAATGTAAAGAAGGATGCAGCTTTGCTTTATTGCATGGATTCTCATTCCTATTCACCTTTGAAAGATGTGAAGGGATATGCATGGCTTACATTCGATCAGATAAATTGGTATCGCCAGCAGAGTGCAGCTTATAAAGCGCAAAATGGTGGACAGCCTTTGCCGGCTCTTGCCTTTTTCCATATTCCTCTTCCTGAATACAATGAAGCTGCCCGTACCGAAAACGCGATTCTTCGCGGAACTCGTATGGAGGAAGCTTGTGCACCTAAATTGAATACGGGAATGTTTGCGGCAATGAAAGAAGCGGGTGATGTGATGGGTATGTTTGTAGGACACGATCATGATAATGATTATGCAGTGATGTGGAAAGGTATTCTTCTGGCTTATGGACGCTTCACCGGTGGAAATACGGAATATAATCATTTGCCTAATGGGGCCCGTATCATCGTATTAGATGAGGGTGCTCGTACATTTACGTCCTGGATTCGTCAGAAAGACGGAGTGGTGGATAAAATTTCCTATCCGGCAAGTTTTGTCAAGGACGATTGGACTAAACGTTGAGGCTTGCGAACTTCACATGGCTAAGGCGCGTGTATTTTGAACCATAGCTTTCGTAGCGGCGTGACACTTTCGCCGATGCAATGTAGATAATATCTCCCAGTCGGTATTCATGTTCTATCCCGGATAGAGTGCATGAAACCGCACTGGGATTTTTTGATGGAATACTTATAATAACGAGGTTTCCACTGGCATCGGTTAAAGTCAGTATCTGCTTGACAAAAAACTGTGGGGTAGTGCCGTTCACTCTTGTTTTGTACGGATCATCTTCCAGTCGTACGCGGGTAACTTTTAATTTTAAGTCAGTCAGTTTTTCCCCTAATTCTCCCAGATACCGGTTTGATGAACGTTTCTCTCTCGACTTTCTGATTATGATATCCAAATGTATGGAATGATAAGCCTGTGCTATTTTAACGAAGCGTTCCTGTTTCGGTATTTGGGGGGTGAACTTGTAAGCTATCCAACTTAAATAGGCAGGATCTATCTTCAAAATCTCATGAAGAAAATGTCCCCGGTATTTTCCGAAGAAGACAAGATCGTCACCGTTACTCTGCATTCTTTTCTCATTGTAATCTACCAGGATGATGCAACGCCTTGAATAATAAAACATCGTACTAGCCATCCGGAGGGATTCGTTGATGTCCGGTGACAGGTCATGTATATAAAGAATTGATTGCTTTTCAGGCAGGGGAGAGTACAACCAAAGGGAATAGTTTGGTTTCCCCGGCCGGGGCAACACCACCAAGTAGACTCCTACCTCTTTAAAAGAGGCTCTGCCTCGGTTGTACTCATTCAATTTGGCATACAATAAGGCTTGCTCGTTTTCGGAAATGCCCGGTAGTCTAGGGTTAGCCATAATTGTTTTCGCTTTTGATATATTTCAAATATAAGGATTTTCTTTCAGAAAAGCAACTTTTCTCTTTGAAATCTCGTACATTTGTAACCATGTAAATTTTCAAAATTCGAATGGAAGAGCGAAACAAGAGAGTATTGGTCGGTATGAGTGGTGGCATAGACAGCACCGCTACTTGCTTGATGCTGCAAGAACAAGGATATGAGATTGTAGGAGTTACCATGCGCGTGTGGGGAGATGAACCGCAGGATGCCAGGGAATTGGCTGAACGAATGGGGATTGAACATTATGTGGCAGATGAGCGTATTCCTTTTAAAGAGACCATTGTAAAGAATTTCATAGACGAATATAAGCAGGGGCGTACACCGAATCCGTGCGTGATGTGCAATCCGTTATTTAAGTTCCGTGTTTTGACGGAGTGGGCGGATCAGTTGAATTGTGCATGGGTGGCTACCGGACATTATTCGCGATTGGAAGAGAAAAACGGAAATATTTATATAGTAGCCGGAGACGATGATAAGAAAGACCAGTCATATTTTCTCTGGAGATTGGGGCAGGATGTGCTGAAACGTTGCATTTTCCCGTTGGGAGATTATACGAAAGTAAAGGTTCGTGAGTATCTTGCGGAGAAAGGATATGAAGCAAAGTCGAAAGAAGGAGAAAGTATGGAAGTCTGCTTTATTAAGGGGGATTACCGTGATTTTCTTCGTGAGCAGTGTCCCGAACTGGATAGTGAAATCGGACCGGGATGGTTTGTCAACTCTGAAGGAGTAAAGCTGGGGAAACATAAAGGATCCCCTTATTATACGATTGGTCAACGAAAAGGCTTGGAAATCGCTTTAGGAAAGCCTGCCTACGTATTGAAAATCAATCCGCAGAAAAATACGGTGATGCTTGGAGATGCCGGCCAACTGGAAACTGAATACATGTTGGCGGAGCAGGATAAGATTGTGGATGAACGGGAACTGTTCGGATGTGAGAATCTGACAGTGCGGATTCGTTATCGCAGTCGTCCGATTCCCTGCCGTGTGAAAAGATTGGAAGACGGACGTTTGTTGGTACGTTTCCTCGAAACGGCTTCAGCCATTGCTCCCGGACAATCAGCTGTGTTTTATGATGGAAGACGGGTGCTGGGAGGAGCTTTCATTGCTTCCCAAAGAGGAATTGGGCTGATGATTATAGAAAATGAAGAATTATGATTGATTAAAATAGAAAGATAACTTATGAAGAAGTTTATAGTATTGATTCTCGCTTTAAATATATATGTGGGGGTATCTGCCCAATTTGCTCCGGGGGATACCTTAAAATACCGGATTAGTCTGAAAGACAAAGCGGCTACGGACTATTCCTTGCAAAAACCGGAAAAGTATTTGTCTAAGAAATCTATAGAACGGAGAAAGAAACAGGGATTGCCTATTGATTCTACCGATTTACCAGTTTGCAGGACGTATGTAGATGCTATACGAAAAACAGGTGTTCATGTACTTGTGACTGGAAAATGGGATAATTTCGTTACTGTTTCTTGTAATGACAGTACTTTAATCAGCGAAATAGCTCAACTGCCTTTTGTACGTTCTACAGAAAGAGTGTGGAAAGGTATCGCGCAAAGAGCATTTCAAAGAGACTCGTTGATAAATAAACCGTTGCGCACCGATAGCCTTTACGGTCCTGCAATCACGCAAGCGGCTATGAGTCGCGTCGATCTCCTGCATGATGCAGGTTTTAAGGGACAAGGAATGACCATTGCCGTGATTGATGCCGGTTTCCATAATGTGGATAAGATTGATGCCATGAAAAATATCCGTATCCTCGGTGTGCGTGACTTTGTGAATCCGGAGGCAGATATCTATGCAGAAAGCAGTCATGGAATGTCTGTATTGTCCTGTATGGCCATGAACCAGCCGCATGTAATGATTGGCACTGCTCCTGAAGCTTCCTATTGGTTGCTGCGCAGTGAAGATGAATATTCGGAAAACCTGGTAGAACAGGACTACTGGGCAGCAGCTATTGAGTTTGCCGATAGTGTAGGAGTGGATCTGGTGAATACATCTCTTGGTTACTACTCATTTGATGATCCTACGAAGAATTATAGATATCGTGACTTGAATGGCCATTATGCGTTGATGTCCCGGGAGGCAGCGAAGGCTGCCGATAAAGGAATGGTAGTTGTGTGCAGTGCCGGAAATTCGGGTGCGGGTTCGTGGAAGAAGATTACTCCTCCGGGAGATGCGGAGAATATTATAACCGTAGGAGCGGTAAATAAAAGGGGAGAACTGGCACCGTTTTCTTCTGTAGGAAATACGGCTGACGGACGTGTGAAACCGGATGTCGTGGCTGTTGGTTTGAATTCGGATGTGATGGGGACGGATGGCAATCTTCACCGCGCTAATGGAACCTCTTTCTCTTCCCCGATTATGTGTGGAATGGTAGCTTGTTTATGGCAGGCTTGTCCGAAGCTCACCGCAAAGCAGATTATTGATTTGGTACGTCAATCAGGTGACAGAGCCGACTTCCCGGATAATATATATGGATACGGTATTCCCGATTTGTGGAAGGCTTATCTTCAGTACTCTTCCAAGGAAAGGAAATAATATGTATGATAAACGCTATGAATAAGTTGAAGCAATCTGACTCTTTTTCTTGGGGAGAGGGGGAGGAGAGGCTTTCTCTTTTAGAACTGAATGCACTTGTCCGTCGTAGTTTGGAGCAATGCTTGCCCGATGAATATTGGATACAGGCAGAGTTGAGCGATGTCCGTTCCAATACAACGGGGCATTGCTATCTGGAATTTGTGCAGAAAGATCCTCGTAGTAATAATCTCGTAGCCAAAGCACGGGGGATGATTTGGAATAATATCTACCGCCTGCTAAAACCCTATTTTGAGGAAAGCACCGGACAGCTATTTACCTCCGGTATTAAAGTGCTGGTGAAAGTAACTGTCCAGTTTCACGAATTATACGGGTACAGTCTGACGGTGCTTGATATTGATCCTGCTTACACGTTGGGAGATATGGCTCGTCGTCGTCGGGAAATATTATTGCAGTTGGAAGAAGAGGGAGTCTTGACGTTGAATAAAGAACTTGAAATGCCGGTTCTTCCTCAACGTGTTGCCGTCATTTCTTCGGCTACTGCGGCCGGATATGGAGATTTCTGCCATCAGTTGCAACACAATCCGGGGGGATTCTATTTTTATACAGAACTTTTTCCGGCTTTAATGCAAGGCAATCAAGTTGAAGAGTCTGTATTGGCGGCTTTAGACCGTATCAATGCCCGTGTCAATGATTTTGACGTAGTGGTCGTTATTCGTGGCGGTGGGGCTACTTCCGATTTATCTGGTTTTGATACTTATCTACTAGCAGCTGCATGTGCGCAATTTCCATTACCTATCATTACCGGTATTGGTCATGAACGCGATGATACAGTGCTTGACTCTGTGGCTCATACCCGGGTAAAGACTCCTACGGCTGCTGCCGAGCTTCTGATTCATCAGGTAACGGAAGTAGCAGAGCATCTGGAGGAATTATCTGTACGTATCCAACAGGGAGCTTATATGCTTCTTGATCAGGAACAACGAAGGTTGGAGGCGCTCCAAATCCGTATTCCCAATCTTGTTCACCGCAAACTAGCGGACGCTCGTTTTTCTTTGCTGGCAGCAAAGAAAGATTTATCACAAGTGGCGAAAGCATTGTTGGCCCGTCAGTCTCACCGGTTGGAACTTTTACAACAGCGAATAGCAGACGCCTCTCCTGATAAACTCTTGAGCCGGGGATACAGTATTACAATCAAAGACGGGAAAGCGGTGACGGATGCATCTTCGCTGAAATCGGGAGATCGCTTGACAACCCGGTTGCTGAAAGGAGAAGTGCAATCTGTGGTGGAAAAGTAACTATCCGTCGACTGTGTATTTGTAAGAACATTCATCATTAACCATTAAATATCAATCATCGTGGCAGCAAAAAAAGAAACATATTCCCAAGCAATGGAACGTCTCGAAAAGATCGTTCGCCAGATAGATAATAACGAACTGGATATCGACATTTTGAGTGAGAAAATAAAAGAAGCCAATGAGATTATTGCCTTTTGCAAGGATAAACTGACAAAAGCCGACCGGGAAGTCGAAAAATTATTGCAAGAAAAGAGGCTATCTGAAGAATAAAAGTTATTTTTGCGTTTCAATGCAATAGAAAATAAACTAATACATAACAATATGAAAGAAATAGACTGGGCGAATCTGTCGTTTGGATACATGAAGACAGATTACAATGTGAGAATCAACTTCCGTAATGGTGCATGGGGAGAATTAGAGGTTAGTAGTGACGAACACCTCAATTTGCACATGGCGGCAACCTGTTTGCACTATGGTCAGGAAGCCTTTGAAGGACTGAAAGCATTCCGTGGAAAAGATGGTAAAGTACGTATTTTCCGTTTGGAAGAGAACGCTGCCCGTTTGCAATCTACTTGCCAGGGAATTCTGATGGCAGAACTTCCGACAGAACGGTTTAAAGAAGCAATTTTGAAAGTCGTAAAACTGAATGAACGTTTTATTCCTCCTTATGAAACCGGTGCTTCTCTTTACATTCGTCCGCTGTTGATCGGAACAAGTGCCCAGGTAGGTGTACATCCTGCTGAAGAGTATATGTTTGTTGTGTTCGTAACTCCGGTAGGTCCATATTTCAAAGGTGGTTTCTCTACCAATCCGTACGTTATCATTCGTGAGTTCGATCGTGCCGCTCCTCATGGAACAGGTATTTATAAAGTGGGTGGCAACTATGCAGCCAGTCTTCGTGCTAACAAGAAAGCACACGATCTGGGTTATTCCTGCGAGTTCTATCTTGATGCGAAAGAAAAGAAATATATCGATGAATGTGGTGCTGCCAACTTCTTCGGTATTAAGGATAATACTTATATCACTCCGAAATCATCTTCTATCCTGCCTTCTATTACCAATAAGAGTTTGATGCAGTTGGCAGAAGATATGGGTATCAAGGTGGAACGCCGTCCGATACCGGAGGAAGAATTGGAAACATTTGAAGAAGCAGGTGCTTGTGGTACTGCCGCAGTAATCAGCCCGATTCAGCGTATCGATGATTTGGAAAACGGAAAATCATACGTTATCTCTAAAGATGGTAAGCCGGGACCTATCTGTACAAAATTGTACAATAAGCTGCGTGGAATCCAGTATGGCGACGAACCGGATACACATGGCTGGGTGACGATTGTAGAATAACTATATATAATGAAATAACACATTTATCAATTAATATTATTCACTATGTTAAAACTAAATTCAGAACTACGTGCTCAGGCACGTGAGGCACTTCGAGGAAAGTGGCCTATGGCAGCCGTTGCTGCACTTATTTATTCAGTTATTGCCGGTGGATTATCTGCTATTCCTGTGATTGGCGGATTATGCTCATTGTTTGTCGGACTTCCGGTTGCATACGGCTTTGCTATCGTGATGCTTGGTGTATTCAAAGGCAAAGAAATTGATTTCGGAGTGTTATTTGAAGGTTTCCAGGACTATGGACGTATTTTTGTAACGAAGTTGCTACAGGGTATCTATACCGCTTTGTGGATGTTGCTGTTGGTTGTACCAGGAATTATCAAGCACTATTCTTATGCAATGACCGACTATATCTTGAAAGAAGAACCCGAAATGAAAAACAATGCAGCTATTGAGAAAAGTATGGCTATGATGGAAAACAACAAGATGAAACTGTTCATGCTTGATTTGAGCTTTATCGGTTGGGCTATCCTTTCTCTCTTTACTTTCGGTATCGGATTCTTTTTCCTGCAACCTTATGTGCAGGTTGCTCATGCAGCTTTCTATGAAGATTTGAAAGCACAACAAGGTGGAAATGTAGAAGTAAACGTTGAGGTGAATGTTGAGATTTAATAACACGAATCATTCAATATTATAGAAGAATGGAGCATAGAGAAATCTGTGCTCCATTTCTTTTTGTCGGTTGCGTCAAAATCAGTACCTTTGCGGCCTAATCAGGATTGATATGGGAAAGAATAAATTAGAAAAGTTTGCCGATATGGCGAGTTATCCACACGTGTTCGAATATCCTTATTCGGCAGTAGATAACGTGCCTTTTGACATGAAGGGAAAATGGCATAAGGAGTTTTTTAAGAACGATCATCCGATTGTGCTCGAACTAGGCTGTGGACGTGGTGAGTATACCGTCGGCCTGGGTAAGATGTTTCCCGAAAAGAACTTTATAGCAGTTGATATAAAAGGTGCCCGTATGTGGACGGGAGCGACGGAGTCATTACAGGCCGGAATGAAGAATGTCGCTTTCCTGCGTACCAATATTGAAATCATTGAGCGTTTTTTTGCCGAAGGCGAAGTAAGTGAAATATGGCTTACCTTCTCTGATCCGCAGATGAAGAAAGCAACCAAGCGGTTGACTTCTACCTATTTTATGGAACGGTACCGTAAATTTTTGCAGCCGAATGGCATTATCCACCTGAAAACGGACAGCAATTTCATGTTTACCTATACTAAATACATGATTGAAGCGAATCGTTTTCCAGTTGAGTTTATGACCGGAGATTTATATCATTCCGATTTGGTAGATGATATTCTCGGTATCAAGACTTATTATGAACAACAATGGCTCGATCGTGGTTTAGCTATTAAGTATATCAAATTCCGGCTTCCGCAGGAAGGTCAATTGCAAGAACCGGATGTTGAAATAGAACTCGATCCTTATCGTAGCTACAATCGTAGCAAACGTAGCGGATTAAGTACAAGTAAATAGTTTTGTGCAGGAACAATCGCCTTAAAAGTGAACTGACACTTAATCGAATGGTGATTTTAAATAGTAAATAGTAAATCGTCAAATAGTAAATAAAATGACTCTCTATCCTAAATTGATATTAGATGCATTGGCAACGGTGCGTTATCCCGGTACGGGAAAGAATCTGGTGGAAGCGGAGATGGTTGCCGATAATCTTCGTATTGATGGCATGACTGTCAGCTTTTCATTGATCTTTGAGAAACCGACTGATCCGTTTATGAAATCAATGTTGAAAGCTGCGGAAACAGCTATTCATACGTATGTCTCTCCTGATGTGCAGGTAACGATTACAGCGGAAAGTAAGCAAGCTGCCCGTCCGGAAGTTGGCAAGCTTCTTCCACAAGTGAAGAATATAGTCGGCATATCTTCCGGTAAAGGTGGAGTAGGCAAGTCTACAGTGTCTGCTAATTTAGCCGTTGCTTTGGCTAAATTAGGTTATAAAGTCGGTTTGCTTGATGCCGATATTTTTGGTCCTTCTATGCCGAAGATGTTTCAGGTGGAAGATGCACGCCCTTATGCTGAACGTATCGACGGTCGTGATATGATTATTCCGGTAGAAAAATATGGAGTGAAATTATTATCTATCGGTTTCTTTGTCGATCCGGATCAGGCAACTTTGTGGCGTGGTGGAATGGCTAGTAATGCGTTGAAACAGTTGATTGCTGATGCAGCTTGGGGAGAACTGGATTATTTTCTGATAGATCTTCCACCCGGAACCAGTGATATTCATTTGACAGTTGTTCAAACACTGGCCATGACAGGGGCGATTGTTGTCAGCACTCCGCAGGCAGTAGCTTTGGCAGATGCCCGTAAGGGAATCAATATGTTTACCAACGATAAGGTAAATGTGCCTATCCTTGGTTTAGTTGAAAATATGGCTTGGTTTACTCCTGCCGAACTACCTGAAAATAAATACTATATCTTCGGAAAAGAAGGCGCAAAGAAGCTGGCTGAGGAAATGAATGTTCCTTTGTTGGGACAGATACCTATCGTACAAAGCATTTGCGAAGGGGGAGATAATGGTACACCTGTTGCGTTGGATGAAGATTCCGTGACCGGACGTGCTTTCTTATCCCTGGCTGCCAGTGTCGTTCGTCAAGTAGATAGACGGAATGTAGAGATGGCTCCGACTCAAATCGTGGAAATGCATAAATAAGTGGAATCTGGAGTTGGATAGCTTTGCAGTAAGTTATCCATAGGATATAAAACGAGCTTCTGTAGTCTTCTCAAAGACTATGGAGGCTCGTTTATTTATTGGGATCATATAGAATTCGTTGTTGGCGGATTCTCTTCTACAAAATAGTGACGCTATCCAATACAAATAGTGACGGTATATGACAACGATACCGTCACTATCCTAAGCATATACCGTCACTATTTTTTTCTATATCAATCAGGAACCTTGCGTTCATTTATGGCGTCTGTCGGCAACGATTTCTGTTTGGTCCATTTTTAACTTTGAATTACTTATTCAAAGCTTTCATAAGCTCTTTTTTCATGGTGTCTATTCCAGGAAATCCAGTTTGTTTGAAGGTGATATTACCTTCCGGATCAACAATGAAATAAGTGGGAACTCCCCGGATATTGAAGCTGGACATCAGAAAACTCCATTGTTCATTTGTCACACGGAAATGCTCACCATGAATGTCGGTAATCATATTTTCCCAGGTGCCTTTGGGTGAAGTTTCGCCTGTGATGTAGAGGTAGATAATATCCTTGTTTTTTAATTCCTCTTTCATTGGAGTGATGGCTTTATTGGCTGTGCGACAAGGGCCACACCAGGTTGCCCAAAAATCAACTAACAGCGTATGTCCCCGGAATTTAGAGATAATAGATGGGAATAAGTCCTCATTGGAGACTTGTCCCGTCTCGTTTACAGTGAAGCCTGTCTTTCTTTTATTTAATTCTATTTTCTTTATTATTTCTTTGTTCGTTTGAGTAAGCATCTCTGCATATGCCGGGGAAGAAAAAGTTTTTAGTTCGGCATTCTGCTCTGCCGTTAACGGGGTAAAATCCTTTATGGACTGATACAGCTTATTAAATTTAATGTTATCGAATAAGGGTCCTTGTCCCGTTCCCAGTGTCTCTTTAAGTACATCTGAAGAATTTGGCAGAAAACTTATCAGGTATATTGTTGACGCGTAATATTTACCGTATAGGGCTTTCAGAGTGTTGATAGAAGTGAACTCTTTCAATATATCATAGTATCCTGCAGGAATATCGATACGGGTATTGTAGAAATACTCGTCAGTCTGTTCCTTATTCAGTTTATTAACAGCGATATATGCTGATTTTAGTTCTCTCTCTGTTAAGGCGATCTTACCTGTTGCAGCCAGATCTACCTGAATATTTAATAGCTCTTTACATGCATTGCTGTATGAGGATTGTGCAATTTTTTTTCGAATGGATGGAAGATGCTCCAGTACATAAGCCTTGTATTCATCTGCGCTTTTCCCGGCAATGTCGTTGTACATGTCCATGTAATAAACGCTTTTTAATACAATATCTATATCTACGGATGCTAATTCTTGTTGTAGGCTAGCCAGATAGCCATTAAAGTATACAGGTTCTCCATACGTTTTATCCTTTCTTTGCAGATGCGCCTGTCTACGGCATAGTTCCTTTGTATTGATGATGAGTGATGTCTCTTCGTTGGGAGCTATCAGACACTCGATCCAACCAAAAGGAAGTTCTAATGCTACACTTGTAACGGACGCTACTTTGACCTCCGCCTGAAAAGTGCCGTCTTCTTTGATCTTTATGATATTCTGTTCATTGTGGACATTCAATGCAGGACTTTCTATATGCATCTTCACTTGCTTTATCATATCTTTCTGATAGTCCAGCATTTTCCCTTTGAGTGTAGCAGTCCCATAAACTAACTTAGGAGTAGGTAATATCGCTTTCTTGTTTATTTTGTGTATGACTGCTTCTTTGGGAAGTTTTTGTTTATAGAATGTATCTTTGTCTAATTGTATTCCCCATATCTTATAGGCCCCGTCGAAGTCCCCTTCCGAAAAATCCAGGCTGGTTACATTTTCAGGTATTGGGGGAAATAAGAGTTGAAATTCCGCTTCTCCCGATTCCGGCATCCAGAATTCCTTATCCAATGTGATTCCAACTCCCTTTCGGATGGGATAAAGTATCCCGTTATTATCTTTCAGAAAACTGCCTGTTGCTATTTTAATCCAGTATTTAGGACGATAAAAAGCCTTTATATACACTGTTGTCACTGTATCACTCATGACAATTTTATCAATCTCAATACTATTGGAACTCCATGCTAGAAAAGGAGGCCGCTCGATAACTCTGTCTTTGGCTTGTATGGTGCAGATTGTGCAGAATATTAAACCGATAATCCATGCGAATCTTTTCATGTGAATCATGTTTTATTACACGAACAAATATAAGGATCTTTTTATAACTATCCTTGTGAAAATCGGAAAAAGAAATGACTTTTTTCAGCACCGGGGAAAGATACGTCCGGCACCGGGGAGGAGAGAGTTCCCCACCGATGAACGCCCCTTTCCTCACCGATGAGGAAAGGGAGCGGTATCGGGAAAGTTATTTATTGTAACCGGAACGTGATAGGGAGGGTATACTTAACCGGGACTGCCTGTCCTTTTTGTATTCCCGGTTCCCATTTAGGCATGTTGCCCACTACACGAATGGCTTCTGCATCCAGTGACGGAGATACGCTGCGTAATACTTTTACGTTTGACAAATTACCGTTTACTCCGATAATCATTTGTATGATCACTCTGCCTTGTTCTTTGTTTTTTTGAGCAATGACAGGATATTTGATACTTTTAGCAAGATAATGCATCAATCCGCCTTGTCCTCCCGGAAATTTGGGCATTGTTTCTACTACCGTGAAAACTTGGTCTGCGTTTTCTCCTTTCACGCCCACTGCTCCCGGAGTTGAATCTTCCTGTGGTTCATATCCCACTACAACTACTTCATCCAGATCAGATTGTTTGATTTCTTCCGCCTTGGGTGGTTCAGGATCGGATAGTCTGAAAGCAACGGGAACTGTAAACCTTACATTTACTGCTTCCCCTCTTTGTTTGCCAGGTTGCCATTTAGGCATGGCGGCAATGACACGCATAGCTTCTTTGTCGAGATACGGATTGACACTTCGTTCTACTTTTGTGTCGGCTATACTTCCGTCCTTTTTAACAGTAAAGCTTACAATTACACGTCCTTGTGCGCCGATTGCATGTGCTTCAACCGGATATTTGACATTCTTCGACAAGTAATCCATCAATGCCTTCATCCCTCCCGGGAAATCCGGCATTTCTTCTACAACCTGAAAGACAACGGAATCCGGTACACTTTTAATTTGAGTTTCCGTTATTTCCTTTTCTTTTGTACCCTGCGGAAGAGTGATTTCTTTTGCAAATTTTTCAGTAGTACGTGCTACCATTTCGATGTTACTGACAATCATCAAGATGGCAGCCAAGGGAAGCAACATCAGATATTTTGTTCTTCCTATTTCTTTCGTTCTTCGTTTATTCATCATTTTAATACGATTTTTGAGTGGTAAAACATTGAAACTATTTGATAAATTTGCTGCAGCCTTGTGATGTGCCAGTCCCAATAAGTGGTACTGGTATGATTTACTATCATGTCCCGTCTCCAATACACGATGGTCTGCCATGTATTCGAGGTTTCCTCTGACTTCCCGTTTCATTAACCAGATAAATGGGTTGAACCAGCAGAATATGCACATTATTTCGCTGAAAAGCACATCCACCGAATGGTATTGACGGGCATGTGTCTCTTCATGCGTAATGATTTCACTGATTTCAGATTCCGTATGTGATTGCGGGTGTATGAATATCCAGTGGAAGAAAGAAAAAGGACCTGTTTCTTTCTTTAATAGATGTACGCGTACTCCTTGTATATTGTTTTTTGAGCATTGGAAATGCAATCGGATGATGCTACCCAGTTGTATGAAGAAACGCGCGGCAAGTAATAACATTCCGCTCCAATAAATAATTTTTGCGAACTGTATGATAACCTCTTGCCAATTTATGACAGTTTCTTGTGAAGGGGTAACAACTTGCTCCGGAAGCAGGATGGTTGCATAAAGATCTGCCATTGCCACCATCGGTTCGTGGGCTTTTATCCATCCCTGAATATTCAATAGGGGGTAAAGCAAAGAGATGGCAAAGAAACATAACAAAGCCATTCTGCGCCAGTGGAAGAAGGTGTCTTTATGGAAAAACAACCGATAGAATGCGTAGAACAGAGCTATCGCTACATTTATCTTTAGAAAATAAGCTAGTTCCGGAGTCATGATGATGAATGTTTTCTATTAATCTTCTTTTCCTTTTTCAATAAGATCGATAATGTCTTTGAGATCATCGGTCGAAATCTTCTGGTCTTTGGCAAAGAAAGAAACCATTTCTTTGTAAGAGTTCTCAAAGTAGTTACGAACTACACTACTCATGAAATGACGTTTATATTCATTTTCACGAATGGCGGGAGTATATTGGTAGGTGTTACCCACACGTTTCGGTGTGACATATCCTTTCCGCTCCAGGTTCTTTACGATAGATGCTACTGTGGTATAAGGAGGTGCCGGTTGCGTATACTTTGCAACAATGTCTTTTACGAAACAGCATTGTAACTCCCAAATGTAGATCATTACTTCTTCTTCTTGTATAGTTAACTTTTCCATGGAGATGTTGTTTAATTACGAATATTTCGCAAATCTACGAATATTTCGTAATCATGCAATAGCTAGTCGGTTAATAATTGTAAATGTATAAATCTTGCAAGAATATTTTGATTGTGATATTATCCTGAAAATATTTAGGCATAAAAACAGACCGGATGAGCATTATTTTTGCCTAAATAGTCACACTTTAATAACATTTACGTAATAAATATAGTATCTAGGATTTTTTTATATAAAATAAATGAAATATATTTGCGGCTACAAAATATACGTTAAATACGGAAGGGTGCGTTTCAATACTGGATAAGTAACGAATAATTCCCCGCACTTAAGAACAAAACTATAAACTAACAATGCTGACCAAAGGGAAGAGGAAGGCAACTAAAAAATGAATGATATGAAAAAAGGTTTGATTTTTGTGCTATTTGCACTTGTTTCTATCGTTTCTTATTCTCAGATTTCTTGGAATGCCAAAGTAGGTATGAATATGAGTAATTTTACTGGGGATATGGATACTGACATGAAGATTGGATTCAATGTAGGTGTTGGCATGGAATATCAGTTCTCTGATATGTGGTCAATTCAACCTTCTTTGATGATTTCTCAAAAAGGTGGTAAATCTGATCTTGGAGAAGATGGAACAGTGAAATATAATCCAATGTATCTTGAAATACCTGTATTGGCAGCTGCAAGATTTGCCATAGCTGATAATCAGAACATTGTAGTGAAAGCTGGTCCTTATTTTGCATTTGGAATTGCTGGTAAGGCAAAATATGAATATGAAGGCGAAAGTGAAAAATTTGACTTCTTTGGTGATGGTGATGATCAAGAAGGAGCAAAAAGATTTGATTTAGGCTTGGGAGTAGGCGTTGCTTATGAAATAGGTAAGTTCTTTGTCAGCTTGGATGGAGAATTTGGATTGACAAAAGTTATGGATTTTAAAGTTGATGGAGTAAGTAACCCGAAGAACATGAACTTCTCTATCGGTGTAGGTTACAAGTTCTAAACTTATTATACTCTCTTTATAATATCTTTAAAATCCCTCGTTCTATACTCTCTTGGAACGGGGGATTTTTTTATGTTCTTATTCCCCCAAAAGAAAAACGGCATACCCCCCCCTATGGAAAAGATACACCGTTGATTCTCTCTCTCTTGTAATTCTTGCTCATTAATTACTTGTCTGCTTGGATAAGTTTTCTTTCTCTTTTAATTCTTTGTATCGCTCTATTGCATGTTTACGGCTCATTAGTATTTGCCAGCGGTATACCCAACAGGTGGTAAGGAAATAAATGCCAGCTTGCAACCACAAGGCCTTATATTCAAAAGCTACTTCACTAAGGGTAGCTCCCATATTATTGATTTTTACAAAGCCGTTAATTCCAAAGGTAGAGGGGAAGATGTAAGATATATACTTCCAAAACGGGGGAATAGCTGCTCCCGGCCAAGAGATTCCGGAAATAAATAACAAGGGGACTGACGTGAATACAAAAATCAGCATACACGTCTCCCGGTTGCGGATGGCAATGGAAGCTGTCATGGCAAAGAAGATACAAGCCGCAAGGTAGGGGACAACAAATAATACTAATGAGCTGGGCTGTCCGATCTGGTTGAGGCTAAACAATCTTGGAACCACATAAAGTACATAGAAAGCTACCAATATATAAACCAAGAAATAACTCAAGCCTTTTCCTAATACAATTCGTAGCGTTCCGTTGTAATGGCGGTTAATAGGTACAAGGTCTTTAAACCTGTTGTTTTCACGTGCTGTTCCCGCAGCGAGACCGATGCCGAGTAATAATGTTTGTTGGATAATCAATACCAGCACGGCAGGAATCAGGAAAGCGGCGAATCCGGCAGTCGGGTTGAAGATGGAAATCTCTTCATATTCGATCGGATAAGCGGTGATTTCATCCTGCCGGTCGGTTGTATTTCCACTGCGTGCAATCTTGATATCCTTATTCATATTCAGAGAAACCGCCGTGTTGGCAAGAAGCATCGATTTATAATACAACAAACCGCTCATGTCGCAATAGATGCTCACTTGTGTCTGTTTCCCTTTGGCGATATTGTCACTAAAATCCGAAGGGATATAAATGATGCCGTATGCACGCCGGTTTTTCAGCATTTGTTTAGCCTCTTCCATATCGGCACAGTAAGAGACGATTTGAATATCGGGCGTAGCATCTACCTTACGCAGATATTCGCGGCTAAGAGATGAATGTGAATCGTCTACAACAACAGCAGGAACTTCACGCACTACTTCATTATCATAGATGAAGCTATATAGCAACGGATAACCTAATGGGACGAGTATAAAGAATATCAGTACCCCCTGGTCGCGGAAAGTTGTCTGAAACTCCCGTTTCCAGATATAAAACAGGTCATTGATGCCTTGAGCTATCTTATCTTTTAATTTTATATCTTTCATTTAGGGTATATATTTATAGTAAACCAATGCTTCCTTCAGGCGGTGAACCACAAAGAAGGGGAGCATCATAAATATTAATAGTGCCATATAGTTGGTCCATGAGTAAGCCATACTGTACCCGTTAAGCGCCTGGTCGACATAAATAAGGAAATAGTGCCGCAACGGGAATAGATTGCTCAAAGCCTGTAAAACAGGATGCATAGCCATGACCGGGAATGAAAAACCGGAAATGGAGAACGATATGACTCCCCACAGGGAAGCAAAGCTTAATCCGAGTCGTAGAGTAGGCAGGGTTCCTATCATGACAATACCACAACATTGGGATGCCAGTACGAGACACAGCGTGGCAAATATCATTGGAAATATACCGCTGTTGCAAGGAAAATGCAGGAATCCATACAGGTATACATTATAAAATATCCCCATGATGAAAAAGACTACAGTGTGGGGAAGCAACTTTCCGGCCAATGCAATATATATGGAGTTGTTACTCATTCGTAACCATTCGCGAGCCGTACGGTCTTTGATTTCTACGCCGATTGAATAAACAGTTACCATAAATATTAATAGCATGAGTACTCCCGGTATTAGTGTATTGCATAAGTATACCGAATAGTTCAGCCACGGATTATTCAGTGGGTGCGTGTCGATAACAATTGGTTGCAAATACGCCATAGCTTGATCCTCTGTTGCACCTTTGGCGTACAACATGGTCCTTGCAGCGGCTCCCGAAGTGAGTTCTCCCATCATTTTCATATCTCTGAACAATAGAGAACCTGCGATCAGGTAGGAGTAATTGGTGTAGAAGGAGATTGTCGGTTGACGTTGGCTCTGTGCCTCTGCCGATAAACCTTTGGGAAGGTAAAAGAATCCATAGATTTTCCCCTCCTGCATGGCAATACGTGCATCTGTCACATTACTGTAATGAGCTACAACCCCTGTTTGTGAAAAAGCATCCAGGTTGCGGACAATATTACGGGAAGTAGACGAATCATCCATGTCTACTACTCCTGCAGGAAGATCCTTAGGAAGTCCTGAATCCATTAAGGTAGTGAAAAATATATAGCAAAACAGTGGCGCGATGACCATACAGAAGAGGTAGAGCGGGCGTGATACCAATCGCCGGCACTCTCTTTGCATGACCTGCCACAGGGCTATATATTTCTTTTCTCTCTCTTTCATGATTACTTGTCAATGATAACAGACATACCCGGACGGAGATTTTCTACCTTCTCTATCGGAAAAGCTTTCACTTCGAATGTTTTCAGGTCGAACTGTCCGGTTGTTTTGGTCGCTTTCCAGGCGGCATAAGTGCCTAAGTCTTTCAGATAATATACTTTGAGATTGATCTTTTTGTTATCCAAAGCAGGAATGACTGCCTCGAACTCCGACCCCATTGTTAGATTTTTGAGCAGATCCTCGCGTACGTTGAATGTTATCCACATATCGTCGAGTTCAGCAATATTCATGATAGGAGCACCGGTACCCACCAGTTCGCCTACTTTCGGGAAAATCTCTGAAACTTCTCCCGCAGCTGGAGCAATAAGATAAGTCTCCTTAATATATGATTCAACTTCGGCAACAGCACCTTTTGCCCGGTTTACCAAAGCTTCCGCAGCCATCTTATCTTCACGTTCCGCTCCGTTCTTTGCCATGGTGTATTGCGCTTTGGCTGCTTTTTCTGTAGCAATGCTTGCATCCCGTTGCGCAGTGACTTCATCCAATTTCTGTGCAGGCATTACTCCCTGCTCATAGAGATTCTTTATGCGTTGATATGATTTCTCGGCAATGGTGACGCCTGCTTGGGCTTTTTGCCACATTTCATAAGCTGCCTGGATTTGTTCCTGACGCGCGCCCTTGATTGCTTTTGCGTTTTGTGCCTGTGCGGCAGCTTCGGCAGCACGTGCCTGTTCCATTTTTGCCACTACGTCAGGAGCTTCCAAAATGGCCAGCGTATCTCCTGCATTGACACTTTGCCCTTCTTTCACGCGAAATTCCAATATACGTCCCGGAACTTTGCTCGAAACGCGATACTCGGTAACTTCAGCCTGCCCCTGTATGATTTCAGGACCTTTGCGAAGCATGAAGAAGCCAACGACTGCAACGATTGCAATAACTCCCAGTAGAGTAAGGAATGCAAGCAGCATATTGCTGTTTTGTGATTTTATAGGTGCCATATGATTTATGAATTATGATTTATGTTTTATGGATTGTGAATTAGTTAGGATTTGTTTTTTCTGATTGGGTTTTTGACTTTGATTTTTCTGCTTCTTATTTATTTCAGTGTTCCCAAAGACTTCTTCAGATAGATTTCTGTTAATTTCACATCTATTTGTGCGTCAATCTTTTCTGAATGGGCGGACAGCCATGCCGTTTGTGCTTCGAGAACATTACTGGTGGCAATCACTCCCTCTTTAAAACCAAGCGTTGCATAGCGCAGATTCTCTTCCGCTTTTTCCATGTTTTTGGAAGACATTACCAGTTTCTTTCCAGCCTCCTTTACCTTGAAAGCGGCTTGATTGACCTGCAACTCTATTTTTTCGCGTGCGTCCTGAAGCTGGTATTGTGCAATGCGGGCTTCGGCTTTTGCCGCTCTGGTTTTATAAATACCTTCTCCCCAGTGCCATATAGGTATCTGTACCATCACTCCCACATTCCACATGCCTTTGAATTTGTTTTCAAAGCTGTTGAAGACAGAAGGATTGGTTACCATATAATTCCCCATCAATGCGATGGAGGGAAGATGTTCGGCACGGGTTACGTTTACTTTCTGTTTATAAATCTGTGTCGCTAATTCGAGACTACGTATTTCCGGACGATTCTCATAAGCGGTAGATAAATCGAAATGAGGGTCTGTTGTCAGTAATGGAATATCTTCCATATTTTCATCTGCCAGAGTGATGGGTGAGCTAAGATCAATGCCACATAGTTGACACAACAACATTCGGGCAAGGCTCAATCCGTCTTCCACTTTGGTGAGTGTCATTTCCGCTTCATTAACCTTGACGCGTACAGATAAACCATCCGCTTTGGTGGCTACTCCTTCATTAATCATTTTTTCCACATCACCGTCCAGCTGTTGCAAGAGCTTTAAATAGCCTTCTGCCAACTTCTTCTTATTAACCAGTGAAATAACTTGCCAATAAGCCTGATCTGTACTCATGATTACTTCCTGCATGCCACCGTGGTGTTGTTCTTGAGCCAACTCTTCGGCATACTTTGTTATTTTGTTGTACGCCCGGATTTTTCCACCCATGTATAAAGGCTGCGTTAATGTAATGGCACCGGCATAAACATTTCTGGTATCTGTGCGGAGCGCATCCACTAGAGAGTTTCCTGCTTGGTCAAGAGCAGGCAGAACCGCCCCTAATTTTCCGCTTAAGGAGGAAATTAGTGGTGCCAAATCAGGATGTGCTGTTGCGATCTCGGTTGCGGCCTGTTGGATAGGACCTGCCAGATTAGTTCCTAATCCTGAAAGCGCAGCTTTCTGGTCATTGTTCAGTAATGAAAACTCTTTCTGGTTTCTCATGTACGCTCCGGTTGCCGAGAAGTTGGGCAAATAATTCGTAAATGCGGCTTTCCGTTGATAATGGGCAGCATTTATTTTCTCATTGCTTATCAACAAATCTTTGTTGTTGGCAAGAGCTAATGCGCGGCAACTATCCAGACTTAGGAAGCTCTGCGCTTTTACTATAAAAGTGAAACTTAGCAGAATTGTCAGAAGAAATACTTTTTTCATCGCATCTTGCATATTAATAAGGTGATACTTCTATTTTAAATAACCCGATTCTCATGTAATTTGTTTATTGAAGTAGTCTGTTTTTTTGAACTTGTTTACTTAAACAATAATTGCATAAACAACGATGCAAATGTATGAGCTTTACTTGAAAGCGCAAAATGAATTAGCTTTTTTTAAAATATAGTGGGGTAGGATTCTGTAGAAAAGAAAGAAGGCTGTCCCTCGTAGTGAAGAACAGCCTTTCTTGATATATAAAGTAAGGGGATTAATTACAGAGCACCTACTTCTTTCAAAGCAGCGTTCGTTCCGTGAACAGCTTTTGCGCTAGCTGCGAACTTAGCTTTTTCATCTTCGTTCAGGTTCAGTTCAACGATCTTTTCGATACCGTTTTTGCCAAGAATAACAGGGACACCGATGCAAAGATCTGATTCACCATATTCACCTTCCAATAATACAGAACAAGGAACCATCTTCTTTTGGTCGTGAAGGATAGATTCAACTACGAATGCTCCTGCCGCACCCGGTGCATACCATGCAGAAGTACCCAGCAATTTAGTCAGCGTAGCACCACCTACCATAGTAGCAGCAGCAACTTCTTCCAGCTTCTCTGCAGAGATGAAATTAGCTACAGGCATACCTTTGTAAGTAGCGAAACGAGTCAAAGGAATCATAGTAGTATCACCGTGACCACCGATAACCATACCTTCTACTTCATTAGCATTGCAGCCGATAGCTTGAGACAAGAAATATTTGAAACGAGAGCTATCCAAAGCACCACCCATACCGATCACACGATTTTTCGGCAAGCCCAGAGCCTTCAATGCCAAATAAGTCATTGTATCCATCGGGTTAGAAATAACAACGATGATAGCGTTAGGAGAATATTTCAACAGGTTTTCTGCTACCGATTTAACGATACCAGCGTTCACACCGATCAATTCTTCACGAGTCATACCCGGTTTACGAGGAATACCTGAAGTAATCACAACAACGTCAGAGTTAGCGGTCTGAGCATAGTCGTTAGTGCAGCCTACCAATGTAGTGTCGAAACCCAACAATTGAGCTGTCTGCATCATATCCATTGCTTTACCTTCTGAAACGCCTTCTTTAACGTCCAGCATTACTACTTCGTCTGCTACTTCATTAAAAGCAAGTACATTTGCACATGTAGCACCTACGTTACCTGCGCCTACTACGGTTACTTTTGACATAATACTATATATTTAAAAAGTTGATAATTTGTTTTATCTTTTAGCGCGACAAAATTACAACGATAATCCTGATTAAAGAAATTTTTCCGTAATAATTTTAGTTAAAGGTCTAACTTCCCCATAATATAATAAGTATGGTGGGAAGTTGTTTTGGGTATGGTTATAAACCGAATGTAGTCATGGTAAGAATGTACTATTATGGCAAATGATTTATTCTGGTGTTTTTTATAATTGCTTGCCTATCCGGATTTACTTTGTTCGCTACTCTTACTTCGTTCCACTATAGTTACCCTTGCGTCCCACTATAGTCTCCTTTGCGTTACACTATAGTGGAACGCAAGGGTAACTATAGTGGAACGAAATAAGTGTGGGTAATGAAATTAATAATATTAGGCAACGACAGAAGTTTAACTGGCATCTTGGCGAAAAAAAGTGTTTGAGCACTTTGTATCTGCTGATCTGAATAAGTTAGTAAGTAAATAAGTTAAAATTGTATGGATTAGCAGAGGGTTATGAAAAAACTCTCTGTTTTTCTGCTTGACTTCTGTTGCGAAATGATTACTTTTGCGCACGTTATCAATTCACAACTGAAACTATGAGTAAAAAAAGCCTTCTTATTGCGGCCGTGGCTGTCTTAGTGATAGCTATTATTGGTATTACTTATTTATTGTTTACCGAGAAACAAGCTAACCGGGAGTTAGTGCAGGAATTTCAATTAGACAAGGAAGAACTGGAAAACGAATATAGTCAGTTTATGCAAAGGTATGATGAGTTGAAGTTTACAGTTACTAATGACTCTTTATCACAATTGCTGGAACAGGAACAATTGAAGACACAGCGTCTTTTGGAAGAGCTCCGCACGGTAAAGAGCTCGAATGCGACAGAAATTCGTCGTCTGAAGAAAGAGTTGGCTACTTTGCGTAAGGTATTAGTAGGCTATATCAATCAGATTGATTCATTGGATAGGATTAATAAACAGCAGAAGCAAGTCATTGCAGAAGTAACACAGAAATATAATCAGGCTTCACAGCAAATCAGTAATCTTTCCGAAGAAAAGAAAAATCTGGATAAGAAAGTGACATTGGCGGCACAGCTTGATGCAACTAATATTCGTATCGAACCGCGCAATAAACGCGGCAAAGTGGCGAAGAAAGTGAAAGACGTGGTGAAATTGGCTATCAGTTTCACGGTCGTGAAGAATATAACAGCTGAAAACGGGGAGCGCACCATTTATGTACGTATAACCAAACCGGATAATGATGTGCTGACCAAAAGTGCATCCAATACTTTCCCTTATGAAAATCGTACACTGGTCTATTCTATCAAAAAGTATATCGAATACAATGGCGAAGAACAGAATATAAATGTATTCTGGGATGTAGAAGAATTCTTGTATGCCGGCAACTATCGTGTTGATATTTTTGAAGGTGGTAATCTGATAGGTTCTCAGACGTTTACATTAAATTAATCTGTAATATATAATTGATGTAGGCTAACTGTCGAAATTTTCAGTTTATGACTATGTCAATATGAATGTCAGAAGAATTTATGCTTATTCTGCTATAACTTGTTGTTATATATGACTGCTTTATCGGTTTAATGGTCGAGAAGCTATTTGCTGTGAATAGTTCTCTCCTTTCTATATTACCGTCTGCCGTCTGCTCCCCACATCATTTTGCTGCGGAGTGTATCGAAAAAGATATGATTAAAGCGTTTTACTACTTTTACGCTATAATCTGCCTGGCGGATAGTGAGTTGAGTTGTTTCTTTACAGGTTTCGCTCCGTCCGTCAATGGCAACGAGGAAGTTATGGCTCCGGCTTTCCACATCCAATGTGATTTCCCAGTCGTCACGGATAACGATAGGACGGACGTTGAGGCTATGCGGAGCTACTGGAGTAATGACAACGGTATTGGAATGAGGAACCATAATTGGACCGCCTACGCTCAACGAGTAAGCGGTAGAGCCAGTAGGAGTCGCAATCACCAGCCCGTCAGCCTGATAAGTGTTCAGATAGGCACCATTGATTGCTGTGCGAATACTAATCATTGATGAACTGTCCCGTTTGAGAATAGCAATTTCATTGAGAGCATAAGGAGAATCTTGAAGACGTTTCTCGTCACAGATAAGTTGGAGCACGCTTCGTTCCTCCACACTGTATCTTCCGGCTTGGATTTCATCGAACGTTTCTTCCATTTCCTCAGGAGAAATATCTGCCAGAAAGCCCAAACGGCCTGTATTAATTCCCAAAATAGGAATTCCTTTTCTCCCTACGCGGCGGGCAGCTTTCAGGAATGTTCCGTCGCCTCCAATACTGATTACCATATCAGCGTCAAAATCATTTCCGTCAAACAAGTGATCGGCATGAATGTCCATTTTGAGCTCTGTAGTCAGGAATTGATAAAAGTCCCTGCACATACAGATTTCTGCTTTCTGTCTTCTCAATAGTTGGAACAGTCTTAGCGCATGAGAGGATTTTTTAGCCTGATAAGTATTTCCGAAAATGGCGAATTTCATAAGCAATATCATTAGTTCAGGATGCAAATTTGGCATTTTTTCTTGGATTTCTACTTTAAATAACCAAAAAAGAACCCATAATGCGTTTCGTATTATTAGGCAACTAATAATAATATTTGTATTTTTGCGGCAAATATAACGTAGAACTATGACTAAATTAAGTGTAAACATAAACAAGATTGCTACGCTCAGGAATGCTCGCGGAGGAAATGTCCCCGATGTAGTAAAGGTGGCGCTTGATTGTGAATCTTTTGGTGCAGACGGTATTACTGTTCATCCTCGTCCCGATGAACGCCACATTCGTCGTTCAGATGTATATGATTTGCGGCCTTTGTTGCGTACGGAATTTAATATCGAAGGTTATCCCGCTCCGGAATTTATTGACCTTGTGTTGAAAGTTAAACCTCATCAGGTAACTTTGGTCCCCGACGATCCTTCACAGATTACTTCCAATTCTGGTTGGGACACCAAAGCAAATCTGGAATTCCTGACTGAAGTTCTCGATCAGTTTAACAGTGCCGGTATTCGTACTTCCGTTTTTGTGGCAGCCGATCCTGAAATGGTGGAATATGCAGCAAAAGCAGGGGCGGATCGCGTTGAACTGTATACTGAACCTTATGCAACGAATTATCCGAAGAATCCGGAAGCTGCCATCGCTCCTTTTATCGAAGCCGCGAAGACTGCCCGTAAACTGGGTATCGGATTGAACGCCGGACACGACTTGAGTCTGGTTAATTTAAATTATTTCTATAAAAACATTCCTTGGGTGGATGAAGTCTCCATCGGACATGCATTGATTAGCGATGCGTTGTATCTGGGACTCGAACGTACCATTCAGGAATATAAAAACTGTCTACGCTCATGAATGCAATGATCTTGTTAGCCCAAGGGGCTATGAATATGGCCGACTCGCTGGCTACTGCCAACCCCGTATTGACGGAGGTGAACGCTCCTGAAATGAACATGCTTGATATGGCTATCAAGGGTGGATGGATTATGATTGTGCTGGGTGTATTGTCAGTGATCTGTTTCTATATCCTGTTTGAACGTAACTATATGATTCGCAAGGCGGGAAAGGAAGATCCGATGTTTATGGAGCGGATTAAGGACTATATCCATAGTGGTGAGATCAAAGCGGCTATAAACTATTGCCGTACGATAAACACTCCTTCGGCACGTATGATAGAAAAAGGTATCAGCCGTTTGGGACGTCCTATTAACGATGTACAGGTAGCTATTGAAAATGTAGGTAATATTGAGGTTGCGAAACTGGAAAAAGGATTGACTGTAATGGCAACTATTTCCGGAGGTGCTCCGATGCTTGGATTCCTCGGTACGGTGACCGGTATGGTACGTGCATTCTACGAAATGGCGAATGCCGGAAGCGGAAACATTGATATCACTTTGCTTTCCGGTGGTATCTATGAAGCTATGATTACTACGGTCGGTGGTCTGATTGTCGGTATCATTGCTATGTTTGCCTACAATTATTTGGTGATGCTGGTAGACCGTGTGGTAAATAAAATGGAGTCTCGTACAATGGAGTTTATGGACTTGTTGAACGAGCCGGCAAAATAATAGGCTGATGGGATTAAAAAGAAGAAATAGAGTATCGCCCAATTTTAGCATGGCTTCCATGACGGACGTCATCTTCCTGTTGCTGATATTCTTTATGATAACCTCTACGGTAGTGTCGCCTAATGCTATCAAAGTCTTGTTGCCGCAAGGTAAGCAGCAGACTTCGGCCAAACCGCTGACAAGAGTGGTTATCGATAAAGACTTGATTTTTTATGCCGCTTTCGGCAATGAAAAAGAGCAGCCGGTGGCACTGAACGATCTGACTTCATTCTTGCAAAGTTGCGCGGAGAAGGAACCGGAAATGTACGTGGCATTGTATGCGGATGAATCGGTACCTTACCGTGAGATCGTAAGGGTATTGAACATTGCAAACGAGAATCATTTTAAGATGGTGTTGGCTACACGCCCGCCTGAAAACAAATAAGAAACAATGGACAGAAGAAAAAAGGGTGAATACATAGGAGCACTGGGTGCACTGTTGGTGCATGTGGCAGTGATTGCTCTTTTGATTCTGGTGAGCTTTACTGTCCCCCAACTGGATGAAGATGCGGGCGGAGTGCCTGTGATGATGGGAAATGTAGACGCAGCAAGTGGTTTCGATGATCCCTCTCTGGTAGACGTGGATATCATGGATGAAGATGCGGCAGCACCTGCGGAAACAGTACCGGAACTTCCTTCGGAACAGGATTTATTGACACAGACCGAAGAGGAAACAATAACTCTGAAACCTAAGACGGAAGAGCCGAAAAAAGAAACGGTGAAACCTAAAGAGGTAGTCAAGCCGAAAGAACCGGTGAAGAAGCCCGAAAAAACGGAAGCGGAAAAAGCCGCGGAGGCGAAACGACTGGCAGAAGAAAAAGCGGAGCGTGAACGTAAGGCTGCCGAAGAAGCTGCCAAAAAGAGAGTGTCCGGTGCGTTTGGAAAGGGAGCGCAAATGACAGGAAATAAAGGAACAGCAGCCAGTGGCACGGGAACCGAAGGTAGCAAGGAGGGTAACTCTTCTACCGGAGCGAAGACCGGAACCGGAGGTTATGGAACATTTGACCTTGGCGGACGTTCTTTAGGTACGGGCAGTTTGCCGAAACCTGCATATAATGTACAGGAAGAAGGACGTGTAGTGGTGAATATCACCGTGAATCCTGTAGGGCAAGTGATATCGACCAGCATTAACCCTCAAACGAATACGGTAAATTCCTCTTTGCGTAAGGCAGCGGAGGACGCAGCGAAAAAAGCCCGTTTTAATACGATAGATGGGGTGAATAACCAGACAGGGACAATTACCTATTATTTTAACTTGAGATAGTATCATTAACCAAATATATTAAGCATTATGGGAACTGTATACGCTTTTTTTGCAGATGGTTTTGAAGAAATTGAAGCCTTTACTGCTATTGACACGTTGAGACGTGCCGGACTTAATGTAGAAATCGTATCCGTTACGCCGGATGAAATTGTAGTGGGAGCACATGACGTATCCGTCCTTTGCGATATCAACTTCGAGAATTGCGATTTCTTCGATGCTGAACTATTGTTGTTGCCGGGAGGAATGCCGGGAGCTGCCACACTTGACAAGCACGAAGGGTTACGTAAATTGATCCTTGATTTTGCCGCAAAAGGTAAACCTATTGCTGCCATTTGTGCTGCTCCGATGGTGTTGGGTAAGCTGGGACTGCTGAAAGGAAAAAAGGCTACCTGTTATCCGAGTTTTGAACAATATCTGGATGGTGCAGAATGTGTAAATGAACACGTTGTACGTGATGGAAACATCATTACCGGTATGGGACCGGGTGCTGCCATGGAATTTGCTTTGACAATCGTTGACCTGTTGGTAGGTAAAGAAAAAGTGGACGAACTGGTAGAAGCGATGTGCGTTAAACGCTAAACCGCCCATGAAGAAATATGTAATCATTGTTGCCGGTGGAAAGGGCTTGCGAATGGGAAGTGACCTCCCGAAACAATTCCTTCCCATGGGTGATAAACCTGTATTGATGCATACCCTGGAAGTATTCAGGAGATATGACGAAACACTCCGAATCATAGTAGTGCTTCCGCGGGAACAGCAGGACTTTTGGAAGCAACTTTGCCAAAAACACAGCTTTGCGGTGGAACATACCCTTGCCGATGGAGGTGAAACACGTTTCCATTCTGTAAAGAATGGGCTGGCACTGGTGCAAGGACCGGGGCTCGTAGGAGTACATGATGGTGTACGTCCGTTTGTGTCGGTAGAGGTGATTCGCCGTTGTTATGACTTGGCAAACGTGCAGAAAGCGGTGATTCCTGTGGTGGATGTAGTAGAGACACTTCGTCATCTGACAGATGCCGGTAGTGAAACGGTCAGCCGGAATGATTACAAGCTGGTGCAAACTCCGCAGGTATTCGATGTAGAGTTGTTGAAACAAGCCTATGCGCAAGAATTTACTCCTTTCTTTACAGATGACGCTTCCGTTGTCGAAGCAATGGGAATGCCTGTGTATCTGGCAGAAGGTAACCGTGAAAATATAAAAATAACGACCCCTTTCGATTTAAAAGTAGGGAGTGCTCTTTTATAAATGTTTGATTTAGCCACACGCGACATAAAATTTATCTCCGGTGTAGGTCCTCAAAAAGCCGCTGTATTAAATAAGGAGTTGGAAATCTACTCCTTGCACGATTTAATTTATTATTTCCCTTATAAATATATTGACCGGAGCCGCATCTATTACATTCACGAAATAGATGGCAATATGCCGTATATCCAGTTGAAAGGAGAAATTCTCGGTTTCGAAACCATTGGTGAAGGACGTCAACGTCGTTTGACGGCTCATTTTTCGGATGGTACAGGAGTCGTGGATTTGGTGTGGTTTCAAGGCATTAAGTATATCTTAGGTAAGTATAAACTACACGAGGAATATATCATCTTCGGTAAACCGACAGTTTTCAACGGACGTATCAATGTGGCGCATCCCGATATAGACAAGCCGGAAGATTTGAAACTTTCTTCGGTGGGATTGCAACCTTATTATAATACAACGGAGAAGATGAAGCGCAGTTTCCTCAACTCTCATACGATTGAGAAGATGATGGCAACAGTGATTCAGCAAATACAGGAGCCTCTGCCTGAAACACTTTCTTCCAAATTGTTGGCGGAACATCATCTGATGCCTTTGACGGAAGCTCTCCGGAATATCCACTTCCCGACCAATCCCGATGTACTTCGCAGAGCGCAATATCGCCTTAAGTTCGAAGAGCTGTTTTATGTTCAACTGAATATCCTCCGCTACGCCAAAGACAGACAAAAAAGATATCGTGGATACATTTTTGAAAAAGTGGGAGATGTATTCAATACATTTTATGCAAAGAATCTTCCTTTTCAACTGACAGGTGCACAGAAACGGGTATTGAAGGAGATACGGAACGATGTCGGCAGTGGCAGGCAGATGAACCGCCTTTTGCAGGGAGATGTAGGAAGTGGGAAAACACTGGTTGCCCTGATGAGCATGCTATTGGCGTTGGATAATGGTTACCAGGCTTGCATGATGGCGCCCACTGAAATCTTGGCGAACCAGCATTATGAAACGATCAAAGAACTGCTCTTTGGCATGGATATCCGTGTCGAATTGCTGACGGGTTCTATTAAAGGCAAAAGGCGGGAAGCGATTCTGACCGGATTGCTGACCGGAGATGTGAAGATATTAATAGGAACGCATGCTGTTATTGAAGATACTGTCAATTTCTCTTCTTTAGGTTTCGTTGTTATCGACGAACAGCATCGCTTTGGTGTGGCACAACGCGCCCGCCTTTGGAGTAAGAATGTTCAACCTCCACATGTACTCGTGATGACTGCTACCCCGATCCCACGCACTTTGGCAATGACATTGTATGGTGATTTGGATGTGTCTATTATTGACGAACTCCCACCCGGAAGAAAACCGATTACTACCATCCACCAATTTGATAACCGCCGGGAAAGTATGTACCGTTCGGTGCACAAACAAATTGAAGAAGGGCGTCAGGTCTATATTGTCTATCCACTGATTAAAGAGAGCGAAAAGATTGATCTGAAGAATCTTGAAGAGGGATATCAACATATTCTGGAAGAGTTTCCGAAATGCACGGTTTGTAAAGTGCATGGCAAAATGAAACCGGCCGAGAAGGATGAGCAAATGCAGCTTTTTGCTTCGGGTAAAGCGCAGATCATGGTTGCTACTACCGTCATTGAAGTCGGAGTAAACGTTCCGAATGCTTCGGTGATGATTATTGAAAATGCAGAACGTTTCGGGCTTTCGCAGTTACATCAGTTGCGTGGTCGGGTAGGACGTGGGGCGGAACAGTCTTATTGTATTCTGGTGACGAATTATAAATTGACGGAGGACACCCGGAAACGATTGGAAATCATGGTGCGCACCAATGATGGTTTCGAAATAGCGGAGGCTGATTTGAAATTGCGTGGTCCCGGTGATCTTGAAGGTACACAGCAAAGCGGTATCGCTTTCGATTTGAAGATTGCGGATATTGTTCGCGACGGGCAACTGTTGCAATACGTTCGTGCCATAGCTGAAAGTATTGTGGAACAAGACCCTGCGGCACAGAATCCCGAGAATGAAATCTTGTGGAGACAGCTTAAAGCCTTGCGGAAAACGAATGTTAACTGGGCTGCCATAAGTTGAAAAACGGTTAAACATGCAGTTTATTTGCGTAAATGTGTTGCAAAACATATTTCGCCTCTATTCTCCCTATTTATAGGAGTTTAACGCCTCAATTGCCCCCTCTTTTCGTACTAAGCATCTGAAAAATAGTTAATGACTCTCTTGCCATTTCATAGGAAAATACTACCTTTGGAGGAATTTTTTTAGTAAATGTATTGTTTAACCATTTGCAAAGTCGAGTATTATGCTTGAAAAAACGCTGGTCATTTTAAAACCGTGTACCCTTCAACGGGGATTGGTTGGTGAGATTACTCATCGCTTTGAACGTAAAGGATTGCGGTTGGCTGGCATGAAGATGATGCAACTGACTGATGAATTGTTAAGTGAACATTATGCCCACCTTAGCGGCAAACCTTTCTTTCAGCGTGTGAAAGATTCGATGATGACAACTCCTGTCATTGTTTGTTGTTTCGAAGGTGTGGATGCTATTCAAACAGTCCGTACGTTGGCGGGACCAACTAATGGACGTTTAGCTGCCCCAGGCACCATTCGTGGGGATTACAGTATGAGCTTTCAAGAGAATATCGTTCATACTTCCGATTCTCCGGAGACCGCAGCTATTGAATTAACGAGATTTTTTAAACCGGGAGAAATATTCGATTACAAGCAGGCTACATTCGATTACCTGTATGCAAACGACGAATATTAATTGAATTGACAAAGAAGGAATGAATTTTAGCATTATTAAAACAGGATTGGTCGCTGTTGCGGCTATGGTCAGTCTGAGCTCTTTCTCGCAAGACCTGATTGCCCGCCAAGCACCGATAGACAAGAAATTAAAATCAGTAGACTCTTTGGCATTGCAGAAGCAAATCCGTGCCGAACAGTCCGAATATCCCGCCCTAAGTCTTTATCCGAACTGGAACAACCAGTATGTGCATGCTTACGGAAATGCTATTATCCCCGAAACGTATACAATCGACCTGACAGGTTTCCATATGCCAACTCCAAGTACTAAAATTACTTCACCTTTCGGTCCTCGTTGGAGAAGAATGCATAATGGATTGGACTTGAAAGTGAACATAGGTGATACTATTGTAGCAGCTTTTGACGGTAAAGTACGTATCGTAAAATATGAGCGTAGAGGATATGGAAAATATGTCGTTATCCGTCATGATAATGGATTGGAAACTGTGTATGGTCATTTATCAAAACAATTGGTTGAAGAAAACCAATTAGTGAAAGCCGGAGAGGTAATCGGATTGGGTGGTAACACCGGACGTTCTACTGGTTCGCATCTGCATTTTGAAACCCGCTTCTTGGGAATTGCAATTAATCCGATTTATATGTTCGACTTCCCGAAACAAGATATCGTTGCCGATACTTATACGTTCCGCAAAGCAAAAGGCGTGAATCGTGCAGGTTCTCATGATACTCAAGTGGCTGACGGCGCAATCCGTTATCATAAGGTGAAGAGTGGCGATACATTGTCCCGCATTGCTAAATTGCGTGGCGTATCAGTTAGTACACTTTGCAAGCTGAACCGTATTAAACCGACTACTACCTTGCGCATCGGACAGGTTTTGCGTTGTTCATAAAACAATATAGCTTATAAAACAGTAATACAATATCTTTAGAAGAGGGCACTTTAATATAATTTAGAGTGCCCTCTTTCTGTTTTTACTTAATTATTGTTACCTTTGCGCACTATTTGGAAGAAGATGAAAGATACCAAACAACAATTTGAACATGTCATCGCTTTATGCCGTGACTTATTTTCCAAGAAGCTGCACGATTACGGTCCTGCATGGCGTATCCTGCGTCCGGCTTCGGTGACTGACCAGATTTTTATTAAAGCCAATCGGATTCGTAGTATTGAAACCAAAGGAGTGACCCTGATTGACGAGGGAATCCGTGCAGAGTTTATTGCGATTGTCAATTATGGCATTGTCGGGCTTATCCAGTTGGAACTGGGTTATGCCGAATCTGCCGACATCAGTAATGAAGAAGCGATGGCTTTATACGATAAGTATGCAAAAGAGGCATTAGAGCTGATGCTTGCCAAGAACCATGATTATGATGAAGCCTGGCGGAGCATGCGTGTCAGCTCTTACACGGACTTGATCTTGATGAAGATCTACCGTACCAAGCAGATTGAGAGCCTGGCCGGCAATACATTGGTGTCAGAGGGAATTGATGCCAATTATATGGATATGATTAATTACTCTGTTTTTGGACTGATTAAGATAGAATTTGAAGGATAAGAACTTACATATCATTCAGGAGGTGGTGGCGAATACGTGTCGCTTTCTTTTGGCGGCATCGTTCATCTTTTCCGGATTTGTAAAGGCAGTTGATCCGCTGGGTTTCCAGTATAAGATACAGGATTATCTGACTGCATTCGGAATGGCTTCCTGGTTCCCTTCATTTTTCCCTTTATTGGGAGGTATCATTTTATCTGCCGTTGAGTTTTTTATAGGTATCTCTTTGTTTTTTGCAACGAGAAGAACATTGGCTACCTCATTGGCTTTGATGCTGATGATTTTCATGACACCACTGACTTTGTATCTTGCCATCTTTGATCCGGTTTCGGACTGCGGTTGTTTTGGTGATGCCTGGGTGTTGACGAATTGGGAAACATTTGGAAAGAACATCATTTTGCTGTTTGCGGCAATAATGGCTTTTCGTCACAGAAGGATGCTGATTCGTTTTATCAGTGTGAAGATGGAGTGGCTGGTTTCTCTCTATACGCTATTTTTCGTGTTTACTTTGTCGTTCTATTGTCTGGACCGTTTGCCTGTTTTAGACTTTCGTCCTTACAAGATCGGAAAGAATATTCTGGAAGGAATGACAGTGCCCGAAGGAGCCAAACCAAGCGTATATGAAAGCATCTTTATCTTGGAGAAGAACGGTGAGAAGAAAGAATTTACGTTGGATAACTATCCGGATAGTACCTGGACATTTATCGATACACGTACCGTCCTTAAGGAAAAAGGGTATGAACCGGCTATTCATGATTTCTCTATGATAGATCTGAATACGGGGGAAGATATCACAAACGATGTATTGACAGATATAGGATATACTTTCCTGTTGGTTGCCCATCGCATTGAAGAGGCGGATGATAGCAACATTGATTTGATTAATGAGATATATGACTATTCGGTGGAGCATGGCTACAAATTTTATTGCCTCACTTCTTCACCGGAGGAACAGATAGAATTGTGGAAGGACAAGACAGGAGCCGAATACCCTTTCTGCCAAATGGATGATATTACTTTGAAGACGATGGTTCGTTCCAACCCGGGATTGATATTGATTAAGAACGGAACAATTCTGAATAAATGGAGCGATGAGGATATACCGGATGAATACGTACTGACGGACAAACTGGAGAATCTGCCGCTAGGAAAGCAGGAAGTGAGCAGTGACGCTCATACGGTAGGATATGTCTTCCTGTGGTTTGTTATTCCGTTGTTGTTAGTGCTTGGGGTGGATGTTTTAGTCGTTCGCCGCCGAGAACGGAAAACCGCGAAGCGGAAGCAACAAGAAGAGATGAAAAGCAAAGAACCGGAAACAAAGAATCAAGGAATAGAAGAACAAGAATAAGAAATAAATGATAACGAGCGACCCTCTGTAACGAACACTAACCTGAATCGTTCAATCGTCAATCGTCCAATCGTAAATTTATTAACTCTTTAAAATAAAAAACAAAATGAGAAAGAACATTGTTGCAGGAAACTGGAAAATGAACAAAACCCTTCAAGAGGGTATCGCTTTGGCTAAAGAGCTGAATGAAGCATTGGCTAATGAAAAGCCTAACTGTGATGTTATCATCTGTACTCCGTTTATCCACCTGGCTTCTGTTACTCCGTTGGTAGACGCAGCTAAGATCGGTGTAGGTGCTGAAAACTGTGCAGACAAAGCATCAGGTGCTTATACTGGTGAAGTTTCTGCTGAAATGGTTGCTTCTACTGGTGCAAAATATGTAATTCTGGGACACTCTGAACGTCGTGCATACTACGGTGAAACAGTTGCTATCCTTGAAGAAAAAGTAAAATTGGCTTTGGCTAATGGTCTGACTCCGATTTTCTGTATCGGTGAAGTGTTGGAAGAACGCGAAGCTAACAAGCAAAACGAAGTAGTAGCTGCACAGATGGAATCTGTATTCTCTTTGTCGGCTGAAGATTTCTCTAAGATTGTATTGGCTTACGAACCGGTTTGGGCTATCGGTACAGGTAAAACAGCTTCTCCTGAACAAGCACAGGAAATCCATGCTTTCATCCGTTCTATCGTAGCCAACAAGTATGGCAAAGAAATCGCAGACAATACTTCTATCCTTTACGGTGGTAGCTGCAAACCTTCTAACGCTAAAGAACTGTTCGCTAACCCGGACGTTGATGGTGGTTTGATTGGTGGTGCTGCTCTGAAAGTATCTGATTTCAAAGGTATCATTGATGCTTTTAATTAATTGATAGTTGAATAAATGATAGTTGATAGCTGTTATACAGTATAGCTTGGCTATCAACTATCGTTTATCATTCTCAATTATCATTTTTCAATTGCCATTTATCAATCATCAACTATTAACTATAATGAAGGTTTTACTTACCCTATTGTTTGTCTTGGCAGCTACCTTTGTGCAAGCGCAAAGTATCGTCAAGAGTCTGGAACGTAACGTTCCGGGACAAGGAAAGGTGACTATCCATCAAGATCCTCGCATTGAGGCTTTGATAGGTATGGAACGTCCTGCAACAGGTGAACGGAAAGTAATAAAGACTTCCGGATTCAGAATACAGGCGTATGCCGGTAACAATACTCGTCAGGCTAAGAATGATGCTTATCATGTAGCATCACGCGTTAAAGAGTATTTTCCTGAATTAACGGTATATACTTCGTTCAATCCACCTCGTTGGCTTTGTCGTGTAGGTGATTTCCGGAGCATTGAAGAGGCAGACGCAATGATGCGTCGGTTGAAGTCTACCGGTGTGTTCAAAGAGGTTTCTATTGTAAGAGACCAGATCAATATTCCTTTATAATTGTATCATGTTAGAAAAAGAAGAAATTGTTTCTCCGAATCTGGAGGAGTTGAAGAGTCATTATCGTAGTATTATAACTTTGTTGGGTGAAGATGCCGAACGGGAAGGGTTGCTGAAAACTCCGGAACGGGTGGCTAAAGCAATGTTAAGCTTGACGAAAGGGTATCACATGGATCCTCATGAAGTGCTTCGCTCAGCTAAATTCCAAGAAGAATACAGTCAGATGGTGATTGTGAAAGATATCGATTTCTTCTCTCTTTGTGAACATCACATGTTGCCGTTCTACGGGAAGGCGCACGTGGCTTATATTCCTAATGGCTATATCACCGGGTTGAGCAAGATAGCCCGTGTAGTCGATATATTCTCTCATCGCCTGCAAGTGCAGGAACGCATGACGCTGCAAATCAAAGAGTGTATTCAGGAAACACTGAATCCGTTGGGTGTAATGGTGGTAGTGGAAGCCAAACACATGTGTATGCAGATGCGTGGTGTAGAAAAACAAAACTCTATTACTACTACTTCAGACTTTACTGGGGCTTTTAATCAGGCAAAGACTCGCGAAGAGTTTATGAATCTGATTCAACACGGGACTTTGTAGAGAAAAACTTGTAAGAAACGCTATTTTGTTCCGGTACCGGGGAAGGTAGGCTTCAGCACCATGAAGACATCTCTCGGCACCGATGAGGAATCATCGCAAAACAACCCTGTCTCCCAAACGTTTTGCCATGATGCTTTGTACGGTTTTCAATTCATTAAAGCGTTTCATAAGCGAGTCGCATTTTTCATTATTATGGGCGAGAGCTGGGTCTTGCAGAGCATAAAGCATGTGCTTCAATTCCTCTGTTACGATTGCGTATTTAAAATTAATCATTAACATCGGAACCATTTCGTAGAGGCGCTCTTCATCCGTCACGATCTTTTGGGATTTGGAGTGGTATTTACTAAGTTGATAACGCACATTAATCAAATCTACACTCAATTTGCTGATTACCGGATCAGGATGTGCCAGGAAATAACGTTCAGCTATGAAATTGGAATCGTGCATGTGTGCAGCAGCTTCTGATAGCATTTGGCGGTGCAGCGGATTATGAAAGGCTAACTCATCTTCCTTCAAATCATTAATCACATATTCTATAACGGTTACCGGAATTTCGTTTCCTTCTTCGTCCGTCAGGTTACACATGATTTTTTCTCCATACCGGACTACCGCCTGTAATATCAGGCGTTCGAACTTGTAAAATTCCTGTCCTTCCTTTCCTTCCTGGGGGATAAAAGAAGCATAGTTGTCTTCCTGCAAAGCGGGAGGAACTTCTGTATATCCGCTATCTACTTCAGGGGGCAACGGAATATCTCCATTAGACATGGGCATATCTTCAGAAGGAGTAGCTCCTTGAGACATCATAGCTGTTCTTTCGGCCATCCGGCGTTCCCGTTCCGTCTGTTCAGCTCGTTTCTCCGCTTGAGTTTCCCGTCTTTTGGCAACTTCCGATACCAGTAACTTGTCTTCTACATGAAGTAGCTGGGCACATTCTTTGATGTAGACATCTCTGACAATTGCTTCCGGAATGACGGAAATACTTTGTACCAAGTTACCAATCAGTTCCGCACGCTTGATGGGATCTTTTCCTGCATCTTCCAGCAGCAAGTTCGTTTTGAAGCGGATAAAATCCGTTTCATGTTCCGAGATGAAAGCCTGAAATTCTGTTGAGTTATGTTTGCGGGCGAAAGAGTCCGGGTCGTCCCCATCGGGAAGAAGACAGACTTTGATATTCATACCTTCCTCCAATAACATATCAATTCCCCGGATAGAAGCCTTGATACCTGCTGCGTCACCGTCGTAAAGCACAGTCATGTTGTTGGTGAACCGGTGAATCATACGGATTTGTCCCGGTGTAAGGGCTGTTCCTGAAGAAGCAACCACATTCTCTATGCCGGATTGATGCATGGAGATTACATCCGTGTAACCTTCAACCAAAAAGCAACGGTCTTGTTTTACAATAGCCTGCTTGGCGAAATATATACCGTATAGCTCGTTACTTTTATGATAGATTTCCGATTCGGGCGAATTGACATATTTTACTTTGATTCCTTTCGTTGCACTGGCAAGTACACGTCCGCCAAAAGCCACTACTTTACCGGAAAGCGTATGGACAGGGAAAATAACACGTCCCCAAAAACGATCCCGTAACCGATGGTCATCCGTTTCGTAGCAAAGCCCGGTCTTTACCAAATACTCTTTCTTATATCCTTTTTGGATTGCCTCTTTAGCGAAAGCGTCGTGACTTTCAGTACAGTAACCTAATTGGAATTTCTCAATAATGTCATCACGAAAGCCACGGTTGCGGAAATAGGCCATACCGATGCTACGTCCGTCTATATGATTCTTTAGTATGTTTTGGAAATAGTCGCGCGCAAAGTTGTTGACGATAAACAGACTTTCGCGTTCGCTTTGCACAAACTTCTCTTCATCGCTTAATTCCCGCTCCTTGATTTCAATATTGTATTTCTTGGCAAGGTATTTCAGTGCTTCCGGATAAGACATCTGCTCGTGCTCCATAATGAAATGGACTGCGTTTCCGCCTTTTCCACAAGCAAAACATTTGCATAATCCTTTGGCGGGAGAGACATAAAAAGAAGGGGTTTTATCACTATGAAACGGACACAAACCGACGTAATTGACACCACGTTTGCGCAGGGTGACAAAATCCGAAACGACATCTATGATTTGTGCCGCATCCAATATCCGGTCTATGGTAATTTGATCTATCATTCTTTCTCCTGTGAATCCGTTTTTGCGGATACAAAGGTACACATAAAAAAATCCCCTGCAAAGAACTTTTTTACAGGGGATCGTTAAATCTTATCTATGTCGGTACGGATTATTTGATCTTCTCCCGAATCTTTGTCAGATACTTTTTCATTCCTTCCGCATCCTTGTTCTCGATAATTTCAAGAAGGTTCTTCAACTCTGTCCGGATATTAGTCACTTGTCCCGGAGTGCGTGGGTTAAACAGAATTTCCTGAAGCAGGTAGTCGTCTTCGCTTAATAGACCTTTGGCAATTGCCATGTGTTTTTTGAACGTAGTTCCCGGAGCTTCCTGATGTTTCATTACGGCAGCAAATACAAAAGTCGATACGAACGGAATAGAAAGCGAGTAGGCTACTGTTTCATCGTGTTCGTCGAACGTATATTCGAAGATGTTCAAACGCAATGTCTGATAGAGGTCTTTGAAGAATATTTTTCCCAAGTGGTCGCCTTCACTGATGATGATGGCATTCTCGCTGCTCAGATTGCTAAGACTAGCAAAAGTAGGGCCAAACATCGGGTGGCTGGAGACATAACGGAAACCACTTTCTTCATAGAACTTCTTTAGTCCTGTTTTTACAGAGGCAATGTCACTAATGATACAGTCTTTCGGCAACACAGGCAACACCTTATGAAAGGCATCCAGCGTGTACTTCACTGTAACGGCATTAATAACCAGTTCCGGTTCAAATTCCTTAATCTCCTCCAATGTGGTGAAACGATACGTGTTATAGACAAAACGCAACTGGTGCGGGTTGACGTCGAACACGGCCGTCTCATGTTGAAAGCTTAATATATCAGTAAAGAAAGAGCCCATTTTACCGGCTCCAAGGATTAATATTCTCATAATGTTTATTTAATAATCTTTTCTCTAACCCTCTTCCAAGGAGAACAGACTGAAAGTTACTCTTGTCAATATGAACAGGAGATTGCTTTCTTTCCTCTCTTTGGAAGAGGGTTGGGGAGAGGCTGCTTTTTATTTATTAATAATTTCCATCTGTTGACGAACCGATTCTTCATGGATGGCTTCGAAAATCTTCTTCATAAACTCGCTGTCCATACCGCATTGTTCGCCCTGTGCGCCACGTTTTTCCAAGATTTCATTGTAACGTCCGGCTTGGAGAACGGTGATTCCATGTTCCTTTTTGTAGGTACCGATTTCGCGGGCTACGCGCATCCTTTTTGATAGTTCCTGAATGATATTGTCGTCACATTCGTCAATTTGTTTACGGAGTTGTGCCAGACTTTCGGTAGATTGCGTTTCAGTACGGATTACCAACAGATTGAGGATATAGTCGAGTACGTCCGGAGTAACTTGTTGAGAAGCATCACTCCAAGCACAATCCGGGTTACAGTGGCTTTCTACGATCAGACCGTCGAAGTTCAAGTCCATCGCCTGTTGGCAAAGTGGAGCTACTAATTCACGTTTTCCACCGATATGGCTCGGATCACAGAAAATCGGAAGATTAGGGATGCGACGACGCAGTTCGATAGGAATATGCCATTGGGGAAGATTACGGTAGATCTTCTTGTCATAGCTGCTGAAACCACGATGGATAGCACCTAGGCGTTTCAAACCAGCGTTGTTGATACGTTCCAATGCTCCGATCCATAATTCGAGATCCGGATTCACCGGGTTCTTAACCAATACGGGGATATCAACACCTTTCAGTGCATCAGCGATTTCCTGTACGGCGAAAGGATTAGCAGTGGTACGCGCACCTACCCAAAGAATATCGATACCTGCTTTCAGGCATTCGTAAACATGTTTGGCTGTTGCTACTTCCGTAGAAACATACATTCCTGTTTCTTTCTTTACCTCTTTCAACCAGGCAAGACCTTCTACACCGATACCTTCGAAACCTCCCGGTTTTGTACGCGGTTTCCAAATTCCGGCACGATATATTTTCTGTCCTTTAGCAGCCAGTTGTTTGGCTGTATCCATTACTTGTTCTTCTGTTTCTGCGCTGCAAGGGCCGGCAATGACAATTGGTCTTTTAGTTTCAATGCCCGGTAATAAAATTGATTCGAGTTCCATATTCTTATTTGTTTTTTATTCTTTTAATAACTTGTTTTCGTTGAAATTATTCTTTCCAATGCTTCCGCTAACTTATTGTCTTTGCAACAAAGAGAGATACGAATATACCTTGCTCCGTTACTGCCGAAAATAAATCCCGGAGTGATAAACACTCTTGCTTCATGCAACACCTTTTCCGTCAGTTCCTCTACATCCTTGCAGGAGGCGGGAATCTTTCCCCAAAGGAACATTCCTACTTGTTTTTCGTCGTAGGTGCATCCCAATGTTTTCATAATTTCACCGGCGAGGTGACGGCGGTTGCGGTAGTTTTCGTTATTGCCTTCATACCAGTCTGCTTCTGCTTCAAGAGCAGTTGCTGCAGCCAGTTGCATGGCACGGAACATACCGCTGTCGATATTACTTTTCACTTTCAATATCCATTGCACGAACTCCGCGTTCGATGCCAGCATACCGATACGCCATCCGGGCATGTTGTGGCTCTTGCTCATAGAGTTAAACTCGATGCAACAGTCTTTGGCTCCCGGTACACTCAGAATACTGATAGGCTTATCGTTCAGGATAAAGCTGTACGGATTGTCGTTCACAATCACGATATTCTTTCGGCGTGCAAAATCAACGAGACGTTCATATAATTCCGGAGTAGCATTGGCTCCTGTCGGCATGTTGGGATAGTTGGTCCACATCAGTTTTACGCGGCTAAGATCCATCTTTTCCAGTGCTTCAAAGTCAGGCATCCAACCGTCTTCTTCTTTCAGGTCATAGTTGATAACTTCCGCGCCAAGTATTTTACTCAAAGAAGTATAGGTGGGGTACCCCGGATTTGGGACTAACACCTGATCACCCGGATTGACAAATGCCAGCGTAACATGGAGGATTCCTTCTTTCGAACCGATCAATGGTTGTATTTCTGTATTCGGATTCAGTTCCACTCCGTACCAGCGTTGATACCAATTGGCGAAACCTCTGCGCAGTTCAGGGATACCTACATACGGTTGATAACCGTGTCCGTTGGGATCATGAGCATTGTTACACAATGTTTCGATGGTTTTCCTAGAAGGAGGCATATCAGGACTGCCGATGCCCAGACTGATGACATCTTTTCCTTCAGCATTCATCTGTGCTACTTCTTTGAGTTTCTTTGAGAAGTAGTATTCGCTAACACTTGCCAATCTGTCGGCAGGAGCGATTTTATACGTTTGATTTTCCTTCTGCATATTCGCCTAATAATTTAAGTTCTTTGGTTAATGGAGTGATTGCGGCAATAGATTGCTTGTATCTTAGATAATCGTTGAAAGCTACATCTACGTAAAATTGGTATTCCCATTCCCGTCCGATGATTGGCAACGATTGGATTTTTGTCAGATTGATATTATAGAACGATAGAATAGACAAAACCTGCGACAGACTGCCTTCCGTGTGCGGGAGAGTGAATACCATACTCGCCTTGTTGGTTGCATTGACATGATGTTGACGGAGTTCATCTACTTGCCAGGGATCGGCAACTACCAGAAAACGGGTGAAATTATGTTTGTTCGTTTCAATGCCTTCCTGAAGGATCTTCATGCCATAACGTTCGGCTGCAGCTTTGGAGCAGATGGCGGCGTGCCCTTTCAGGTTTTCATTCTTGATGATTTCCGCGCTACGGGCAGTATCTTCACCTTCCACTACTTTCAACTGTGGATGTTGATTCAGAAATTCGCGACATTGCATCAGGGCGATAGGGTGAGAGTTGACTTCAGTCAGATCTTCCCAGTTCTCATCAGGGAGACAGACGAAGCTGTGCGAGATACGCAGTTTGTATTCACCAATGATCTGTGTGCCGCTTTGTCGCAGTAACTCATTGTTGTGCAGCAAGCTTCCCGCAATCGTATTCTCGATGGCTAGCATTCCGATAACCTGGCTGTCTTTTCGTATCGAAGTAAACACGTCTTCGAAGTTGGCACAACAGATTAACTCTATTTCTTCTCCCTCGAAGTACTTGTGTGCGGCGATATCATGATATGAGCCGAGTGTTCCTTGAATTGCTATTTTCTTCATTGTTCTAAATGTATTATATAAAAAAATCCCGCATCCATATTGGAGCGGGATTCATATGATTGATTTCTCTATTCAGTCCTTAAGCATCACTGTCACTTGATACATACAAACTCCCGCTCTACTTTGTTGCTAAAGTAAAAGTAAAAAAAGAAGTAATATGCATAAGTAAATGATCTCATTTGAATCTTTATTTTTTTGCTTTGGTTTTTAATTCTGGGGCAAAAGTAATAAATTTCTGTTAGATGCAAATAAAAAACGATATTTTTTTTGTTTTTTCATCAAAAACAAATGAAAAGGTTATTCAGTATTACATTTGCGCTTCTGTTTTAAGTGATACTTGTTTCTTGGTTTCCGGTATTTAGAAGATACCCGGAAGTGCCTCCGGTTTTGGTCCCAAATTTTTGAATTCTCCGTTCAGACCAGCTTCTTCTTTCGGATTCAATTCCAGAGATTTCTTCATGTCTTCTACGGAGCCATCCTTATCACCATTCAGCAATTTAGCACGTCCGCGTTCTTTGTAGGCTTCTGCAAAGTTCGGATTCAGTTCGATGGCTTCATCAAACAGCCCGATGGCTTCCACCAACTTCTTCTGATTGATATAAAGTTGTCCTAAATAAAGGTAAGCCTGTTCGTTGAACGGGTTTATTTCCGTTACCAGTTTGTAATCCTCTTCCGCTTCCTCGTCCTGACCGTTGGCTTCTTTCACTTTTCCACGTAGGAGCATGGCAGTTTCTTCTTCCGGATTTTGGGCAAGTACAGCATCTATATCTTCCATCATTTCTTTATACTGTTTCAGATTTAACAAGGCTTCCGCACGTAACAGACGGGCTTCGATGAAATCGTCTTTCAAAGTGATCGCTTTGGTGAGATGGGCAATAGTCATCAGATCGTCGTTCTGTCCCTTGCGGGCTTTTCCTAACAGAAAATGAGCTACGGCATTTCCCTCTTCGATGGCAATCGCTTTATTGGCAGCCTCTTCCATAGCTTGATAATCTTCCTGGATGAAGCATACATTTGCTAGTGTCAGGAAAGTACTCGTGACATGAGGCTCCATTGCAGCCATTTTCTCCAACAGTTCGCGGGCTTTTGCCGTTTCTTCCATGTGGATGTAGAGTTGGCTAAGATAGCCCATTGTTTCAAACTCTTCCTGGATGGCAAGAGCTTCAGTAAAACATTTTACTGCATAATCCGGACGTCCCATGCGTTGTGCACGTAAACCGTCGTATTTGAAAATCTCGAAATTTTTCTGATCGTTTTTCTGTTTTTCACTTTCCGGAGTTTCTGATTTACCGGAGAAGAATGATTTAAAAAAGTTCGGCATGGTTGTGTTATTTTTGAGTTACCTCGCAAAGGTAGTAACTTATTTTGAAATATGTATCATTCCGTCCTGCATCTTCCACTCGCCTTCTTCCAATAAATATTGGATGACTTCACTGATTTTCTCTGTCTCCGCTTCTATTTTCTCGGCTATTTCTGCCGGTGTATGCGGCTTTTGAGTAAGTAATTCGGCTATTCTCTTTTTCAGTTCTTCAAGAGATTCCCCGGTCAGTGTATCTGTTACACGGTGACTAAGGCAAACATCACATTGTCCGCAGTTATGCTCGTTTTTCTCTCCGAAGTAGCGGAGCAGCATCCGGCTTCGGCACACATTCTCCGAAGTGACATATTCTTCCATCGCCTTGATGCGAGCTTCATATCGGGCTTTGCGCTCTTCGTAGACAGCAGGGGGAATGTGCACAAAACGAAGTTCCTGCCGTTCGCGCGTATATATAATATAAGGAGTCTTTTTGTGCGGAATATAATCCACGATGCGACGTTTGGTAAGCGTGACCAATATGTTATAAATCTGTTCGCGGGTCAGTCCGGTACGTACGGAAAGGGTGGCTTCGCTGATATAGGCATAATCGGTAAACACTCCGGTGTAAGAACGGAGAATCATCTGTATCAGTGCTTCAGCTTCCGTTCCCATTTCCCGAAGTTTGTACAATTCGTCCCGGCGAATCGTAAAAAGGATGCGTGAGGCGTTGTCCTGTTCGTCCGTATATTCCAGATAACCGGCTTGAGTCAGTATTTTCAGTGCACTGTCTACCGGAACCGGGAAGTATTTGAACTTCCGGCAAAACTCTTCCAGGTTAAATTCACGGACACATTGGAAACCGTCGCCCATTGCCATCTGATAGTAATATTGCAGATGTTCATACACATTGAGAATGTAGTCTTTATCGGGAAAAGTATCCACTACACGCTTGTGTAACGTCGTTCTGTCCGTTTTAGTATATAAGATTACGGCATACGCTTTCTCACCGTCTCTTCCTGCACGTCCGGCTTCTTGAAAGTAGGCTTCGAGAGAATCGGGGAGATCAAGATGTAATACGATACGCACGTCGGGCTTATCGATCCCCATTCCAAAGGCATTTGTTGCTACCATTACACGAACTTCGCCGCTTTGCCAGCGTTTTTGACGCAGGTCCTTTACGGCATTATCCAGTCCGGCGTGATAAAAGTCGGCGGTAATATCTTCGTTTACCAGTAATTCAGTGATTTCTTTGGTCCGTCTTCTGTTGCGGACATAGATAATGGCGCTGCCCGGTACCTTTCGTAAGATATGCAGCAACTCTTGAGTCTTGTTATCCGTTTGTCGGACCATATACGCCAGGTTTTTCCGCTCGAAACTCATGCGGAAAACATTCTCTTCACGGAAATCCAAGCGGGTTTGAATATCTTTCACCACTTCCGGAGTGGCGGTGGCGGTCAGTGCCAGTACTGGAATTCCCGGTAACAGTGCCCGTATCTCGGCAATTTTCAGGTAAGCGGGGCGGAAGTCATATCCCCACTGTGAGATACAGTGACTTTCGTCAACTGTAATCATGGAGACTTTCATCGACCGCAGTTTGGTGCGGAATATTTCCGTGTCCAGACGTTCAGGAGAAATATAGAGGAATTTGTAATCACCGAAGATGCAATTTTCCAGTGCCGTGAGAATTTCCTGCCGCGTCATGCCGGAGTATACGGCAAGAGCTTTGATGCCGCGTTTGCGCAGATTCTGCACCTGGTCTTTCATCAGGGCAATGAGCGGAGTAATGACAATGCAAATCCCTTCCTGGGCGAGAGCAGGCACTTGAAAGGTGATGGACTTACCGCCTCCGGTGGGCATGAGCCCCAGTGTATCTTTGCCTTCGCCGATACTGGTGATGATCTCCTCCTGCAAGTCGCGGAAGGAGTCATATCCCCAATATTGTTTTAAAATCTCCTGATACTTATTCAATCGGTTTTATATCCTCAATTTGAAGTTGAACTTCGCCACGCTTATGCGTGTTTTCTTCAATAGTGTAACAGATGTCGAACGAACGTTTTGTTTTGATATAGCGCACATGCGAACTCTGTCCGAACGCAATGCCGTTCATTACATTATTCGATTTGTTATCAACCAGTTCGAGCTTGATATGTTCCTGATCGCGTCCCACCACTTTACTCGTTCCATAATCATAAACGTGATGAGTGCAGAAAATGGGTTTCGTGTTGTCGGGACCGAAAGGATTAAACTTCTTCAGGTCGTTGAAGAACTTGGACGAAATATCCCTGAAGTCGATTTCAGCATCAATTTCGATGACGGCACTGGTTTGTTCCGGCAGGATATGCCGTGAAACGTAGTCTTCGAACCGTTTGGTAAAAGCATCCACATTCTCCACTTTCATTGATAGTCCGGCGGCGTATGTATGTCCTCCGAAGTTTTCCAGCAGGTCGCGGCAATATTCGATTGCTTTATATACGTCGAAACCGGAAACAGAACGTGCGGAACCAGTTGCCATGTCATCCGTCCGTGTCAGTACCACGGCAGGGCGGTAGTACACTTCCGTCAGGCGGGAAGCTACGATACCGATCACTCCTTTGTGCCATTCTTCGTTGTAGAGCACAATAGAGCGGCGGTCGGCTAATCCTTCCAGATTGGCAACGATGTTGTTTGCTTCCTCCGTCATACTCTTGTCGAGGTCTTTCCGGGTTTCGTTGTACTGGTTGATTTGTCCGGCTTTCTCAAGTGCCGCCGAGAAATCTTTTTCCGTCAGTAGGTCTACAGCTTCTTTCCCATTCTGAATACGTCCCGATGCATTGATGCGCGGTCCGATTTTAAACACAATATCGCTGACGGTGATTTCTTTTTCAGAAAGTCCGCATACATCGATAATGGCCTTCATACCGATACTCGGGTTACTGTTCAGTTGTTTCAGACCGTGGTAGGCGAGAATACGGTTTTCACCCATAATCGGAACGATGTCCGATGCGATACTAACGGCTACGATGTCGAGCAACGGAATCAGGTGATGAAATTCGATGCCGTTACTAATGGCGAATGCCTGCATAAACTTGAAACCGACTCCACAACCGGAAAGGTGGGTGTACGGGTACGTGTTGTCCAGGCGTTTGGCGTTCAGGATAGCTACGGCAGGCGGGAGAATATCATCCGGCACGTGATGGTCACAGATGATAAAGTCAATCCCTTTCTCTTTGGCATACGTGATTTCCTCTACTGCTTTTATTCCGCAATCAAGTACAATAATCAATCCTACACCGGTTTCAGCGGCGTAGTCCACTCCTTTTTTAGAAATGCCATACCCTTCGTTGTAGCGGTCGGGTATGTAATAATCAAGGTTCGAATAGAACTGTTGAATAAACTTGTAGACCAATGCCACGGCAGTAGTACCGTCTACGTCATAATCTCCATAAATTAGAATACGTTCTTTCTTTCCCATCGCCCTGTTCAGACGTTCTACTGCAATATCCATATCCTTCATCAGGAACGGATCGTGCAGGTCGGGCAACTGCGGGCGGAAAAACTTCTTGGCATCTGCTGCCTTCGTAATTCCCCGCTGTACCAAAAGTTGTCCAAGAATCGGGCTAATCCCTAATTCCTGGGCCAATGTCTGGCTTGTCTCTGCCTGTTCGGGTGTAATGGGTCGATAATTCCATTTGTGATTCATTTTATATATTGTTTTTTCTTTTTCTGTTCTCGAGGGTTGGAAAGGCACTTCTTCCCAACAAGGGGTAAAAGTACGAAAAAAAGCGGAAGTGTATAGTAGATAAGACGAAAATATTTCAAGGGCAGTGGAAAACCGGAAGTTTGATATGGGGTGTCTTTTAGTTTTTATAGTTGATTTTTGAAAGATAACTTTTTTGGTTTATCTTTGCTCCACCAATAAGAATCTGATAAATGAGAAAGCCGGGTAACGTCACAGACTCCAATATGACATTTGATAATATCTATTCAGAGTATTATCAACGTTGCTTTCTATTCGCCAAATCCTATCTCCATGATGAAATGCTGTCGAAAGATATAGCTTCCGAAGCGATGATTACCTTATGGACTACGATGAAAACGGAAGAAGTGGATAATATCCGTGCTTTCTTGATGACCGTAGTAAAGAACCAATCGTTGAATCATCTGCGAAACGAACATCTGCGGATGGAAGCTCGTGAGAATATCCTGAATGACGAACTCTATGAGCTTGACTTCCGCATCTCTTCTTTGGACGCCTGCAATCCGACGGATATTTTCTCGGAAGAGATTAACAGGATTGTCAATCGGACATTGGATACATTGCCGCTGCAAACCCGGAATGTTTTCAGAATGAGCCGCTATGAGAACAAATCTATAAAAGAAATAGCCGATACGTTGAATATCAGCGTCAAAGGTGTCGATTATCATATAGGTAAGGCGTTGAAAGCCTTACGTGTTAATCTGAAAGATTATCTTTATCTCTTCTTCATTTAATAAAGTACTGCTTTATTCCCAGTCTATTAATAGATAACTTCTTTTGTATTAAGTCTAAACTTGTATTTCATTAGTTGCAAACTTCTTTTTGATTACTTTCAAACTATAAACGCAAGTTCTGTTTTTATAATCAAAGCTTGCATTTATAGTTTACAGTTAGGCAAGTGCAACTTTACTATTGGATAAGAGGAAGTTTATACCTAATAGACAGCAACTTTTCTATTAATATATAAGGAGTGAAGAAGTACTGTCCTAAGCATTAATAACCTGTTGATTGAAGAATAACTCACTTTTTCATCTTTTCAACTAGTGAACTTCTTTCCTGGTGTGTCTATTATGTACAGGGCGGATAAATGCTTTGGATAATAGAACGCTATATGGACATAAGACTACTTAATAAATATATTGCCGGTGACGTACTTCCCGAAGAAAAGAAAGAAGTGATACGCTGGATGAAAGAGAGCGAAGAACATCGTGAACAACTGATGCAGTTACATCGCATTTATAACGCAACCCTTTGGAACGGAAACGTTGACGGACAGAATACGAAGAATACGGAAAAGAAGAAGCCTGTAATGCGGTATCTCTGGACGTCGATGAAGATAGCCGCGGTAGTTGCCATGCTCGCTTTCATCATCCATAAGGAATATCAGGGCTATCGGTTGGAGCATTCTACCGACATGCAGACTGTGACCGTTCCAGCAGGACAGCGTGCCAATCTGATATTGGCTGACGGGACAACAGTTTGGTTGAACTCCAACTCCACATTGAAATACCCCGCTAACGGCTTCCACTCTAAAAACAGAAAAGTGGCTTTGGAAGGAGAAGGATACTTTGAAGTGGCGCACGACGAGAAACACCCTTTCATTGTTGAAACGCAGAAATATGATATCCGGGTATTGGGAACCACCTTCAACGTATCCGCCTATCCGAATTCCGATATGTTTGAAACGTCTCTGATAGAAGGAAAAGTAACCGTCTACCAGCCGGATACGCAAAACGAAATAGTGCTGAAACCGTATGAGAAAGTAGAAGCGAGAGACGGTAAACTTTATAAAGAGGCATTCACTTCGGACAACGATTTCCTCTGGCGGATGGGAATCTATTCCTTTAAGAATGAACCTTTGGAAACGGTATTCAAGAAATTGGAGCAATATTATGAAGTGAAGATTATCAACAATAATCAAAAGATAGCTTCCCGTCCGTGTACAGGTAAGTTCCGGCAGAAAGAAGGTATTGAGCACGTGATGAAGGTATTGCAGAAGTACGTTAAATTTAACTATATGCAGGATGATGAGAAGAATCAGATTATCATCTATTGATAAAGAAGTATGAATCCTAAAATGAAAAACATGAGAACAAGAGCACCTGTCTGTTTAAAACGAAAATATCGGTAAATGCTGCAACATTTACCGATATGTGAGAAGTCAATAAAAAGACTCGACTTTCATTCCAAATCTTTATGTATTAACTTAATAACTCTAGGCAAAGATATGAAAAATAATCTTTGGTGTGGACGTATTGTCCATAGAAAAACACACTCTACTCAAATTTTAAGAATTATGAGGTTAACTGTCTTTTTCCTGTTATTCATTATTTTTGAGACGTATGCCCTGGATGGCTATTCTCAGAATCAAAAAGTTACGATGAATAAAGGAACCGCAACATTCGCCGAAATCATCAGGCAGATTGAAAAACAAACAGACTATTTGTTTATCTATAATGAACACGAGATTGCTTTGGACAAACAAATAGCAGTATCTACTCGGGAAACCACGGTTGCCGAAATTCTTAATAGAGTTTTGCAAGGAACAGGTTTCTCGTATACGATGGAAGGCAACCATATTATTCTGGTGAAAAGTATGGAGAAAATGAAAAACGTAACTCTCGGTCGGAAGATAACAGGAACTGTGAAAGATGATTTGGGAGAGGCTATTGTCGGTTGTAATGTAGCTGTTAAAGGTGAGAAAATAGGAGCCATCACCGATATGGATGGAAGATATACTATCGAGGTTCCGGACAATAGTATATTGGTTTTCTCATTTTTAGGTTATAAGAGCGTTGAATCTCCAGTCAAGAATAATTCGGTTATCAATATAACCATGCAAGAAGACTCCAGATCTTTGGAAGAAGTGGTGGTTGTAGGTTATGGAACACAGAAGAAAGTCAATTTGACAGGTGCCGTGTCTGTGGTTGAGGGGGATCAATTGGCAGGGCGTTCTGCTTCGACTATGTCTCAATTACTGCAAGGAGCAGTTCCTAACATGACTGTCTCTTTTTCTTCCGGTCGTGCAGGAGATGGAGGTTCGTTTAATATCAGAGGTGTGAATTCCATTAGTGGTTCTGCCAAACCGTTGGTCCTTATTGATGGAGTGGAGGGAGATGTGAATCGTGTCAATCCGAATGATGTCGCCTCTGTTTCGGTCTTAAAAGATGCGTCGTCTGCGGCAATTTATGGAGCACGTGCCGCCTATGGAGTTATTCTGGTAACTACAAAAACGGGAGAAAAAGGCAAAGTCACTCTTAATTATAACGGACGATATAGCTTTAGTGATGTAACTACGTCGACAGATTATGAAACCCGTGGATATTATGCGGCCGGTATTAGTGATATGTTTTTCTCTACCTGGCAAGGGACACCATTGCTCACATATACGGAAAAGGATTATCATGAGTTGTGGATCAGGAGAAATGATAAGACGGAACAACCCGAACGGCCCTGGGTAGTAACTGAAAACGGACAGTATAAATACTATGGGAATTTTGATTGGTATAATTATTTATATGACCATAAACGTCCGACGCATGAACATAATGTAAGCATTTCCGGTGGAAGTGAACATTTGAAGTTCAGGCTTTCCGGAGGATATTATAATCAGAAAGGAGTTCTTAAAATACAACCGGACAAGTATGAACGCTATAACTTCAAATCAAGGCTGGAAGCCAAAGTGACTCCATGGTTATCCGTCAGTAATAATACCTCTTATTTCAAATCGAATTACTCCTATCCGGGACTTGGTGGAGTGAATACAATATTTAAGAATGCAAGCTATCGTGCCTTGCCTATATTAGTGCCTGTACATCCTGACGGTACACTGGTGTATGAAACTAATATAATGAACTATACTTTGGCGGGTACCACCGTTGCATTATCTAATAAGAAACATAATAATAAAGATGAGATAGACGAGTTTATGACCACATTTGAAGTCGTTATAAATCCGGTAAAACATGTTGAAATCATAGGGAATTACACATATTCGAAATATGACAAGAAATGTACCAATAGAAGTGTAGACATGCAATACTCCAAGGTACCGGGTGTTACGATTACCATGCCCGAGAGTACAAGCGGAGGGAATAAACTGACTGTGTTGAATACAAAAAATCTGTATTATGCATATAATGCTTACGGAACTTATGGTAACTTGTTTGCCGGCTCTCATAATGTGAAACTGACAGGCGGTATCAACTATGAGACAAAATCTTATGAAGATCTGACTGTGAGTAAAGATGGACTGTTATCTGATGAATTGAATGACTTTAATCTGGCTAAGGGAGAAAATACAGTAGTCACCGGAGGAAAGAATAAATATGCTTTATTTGGCGTCTTTTATAGGGCAAACTATGATTATAAAGGAAGATACCTGTTTGAGGCGAGCGGAAGATACGATGGCAGTTCCCGGTTTAAAAAAGGCCATCGGTACGGCTTCTTCCCATCGTTCTCCGCCGGATGGCGCATTAGCGAAGAGCCTTTTTATGGAGCATTGAAAAATACAGTAGATAACCTAAAGTTACGACTGTCTTATGGAACTTTGGGCAATCAGCAAGTTGGTTATTATGATTATCTGCAGCAAATAGAAACAGGAAAAGTTCTTAATTATTCGTTTGGTGATAAAGAAAAAGCCTCGTATGCCTATGAAACCGCTCCTAATGCTTCCGACTTGACATGGGAAACCGTAGTTACTAAAAATATTGGTCTTGATATCGGTATCTTCAATAATAGATTGAATGTTTCGGCAGATGCTTATATAAGGGATACAAAAGACATGCTAATGCCCGGCAAAGCATTACCGTCTGTCTATGGCGCAAAATCTCCTAATATGAATGCTGCTGACTTAAGGACCAAAGGTTGGGAATTGGTCGTTGCCTGGAATGACCGTTTTAATGTAATGGACAAACCTTTTAACTATGGTGTTTCGTTTGGAATCGGGGATAATGTCTCCAAGATTACGAAATATGATAACCCTAATAAAGAAATCAGCTCTCCTTATGTCGGTCAGAGACTGGGAGATATATGGGGGTATATGGTTGATGGCTATTTTGCGACAGATGAAGAGGCAGCTAATTATGGAGTAGACCAGAGTGTCGTAAACTATATCATCAATAATGCCGTTGTCGATAGAGGACTGCATGCTGGAGACATGAAATATCTCGATCTTGATGGCAATAATAAGATCGAACAAACTGTCAGTGCTAATGATATTAAGGACCAACGGATTATAGGTAATTCTCTTCCGCGCTATACGTATAGTATCAGACTTAATGCAGAATGGAATGGCATTGACTTTTCCGTGTTCTTTCAGGGAGTGGGGAAACAAGACTGGTACCCATCCAGTGATGCATTTGCCTTTTGGGGACCGTATAGTTCACCAGCACCAAGTTTCATTCCGAAGGATTTTCTGGCAGACGTATGGAGCGTAGACAATCCTGATGCTTATTTCCCCCGCCCCAGAGGATATATCGCATGGACTGATGGCCGTTCCTTGTCATCGGTTAATAACAGATACTTGCAAAGTCTTGCCTATTGCCGACTGAAAAACCTGACCGTAGGATATACGTTACCTGTTAAATGGTTATCAAAGATACATGTACAGAAAGCCCGTCTCTATTTCAGTGGTGAGAATCTGCTCACATTAGACAGGCTGGATACGGATTATATTGATCCGGAAGCGGCTGCTGCCGGAACAAATTGGAAAACAGGTAAGACTAATGCACTCTCTTATCCGTTCTCAAAGACTTATTCTTTTGGTATTGATATTACATTCTGATAATAACTAATATATCTATATATGAAAACCAAGTTTTGTATCATATTTATGTGGTTGTTTACCATTCTTTTTATATCGTGTGATAAACTGGACCTTTATCCTGAAGACAGTTTGTCTCCAACCACCTATTTCAAGAATGAAAACGAACTTCAACTGTATAGTAATCAGTTTTACTATAATATACTGCCTACGGCAGCAGATATTTATAAAGATAATGCAGATGTATTGATTGTTTCTCCGTTGGATGATGAGGTAACTGGGCAACGGATCATTCCATCGACGGGTGGAGGATGGAATTGGGAGGCATTGAGAAGTCTTAATTTCTTGTTAGAGAATTCTCATAATTGTGAAGATCAAGATGTACGTAATAAGTACGATGCAATCACCCGTTTTTTCAGGGCTTATTTTTACTTTAAGAAAGTACAGCGATTTGGAGATGTCCCCTGGTATGATAAAGTACTGGATTCGTCTGATGCTGAACTGTTGTATAAACCCCGGGATTCCAGAGAGTTTGTGATGCAGAAAATCATTGAAGATTTGGATTTTGCTATTACTACTTTATCCAAAGATAAAGAACTTTACAGAGTCAGTAAATGGGCTGCATTGGCACTGAAGTCAAGAGTTTGTTTGTTTGAAGGCACTTTCCGTAAGTATCATGGGATAGCAGACTACGAAAAATATTTGGATGCGTGTATTACTGCTTCCGATGACTTTATGAAGAATAGTGGATATAGCTTGTATAAAACAGGCAGTACTCCTTATCAGACTCTTTTTTCTTCCTTGAATGCCATTCAGCAGGAAATTGTTTTGGCTAGAGACTATAATGGGACACTGAATATCCGTCACGACGTGCAAGGTTTTGAAAATACAGCTTCGAAAGGCAGACCCGGATTATCGAAAAAGATTGTAAATATGTATTTGAATAAGAACGGTTCCCGTTTTACGGACATGCAAGGATATGCCACTAAGGTATTCTTTGATGAATGTCAGAACAGAGATCCTCGTTTGGCACAGACCATCCGTACTCCCGGATATATACGTCCGGGAGAAACGAAACAGTCGGGTCCTAATTTCTCTTCGGCAATGACTGGGTATCATTTAATTAAATATTCGGGTGCCACCAAATATGATGTAGGTGACACGTCTGAAAATGATTTTCCTATTTTCAGGACGGCGGAGGTTTTTTTGAATTATGTGGAAGCCAAAGCGGAAAGGGGAACGTTGGAACAGAATGATATTGACAGGACGATTAAATTAATAAGGGATAGGGTAGGAATGCCGAACCTGAATATGAGTGACGCTAATACGGACCCCGATCCTTATCTGCTGAATGTCTATCCTAATGTCTCTGAAACGAATAAAGGAGTCATACTGGAAATCCGTCGTGAAAGAGTCATAGAATTGTTAATGGAAGGCTTCCGTTATTATGATTTAATGCGTTGGAAAGCGGGGAGTTGTATGGATGATGAGTTTTTGGGAATGTATTTCCCCGGTCCGGGTAATTATGACCTGAATCATGACGGGACTATTGATGTCTGTCTGTATAAAGGAGCAAAGCCTGGTGGTGTCAATGCGCTTGAATATCTGGAGATTGGAGTTACGGTAGAACTGACAGAAGGAGAATCCGGGAATGTGATTTGCTATAAAGATGTTCCTCGCCAGTGGAATGAAGAACGGGACTATTTATACCCGATTCCAAGGCAGGACCGTATTTTGACAAATGGAGCTCTGACACAGAATCCGGGATGGAATGATAATTTAAACTTTTAATTTGATTGGTCATGAAAGAATATAGAATAATGATATTACTAGTTTCTACGCTTTTTATAATAGCTATCAGCTGCTCCAGCCAACTGGACAATGAAGATTTCAGCGATATGATAGGAAAGGGACAGAATTATACTCCTCCTCCTATCCCGGTTGAAGAACCGACATTGAAGGACAAAGATGGCTGGAAAATAGATTCTATTGACGGAAAGAGTTTTATATGGTACTCCTATAATAAAGGGGCTTTCAATGCCCAACAACAAATAAATGTGCTTGAAATCGACCTGTCGAGTCCTGATTACGAATTGGAGTTTGTTTCGGCTCCTCAACTCGATTCTTTGTCAAGCGTTGCTCTGAAACATGATGCGGTAGCCGGAATTAATGGTACGTATGAACTTGAAGCCTCTTTCGTAAAAGTCAATGGCTCAATAATTTCACCGATCACTCTTCCCGAAGGTCATTTAAGATATTGGAAACATGAAGGGGCCATAGCTTATGACGGCTATAAGGTTGAAATTGGATATGGAACAAAGGAATCATATTCCTATAATTCAATGCCTAACATATTCTCGGGAGCACCAGTCTTGATAGATAATTATCAACCGGTAGGTGAAACATTTATTGGAGATATAACCGGAATCAACCTGAATTCCCTGGATGGAGAGGATTACCGAAGACATCAGGGAGTACGTCATCCCCGTACCGCTGTGGCTTTGACAGAACAGAATAAACTTTTGTTGGTAACAGTGGACGGTCGTGCGGATTTGGCGGCAGGAATGACTGCCAAAGAGCTTACCTCCTTTATAAACCAGTATTTTAAACCACAGCATGCCTTGAACGTAGACGGGGGAGGGTCTACAACGATGTATATACGCGACAGTAATCTTTCAGCCACAGATGTAGTCAACTATCCGTGTGATAATAAAAAGTTCGATCATTACGGACAACGCAGTGTCAGGACTTTCATCTTGGTAAAGAAGCATAGCAACGGGCAGTTGTTTGACTCTGGTGACGGTTCGGAGGATAATCCTTATATTATAAAAACGGCGAGACATATGCAGGATATGCATAAGGTCAATTATTCTAAAGGAATGGTTTATTTCAGAATGGAGGCCGATGTGAATATGTCAGGGATTGATTGGCAGGCTTTGAATGTGAGTGAGCCTTATGACAGACTCGTCCATTTTGACGGAAACGGGCATGTTATAAAAGGCTTGAAATCGCAAGGTAACTATGCCAGCTTGTTCGGGGTGTTATGTGGAGTCTGCAAGAATTTGGGAATTGTGGATGCAGATATTGTGGCACAAAATGGAGGCGGAATATTAGCCGGTTATGTAGGGATAAAAATCCCGACTTCGGACGTATTTACCGGAAGTGTAGAAAATTGTTATACGAGCGGAAAGGTATCGGGATTTGATATAATTGGCGGTATTTCCGGTAATATCGGTAAACCGAGCGGCTCTGTGTATTCGTCCATTAAGAATTGTTATTCTACTGCTACGGTTACAGCGAAGAATGAAACAGGAAATTCACGTGCCGGGGGGATAGTAGGTATTGTCTGGGCTGGTGGTATATTGGAGAATTGCTATGCGGCAGGTGAAGTTATTTCAATGAATTCCGGAGCAGCAGGTATCGGAGCTTATTTTGATACTGCACCTAAAAGATGCGTTGCTTTGAATAAATTAGTGGAAAATAAGAAAAATGGTGTAAATTTGGGGCGTATTGCCGCCTTCATGGGAGCAGCTAATATGACGGTTGTTGATTGTTGGGCAACAGACGATATGAAGATTTTGAATGCCGGAGTACCTAAAACCGAATTTTCCGGTGAATTAGTCGGTGTGAAGCAACCCCACGATGGGGAAACTAAGTCGAAGGAGTTCTTATCGAATATGCAGAACTACCTTGATGCAGGATGGGGAAACTCATGGTATTACAAGGTAAATGCGAAAGGATATCCTATTCTGTTATGGCAATATAATCGGGAAGATTATAATACGGACATTACTGGTCATTAAGACTAATATATATTATACTTAACACATTTATTCGTTAGTTTATGAAGAAAAACTTGTTAATCGTCGTTATCCTGGCTGTGTGCTCCATTGAAATGGTAAAAGGGCAGACAGTAGCGGATTCATTGGCAATTGTATCTGCTTGTTGGAAGATAGAAAATCCTCAAAAAGGAATTGTATATAAGTATGCTTCTATCCCTCAATTATATCAAGGTCCCCAATCTATCAGCCTGATAGAAATTGATCCTGTTGCAGGTTTGAAAGTCGGTGTTGCCGTTTCGGATAAAATGAAAGAAACAAGTAAGATTGCTTCTGAATATAACGCCATTGCAGCCATTAATGGCTCCTATTTTGACATGAAACGGGGAAACTCGGTCTGCTTCCTGAAGACGGATCGCCAGGTTATTGATACAACGATGCAGAGTGAGTTTAAACTGCGTGTTACAGGAGCTATTAATGTGCGCAAAGGGAAGATAAAGTTAATCCCTTGGAGCAAACAGATAGAAAAGGAATATGAAGGGGAAACAGGTATAGTACTTGCTTCCGGTCCGCTGATGCTGAAAGACGGACAGATTTGCGATTGGAATTCATGTGGCACGAATTTTATCCGAACCAAGCATCCTCGTAGTGCTGTTGCCACCACTAAGGAGGGGAAAATATTGTTGATAACCGTAGACGGACGTTTCCCGGAGCAAGCCGAAGGAGTGAATATTCCGGAACTGGCACATTTGATTCGTATTTTAGGAGGTGAGGATGCGTTAAATTTGGATGGAGGCGGGTCTACTACCCTTTGGCTGTCCGGTGCATCGGATGATGGAGTTGTTAATTATCCTTGTGATAATGGGCGGTTTGACCATGCTGGGGAGCGTAAGGTGCCTAATATTCTTTGTATACATTAATACTACTCTTTAATGAGAGTATTTATTTAGCTCAATAACGGATGGGAGAGTGCTTCATCCAACTGTTTTACAGTTATGAGCATAATCGTGATATATTCTTTCCTCCATAAAGTTGAAAAAACATAGAAGTATCTGCCGCAGGTATCTGTAACGCTCCAACTGTTTGTCAGCTAGCGTATTACGCGCTTTTTGTTGCAGGTGGCAGATACTTCTATGTTTATTCAACTTTATAGTAGGCAAATGTGGTTCAAGCCAGTTAGTCTTTTATCTTGCGTAACTTCGCCTTTTTGATAAAGAACTTGGCTAATTCTCTTCCTGCTTTGGCATACGTTTCCTGAACGCGATACCCGGAAGTGAAATCAGTACCCCAAAAGTTGTTGGCAGAAGCATTACGGATTCTGATAGAGGCTACTTGCTCACCTGTTTCAATCTTCTTCACTTTGCAGCTTAGGTCGACAGATGCATTCTGACGCATGACACCCACATTCCAACCCGGCTCGGTGAAGTCTGTATTGATTTCGATTCGATATTGAGCACCTTCCGTACCTGCTGTGATACCAACTTCGCTCATATATTTATCGAAAAGTTCCAAGAACTTTGGCTCAAATCGTTCTTTACGGTCGCCATACCAGGCAGCTTTCCATTGATCTCCTTTGCCCTCTTCTTTTGCATTATATTCGGAGCTTTTTTTATCTACATATTCGCTTTCTGTCAGTTTTCCTACCAGCATTTCGTCATAAGAGAAAGTGAATTGTATCACTTGTTGGTCCTTGATGAAGTCGATAGTTCCTGAAGTCATAACAATGCTTTGCGCAAATGAAAATGCAGTAATGCAGCTCAATAGTAGAAGTGTTGTGATAGTCTTTTTCATGGTTCGAATTTGATTTATTGTTTGTTTGTTGTTAAAAGGTACAGACAAACAGTAGATTTAGAATTCAAAACCGAATCTGACTCCTACTCCGTGTAACTCCCATGTATCATCCCAGCTGTCATGATAATAATGACCTCCATAACTGTAACTATAATCAGTTGTGGTGTCATAATCTTGGAAATTGTACATCAAAGCTAAATTCAAGGCCTTTTTCCCTTTTAAAGAAAAACGTACTCCTACTCCTATCGAAGCATACGCTCCTTCTATGTCTCCTACAGCATATCCGGTTTTTACATCGGCAAAAGGCGTCACTCTTTTGTTGATGAAGTTAGCCCTGAAGTTAGCATAGATTGGCGCTGCAACAAGATCAGCATCCGTATAGTAGTTGAGAGCAACACCACCACCAACGAAGAAATAATTATTGAATTGATAACCGTGTGAGGTTGATAATTCAATTTTGGAGGCATTGTAGTCGCTGACATCACCGATGTATGCAAAGTCCACGAAACCTTTATAGCCTTTTAATGTATTTCTTGCGGCTTTGCGGTTGTTGGCCTCTTTGCGGTAATCTCTTGTATACCGTTCTTCTTTAGTGATTTTCTCCACATCACTCATCTGACAGATGATGAGGCTGCCATCACTTGTTTTAATTTTTAAGGAAACATTGGGTACTTGCTCAATGATAACCCCTTTGATAATGCTGCCATTCTTTAAATACACTACTTCTGTGTAATTTTGTGCTGCGACATAAGTACTGATACTTAACAGTAAAGTCAGCAATAATAGTAGTTTTCTCATGTTTATATATATTATTGGTTTATAATTTCTTGAGTGCGCTATAAATAGAGCCTGCCCAGTAGTTGCGCAATCCGAAACCACGTGCTTTTCCATCTGTTATCCATTCTTCAATGATCTCCTTTGTTTCAGTATTGAAGAATACGACTTCATACGTACCTCTGGCGTTTGATTTATCCAGGAACTGTGCGATAAATACCATACCTATGCCCGGCGTTTTCTGAATAGGTAATGCTTTGATAGCCGCTTTGATTTGTTCTTTACTAAGGCTATATTCTCTTTTGGCAGTCATCAGCTCGGCCACGTTGATGTTTTCGTTCACTTGATTGACTGCATCCAATGAGATTTCCGTTACCTCTTTTCTCAACTGCTTTCCTACGTTATATTTCTTTGCTTCTGTGATAAAAAGCTCATTGATACGTCTGAAAGCATCTTTGAATTGCACCGGTGATTCATCTGCACCGAAAACTTTAGCTTGGGAGTAGTCCACTCCATAGAACTTGATAGACTGGATGTCTTTCAATGCACTCTTGCCTTGTCCGAAACAGAACAGGCTTGTACTTAAGAATAAGAATAGAATAAGTTTTTTCATAAACGTTAATGTTAAAGTGATATAGTTAGTTTATAAACTCCAAAAGTAGAGAATAATTATCGTAAATCAATGAATTTTATCGTTTTTCGACTCATTGGAGGCATTTGAATTTTTGCAATGTATTCTGCCGACTCAAAATTAATACTTGGAGCCACTCTGACTTTCGAACGAAACAGGTCTTTTATCTCCTTGGCAAAACCTTCGCTACGGTTTTCGCTCCCGATACGGATCAGAATTTCATCCGTTCCCAATTCGTTGGTGTAAACTTCAATGATGTAATTCTTTACCGAAGGAATATTGTCCAGTATGTCGAACAGTGCAGGTGGATACAAAGTAGTCCCTTTATATTTAATCATTTGCCCTTTTCGTCCGAGAATGGAACTAAGGCGAATCGTATTTCTTCCGCAGGCACAAGGCTCGGTATGATGGTAACAAATATCACCAGTCTTGAAGCGGAGCAGCGGCATACCTTCTACTCCGAGCGTCGTGATCGTCACTTCGCCAGCTTCTCCCTCTGCGACAGGACGATTATTGTCATCCAAAAACTCTACGATGATAAGTTCCGGTTGCAAATGCCCGCCGTGGAATTCGCTACATTCGGTAAAAGACGACTGCATTTCGGTGGAAGCATAGGTGGAATATAGCTGTAAGGCAGGCCATTTGTCATGTATCTTCTGTCCGAGCGTATTTAACTGAAACTCCTGATTGCGCAAAGCCTCACCGATACAGATACATTTCTGCATCGAGCACGCATTATGGTCGATATGATTCTTCTCGGCAAACTCTATCAGTTTGATAAGGAAAGAAGGGACGACCATTCCACAAGTCGGATGAATCCGGCGAATCGTGTCCCATTGCAGTTCGGGGATGCCGTTACCTACCCGGATCACTCCCATGCCGAGTTCGCGTGCTCCCATATAATAGGCAAGTCCTGCCATGAAGCGGCGGTCGATGGTAGTCATGAGTTGCAGAATATCCTTTTTACTGCATCCGGTGGTGGTGAAAGACAGGTACTCGTTGTAAGATAAACGGTCCAGGTCCTCGGAAGTGAGAACGAAAGTCACCGGATCTCCCAGTGTGCCGGAAGTCGTTACATAGTCAATGATTTGCTCCTTGTCTACACAGATGAAGTCGTCGTTATGAAGTTGCAAGTCTGTCTTGGTGGTGACAGGTATTTGTTGCAGGTCTTCAATCTTCTTTATCTGATTGATGTCAATGTGGTGTTCTCCGAACATTCGTTGGTAGAACTTGGAGTGTGCTTGCAGGTAGGTCAACGTTTGGGTTAACCGTTCTTCCTGATAGCATTTGATCTCTTCCGGTGAGCGGAACTGAATTTCAGGATTCTTTTCCATCTTTGGATTGTTTTTGAATTTTCTGTTGGATACGTTCTTTCTCTTGCAACTTGGGAATCGGTTTCTTTAATGCTTTTTGCCAGTATACGATGGCTTGTTGCGGTTGCTGCATAGCCTCGTAATAATTTCCTATCACTTCATATACATAATATAGAGAAGGATTAGAGGCTTCGTATGTTTTTAAAACATGCTCTTCTATTTTCTCCTTTTTTCTGATCTTCTTCAATAGGAGCGGAGTCAACTTCTTATAGGTAAGAAGATGCTGGAACTCCGGTGTTTCGGCGAATTCATCTGCCGGAATGGTCAGGTTAGAACTGTATATTTCGTGTTGCAAGTTAATCGTGTCGTTAAATATCTTATTCAGGTCATAAGCTACATACTTTCCACATTGCCAGGGAGAGGTAGATACCCACATCAATCGTTTTTCTGGTTGGAAGATAACGGAATGATGAGCAATGAATTGATTGATAGCCATTTCGTTAGCCAGTCCCAAGTCCGCATCTTGCAAACCCTTGTGGTTGCGCAGGATAGAGGCGGCTTTAGAAGCATCTATCGGCAGATTCTCATTGATGAGTTCTTTCAATCGTGCAAAACGGTATGGACTGTCCGAAGTACGGATATTTTCCATGTTTCGTTCATCCTTACTGAATTCCTTCGATTGGTAATGATTGGTGCAGATGAGCCGGTCGGCTTCTTTTTTTCCTTTAAAGAGCACTGTCTTCTCCGGAGATTTCTCAATGATAGCGGCTTTGCCATCTTTGGCAGAACCTATCAAGATGGATTCGGAAACGAATGTCTTCCGTTTCTTAGCAATGGCAAAAGCCTCATCAATCGTTGACGCATATTGCAGTATTTCTCTGGTTAGAATGGAAATAGGAGTGGCGGAACCTGTTGGAACAGCAGACTTGGCGGCATTGATCGTGACGGTCAGCCCCGTTTCGTTCATGCCGGATAGTACGCCTATCATACCGGGCCATCCTACGGAAGCGAATTTATAACCTTGATCCGGTGTATAAAAAGCCACTTGCTTATTTTCTGCGAAGGCATCTCCCACGTAGAAATCGAAGTTGCGTCCGATCAGTAGAGACGAATCGGCGCTTTGTGTTCCCCAAGTGGCAAACGAACTGCATCCCACTAACATATAATCTTGCATGGCATGTCCCAGGTCGTGTGCCGAATGGTAATTCAGCTGACGTTCGTAAGGAGTGCCGATAAAGTCGTATTCATGGGTACACGATAGCGAGATTCCGTAGATCTCGTCGCGGTATTCTTCGAGGACGTTCTCACCCAGATGACGGTTGAATAAAACGATGAAGAACCGGAGGAACTTCAGATAACTGTCTGAAGGAACAATCTCACGAATCTGATCGACAAATACTTTCTCCTGATAATGAAGCAGATCAGAGGAAAGTTTGCCGATGGCTTCTCCTCTTTGAAAGGCATCCCCTTTCACAAACAACTCCCACAATCCGCTTTCGCTGTGGCGCAGGAAGTTGCCGTCATAATATCGGAGGTCGAGAGTATCGTTGTAGAGTACTTCTGCCGGAATCATGGTAGTAGTATCTGCATGAGACACTTTTGTCATGATGATACCAGGTTCATGTTTCGGTGTCAGCATATCTGCTGAAAAGTAGAGATAACAGACTCCGGCTATCAATATCACGAGGAACGACAGAAGAACGTAGCTCGTGTATTTGAATATCTTTTTGATTGTTTTATGCATTTCCTACTTTTTTAGCCAGGTATTCTTGTCCCACAAATTCCGCACAAGTGAGCATGGAAGTCAGCGTTACCCCCAGTGCGCCATGCACGTTCAGGTTTTGACCTGTGAGAAAGAGATTACCCAACCGGCTTCGTGTAGACACAAAACCGATTTGCGGACATTTATAATCTTTGATAATTCCGTATGCGGAACCGTCCACCGTTCCGGTATAGTCGCGATAGCTCAACGGAGTGGTGGTATGAATCTCTTCTATGTTGTCGGAGAAATCAATGCCATGGCTCCGGATAAAGCGAAGCAGCTGTTCCGTCTTTTTCTTTTTGAAGGACCGGTAGCTTTCTCCCCGGTGTTCGGGAGTGGTGTCTTTCCATGCAGACAGTTCGTCCATATACATCGGTGTCAGGATTGAAATAACACTGGCGTATTGACTGTCTTCGGAAGAGGCTTGCATTGAAATCATGCAGTTGGTGGTCCGTCCTGGATAGATCTGCTTGTCATACCACACTTTGTGATCTCCATGCAGATAGAGGTTACGGTTTTGGTACGGAGTGCTCTTCTTTTTCATTACCAGATAAAGCGTGAAGATGCCGTATGTGTTTTCGAGCGAACGGATGCGGGATATGTAGGCGTTCTTGATACTACGGTTTTTATCCAGTATCTCCAGGGTTCGTTGAGGGTGCATGTTGGAAATTACATAGTCGCTTTCCAACCGCTCTTCGCCGTTGATGATGACTCCCTGTACTTTTTCGTTTTCAACGATGATACGGGTGGCTTCACTGTTGTTAAGTACTGTCCCTCCATTCGCCCGGATCACGTTAATCAATTCCAGGCTGACTTGCATACTGCCGTCCACAAAACGATAAGCTCCTTCGATGTAGGAATGGTTAATCATGGCATGTTCGTAGAAGGTGGAGACATCTTTCAAGCCTCCGTAGAGCAAGGCCGAGCCTGCCAGTACATTTTGTAAAGTGGGGTCCGGAGTAATATCCGCAATCAGTCCTGCGGCGGAGGTGCAGAAGTATTTCATTCCTTCCAGGGCAAGTGTGCCCTGTTTCAGATGGTCTACGCTAATCAAGTTACCAACAGTCTGAAGCTGTTCGGCATAACGTTTCAGGTTTTCTTTTTCATGCGGGAAGGACCGGCAGATCGTTTCGATGAATTGCGGATACCCCATTGCATAATCGTATGTTTTTCCTTTATAGTAGATTGTATCGAAAGCCTCATCGTCCAAGCGTTTCAGCTTTAGTTTGTCCATGATGCCGAAATAGCGGAAATACTGATTCATCACTTGACCTTCATCCAGGCTTCCTACATAATGAATGCCTGTATCGAATAAATGTCCTTTTCGCCGGTAGGTTTGAAAGCATCCGCCGAATTGCGTGTTTTTCTCTACGACGCATACATTGAATCCTTCTTTACTAAGAATCGCTCCACATTCCAGTCCGCCAAGGCCGCTTCCGATAATGATGATATCGTATTTACTCATGTTCGTTCGGTTTTCTGAATATATAAATAGTGTTCGAGGTATATTTGTCGTTAGGAATGATTTCTACATTCATTCCGCAGGTGACTGCTATTTTCCGCAGTTGGTTTTCTGTGGTGAAATGCAATTCTCCGGCAGTCCGGTTGAAATTGAAGATACGGGTGGATAGCAATTCCGTGAACCGGGTCAGCCGGTGTTTGGAAGTATTTGCCGAGTTTCCGTCGCGTATGATAATCATTCCCTGCGAACGCAGCCGGTCAGCGCATTTCAACAGCAAAGTCCGTTGATGTTCATAGCTCATATAGTGAAGCATATCGTTCAGGATAAAAACATCGCTTTCCGGTAGCGGATATTCCAATGCGTTGCCGTGCCTGAACTGGAGATGTTCGTTGCGTAACCATCCGTGTTGTGCCAAGGTTATTTTATCCTCATCGTAATCAATTCCTAAAATTTCCCGGTCTTCGGAAAGCAGAGACAGCATATAACAGAGCGGACCGTAGCCGCAGCCGATGTCTGTAATTTGCCCTTGGACGGGAATCAATCGGTTGAACAGCCGATAGTTTCTTTCCATCTTCACCTTGATACGGATATACCATTCAACGACTGGTCCTTTGTATATATAGTTTTGGATCAGAGCTTCGTAGAAAGCAGGATTGTCCGTCGTGTTCTTTTCCCGGCAGATACGGGCGTAACCTTCCTTCATATAGGCGGATATGCGTTTGGTGCGTTCCTGGTAGGTGGTTCCGAAAGAAAGGTCGTCTGCCGGTATACGGGGAAGTATTTCCGTGTAGATGATTCCTTTGCGGATATTGAAAGGCTGTGCCTTTGCAATGATTTTGTTGTTGCCGTAGAGGAGGATCGGAAGAATATCCAGTTGCAATGTTTCTGCCAGGTAGAAAGCTCCTTTGTGGAAACGTTTCATCTTTCCGTTGTAAGTGCGTGTACCTTCGGGGAAGATAGCGATGGAGTAGCCCTCTTTTACTTTTTTCCGCATCCGTTCCATATATTGTTCGTAGCCTTCGCCTATGTAATAGAAATCGACATAGCGGATGATTGCTCCGAAGAAAGGAGAATGCCATACCCAATGGTTGGTTACCATCAGGATTTTAGACGAAAGAGACAGCAATACCAGAATATCGATGAACGACTGGTGGTTGGCGATAATAATTGCCGGATGCTGAAAACGTTCGTTAGCTTTGTTGATATGTTCTTTTTTGACGGCAGTGGCCAACAACAGAATCCCTTTACAAGTGATTTGTATCAGTCGGCATACCAAACGTTGCTTGCTGCTTTTCCGCACAGGCACCAGATAAAGGACAGCGATCAGTACACGGAGGAAGATACAACCGATAAAGAAAAGCAGGAAGAGCAACACGGTTCGTATCAGCCCGATAAGCGTATAAGGCGGCAATCCTTTGGAAGCGGGTCCTGCAATGAAGAACCGGAAAATGAGTGGCTGAATGGTATAAGCTACCAACACCACTGCTATCATGCCGAGAATGGAAATCAATGAAATGGATTGCAAAGCCGGATGCTTGGCAAAAACAAGTGCTCCCATGCCGACAACTGTGGTGAAAGCAGAGAAGAAGATGGCTGTTTTGTGAGAATTCAGTACCTTTTGGCCTGTACGGTATTTGTTTTGTAGCCCGTCCATAATGAAGATACTGAAATCGTCTCCAATGCCAAAGATAAAGGTGGACAGGATAATGTTGATGATGTTGAACTCAATTCCCCAAATTCCCATCAATCCCAGGATGATTACCCAGCTGACCAGCATCGGGAGGAAACTCATCAAGGTAAGTTCGATACGTCCGTATGAGAACCATAATGCGAAGAATATCAGGAAAGAAGAGATATACAGAATCAGGTAAAAGTCGTCATTGATGGCAGATACCCATTTATTGGCAAAGTAGGAACGGTCGAAGATGACTACATCCTGGGCTTTGCTGAAGTTCTGATACACGGTTTCCTTATTCTGGTCGCTGATTCGTATCTGGCTGATAAGCATGGTGATGGAATCGGCAGAAGTTTGCCATTCGTTCAGTAGCTTGCCGGATAAATCGTCTTCTTGAGCGGTGTAGTGATATTCACCGAAAGGTTGGTTCAGCCATTGATAAAAGGGCTCGAAGCTTCCCGGACGGAAACGATATTCAGCGGCAGCTGTTTCCAGCTGTTCACGGACTTGCTGTTGCTTTTCATCTGTCCAGTAATCTTTCCATCTTTTCAGTCGTAGCTGTTGCTCCTGTGGCGAGATCAGAAATTGTGAGGCGGAAGCATAGTCTTTAATCAGTCCTTGATCTTTCAGTGCCGATAACTTCTGATTGGTTACTGCATAAGTTTCGGTGGCTTGATTCATGTCTTTGCCTACGCTGACAAAAAGTACTGTCTTTTCGTCGCTGTCGAAGAGTTGCATTAATTTCTCTTCCGATTGTTTGAGATGTTGAGGCTCATAGTTAAGGCTCATCATGTCGTTGTTGAAGCCGACCTTTTGTGAGGTAAACAAACTGATAATTGTAATGAGGAGAATACCACCTACCAACCATTTATTCTTTTCATAAGAATATGCGTTTATTTTCTCGATGATGCGTAATACGCGTCCTTGTTTGACGTCTGCCTGTCCTTTCAGAAAATGAGGCAGGTAAATGAGGCAAAAAAGAGTAGTACCCACCAATGCCAGGGAAGCGAACAACCCGAAATCGCGTAACAGATCGGAACTGGTGAATATCAATCCCATGAATGCACCGATGGTGGTGAAACTACCTACTGTAAGCGGATAGGCTATCTCTTTAATCAGTTGTTGCACGGTGGAAACATGGTTCTGATGTGCCAACATGTGGATGGAATAGCTTAGTGCAATACCCATCACTGCCGAACCGGCTCCCACGGCAATGGCCGATATACTTCCTTTGATAAAGAAAATCAGAAACAGGGCGAATAATCCTCCGAAGAGTACCGGAGTAATAATCAATGGTATCGATCGCTTCCGTTTAAACACGAGTGAGATAAACACAATGATGATAAGCAGTGCCAGTGAGGAAGTCAAAATCGTATCTTTCTTGATCTGACGGGCGTTGTAGACTCCTACGGAGGGACCGCCGAAATATTCGACTCGAATGGTAGGAGATTCTCCCTGTACGTGTTGGAGTTCTTCTTCGAGTATTTTTATCAGTTCGTCATTCTTTCCGGTACTGCCTGTGCTGAATACCGGGGTAATGAACATAAGCAAGGTGGAACCGTCTTTGGAAAAGATGTGTTCGTCATAAATCTCGTAGTTGGCTTCCAACTGGAAATCCTGCAAATGTTTCAGGGCTTCACTTCCCAGTCCGAGCGGGTCCCGGAGAATATAACTTCTTAATGCGATTCCGGCAGGAGAGAGGAGATTGGTATAGTTCTTCTGCATGATAGCTTGTATACCTTTCTCTGTCAATAGGGAATCGAATCGTTGATAATCCGTATCTGTCAGGAAAAGCGGGAGATGCTCGTAGACAAAGTCTGTGGCTCCTCCGATGAGGCTTTGGTCTACCTGTGCGAAAATTCCCTTAATCAGGGTTCCTCCGGCTTTTTCAGTCAGGGTTTGTTGCAGTTGTCCGGCAGCTTCTATCAGGGAATCAGGTTCTACCCGGTGACATGTATCTGCCGAGGATAGCATAATGATAATCTTATCCTTGATTTTGAGATTGTCGAATACCTTGATTGTGTTTTGGGAATCTTTGGTGTCGGGGAAGAATTGTGTGATGTTCTCTTCGAACCTTACTTGCAGGGCAAAGAACCCCATCAACAGGACACAACTGATGAGTGACAAATAGAACAGAATCTTGTGCCTCTCAAAATAATCATATAGTCCGATAAAAAATTGGGTCATATCTTTTTTTTCCTACACGCCGTGAGCAGAATGAACGCGATGGTTCCTGCCAGTATGCTGCATACGACTGCAAAGATAACACTTCCTATTAAATATTGCTCTATGACTGATTTTACATTTTCAAAAGAAAGTTCGTTTAAGTGTAGGTTTACGGGTTCTCCCAGTACTTTACAGCCGGTTACATAACTTCCGTACAGTAAAAATGGTATCATCGGAGGGATGCTGATGTTGGCTGCTACAATAGCTATGACTTTGTTTAATCGGAACAAATGCGCCAAAAACAACGTAATCAGCATTTGATATCCCCATGCCGGAACGATGCCCATAAATACGCCGAGCATGATGGCTGCCGTAATCCGCAGGTTAGATTCGGGGGAGTGGGTGATGTGATTAGAGAAAAACTGCTTGCAATTCTTCCAGGTCAGTTTACGAAAGAAGTTCCGTGGTACAATCCAAAGGAAAGTGACGAGTACCAGTACCGTATTCAGAATACTGATACGGGTGAAATCACGGAACGGGCGGAAATGAGAAACCCGTTCTTCCTGTGGCGGATAATAAACGTGTACCGGAATATTTTTTACGGGATTGCCTCCCCATGCTGCAAAAACAAGTGCTTCCAGTTCGAACTCATATTTGGCAGTGTAATACCACTTGTCCACATTCATTCGTTGGATAGGGTAGAGGCGGTAACCGGATTGCGTATCTTGCAGTTTGATACCGGTTTCGAGGGTGAACCAAAAGTTGGAAAACTTATTGGCAAAGGTGTTCTTTCCCGGCATATTGTCCGAGGCCAGATTACGGGAGCCTACCAGTAACGTGTCCGGTTCCTTTTCTATGGCTTCAATCAATACGGGAATGTCCGAAGCGAAATGCTGTCCGTCGGAATCAATGGTGATGGCATATCGGAATCCTTGCTTCTTTGCGAAAGATAATCCATGTTTCAAAGCTACCCCTTTTCCTTGATTGACAGGGTGGGTGATGATGTGAAGATTAGCTTCCTGATTCAGTATTTCAGGTGTTTCATCCGTTGAACCGTCATTGACAACAAGGATTTCCGGTGCATAAAAACGTATACTTGCTATGACTTTTGCCAGTGTCTTGCCATTGTTGTAACTCGGGATGATGACGATGATCCCTAATTGTTTCAACTTTTCGTGCCAATAGGCTGTACTTATTTGCTCCTTCATGCTTTTGGGGTAAGTGCAGCTTTTAGTTTAATGAAACATTCATCTTTTACCGTGCTTTCCTCCTTTATAATGCTTCCTTTTCCTGTGACCTCCTTTACAATTTCTTCTTTTGCAATATCCTCTTTCACAATGCTTTTATTTACAGTATTTCCCTTTATAGTACCTTCCGCCTGTAACTGGAGTTTGCCTTCTTCTGTTTCTTTGAGAATCAGTACGATTGCTATCCGAGGCGTTTCTATAGGATTGATAGCCGAAAGAAATTTGCAGGAAGATACTTGTGTTATTTGCAACTTTTGCTGACGAATATTTTCTGCACATTCCTTGATAAGTTGCAATAGACAAACTCCGGGAACTACCGGATGTTCAGGAAAATGTCCCTGATAAACAGTGTGGTCAGGATTCAACTCTATCTGAATAGTCCAGGTAGTTGAATCCGATGACTCGGAGGAAAGGATAGTATAGAAGTTATCAAGTAGCATATATTAAATTTCTTTAGATAGTTTATCCAGACGGATCGTTAACCGTATCCACGGATGTTTGATTTTTATTTGTGCCGGATCACCCGGAGTGTCGCCGGTAATGTAGACCACTGATTTTCCAAAGCCTTTTCCACTAATTCTTTTTTGGGTAGCATTGTCTTTGGTGGCTTTCACACGGACGTCTTTTCCATTTAAGAACAAACGCCTGAAATCCATCTCTAACAGTTTCAATACCTTTTCTTTTTTCATGGGTTCAATGCAGCTGTTGACATTAAATTGATCGTTGCGAAGAGAAAAATCGAAAAGGCTTAACCCGAAGTAGGTAGACGCTACGATCCGGATTTCGTTATCAGGCATACGGCGTACTATCAACATACCACTCATGTGATGTTTCATGAAATCTAGTTGGATATTGTATTTTTGTGATCCTTCTCCTTGCGTCAGTTCGATAGCAGGAGGCACAGTACTGCCTTCCCCACTTATTCGTGGAGAGCAGGACGTTTGAACCTGTATTCCTAAGAATAGCAGAACCGTCAGGCTAACGAATCGCAAACTTCGTCCCATTCTTCAGAGAGTTGAACTTTTTATTATAGAATTCGTATTCTGTGTAGTTTGTAGCTGTTTCGGACAGGCGGAGTTTGTGTACTGACATATCTTTCTTATCCAAATAAATTTCGATACCGGCAATATAGGCTTGTACTGCTTTGTTGGTCGGCTTTATTTTCACTAAATAGTATCGTGCGTCTTCAAAATATTCCAGCTGGTAGTTGGATGACATCTTAGACAGGTCACCTATCATACACGCAGTCAGCATATCCTGCATCTGTGCCATCATTTTGTTCGAACTCAGGTTCATAATACTTTTCTTGCCATCCGATACGATTTTGAGCTTACTCCCGTTTATCACGATGAGATAATCCATCGGGTGGAAGTATTCCATACAGATTTTATTGCTCTTTTGGTAGTAGAACTTTCCTTTGGAAGTAACTTTTTCGTCGAATACATCGAGATATTTGATTTGGGTAAAATCGCTTTCGATGGACTCTACGGTTTGTGCCTCCTTTGCCAGGCGATTTTCAAACTCGGTCTTTTGCACCATCTTTTTCATGCTTTGTGCATGGACGGCGGCGATAGACAAGAAGAAAAGCGATAAATAGATTATAAAAGTTTTCATACGTTTTTATTTTATGCCAATAGTTTGTCCAAACGGACAACGGTATATCCCTGTTCTTTCAGCAAATCCAGTATTTGTTTCACTAACTGGTCGCTGTCGGGCATCCGGTCGTGCAACAGAATGATGGCTCCCGGTTCAAGACGTTTCCGCGTCCTGGCAAGTATTTTGTCCGGAGCTGACTGTTGTGTATCCAATGTACGGATGCTCCAGCCTATCGAAGTATATCCTAACTGTTGGACAGCTTTCGCAACCGTAGGATTAGTGACACCGAATGGCGGACGAAACAAAGTAATCGGTTGCGAAGTTACTCGTTCTAGTTCACACTGACAAGTTTGCAGGTCTTTTTTCATCTTGGAGAGTCCATATAACGGGAATAAACCGGAATGGCTATATGAATGATTTTCAATTAGATGCCCTTCTACTATCATACTTTTCAACAAAGCTTCATTCCCTTTTATCTTGTGTCCGATACAAAAAAAACAAGCAGTTGCCTGATATTCTTTTAGTACCTCTAATACTTTGGGCGTTTGAATGGAATCGGGACCGTCATCGAAAGTCAAGGCAACAACCTTCTCCGTTGTGTGTTTTTTGCAAAACGACCGGAGATAAATTCCCGACTGGATGCTATAGGAAGCATAAACGAGAAAAGACAGTATCAAGAGCAAACATAAAAGGAGGCAAACAATCATCATACGTTTTTCCGAATTAGAATCAATGAGTGATTGATGGAGTGGTGATGATTATAAATCAATATATTGGTAGGGATAGTGCAGTTTGCTGATGCCTTTACTACTTTCCATACGGCATACGATGAGGCGGTAGGATATTCTCCACATTCGTCTTTAAAACTAAGATGAATACTTTCCGGGAAAAGGTATGTTTCAAGCTTTTCATAGATAGAGTTGTTTTCATTCATTATATTCTTCTTAGTTATCATATCTTTTTCATCTATGATACTCTTCTCATAACCAGTAGTTTGTTCGTGAGAATCATCTTGAAGGGATTGTTTTTTATTCTTTCCGGTGACTAACCATTGAATATCCTGACAGTTTAATCCGTTTCGTTGTAGAAAACGAATAATTCGGGAACTGATTTCTTCTGTCGTATGTTGCCCCGTGAAAGTTTCAAGTCCTCGTATTTCTGCTAACGGATGCTCTCCGGCTTCCCGGCTTAACAGGAAAAATTGAGCGCCTTCTCCGGCTTCTATTCCTTTCAGCAGTCCCAAACGTTGCTGAATGATGTAACTGGTTTCTGTCATTTCGTCGATGGCGCCCACCAGTATGTTCTCGCTTCCTTCTCCTATTTTCATCATGGCATCCAACAAAGCACTTTCAAAACTTAGTCCGCGGTGAACATAAGTCATGTTGTAAGCATGTATTTGATGAATCAGAGCTATTTGTGCACCAATCGTATTGAATGTCGATTGAATAAAAGGAGTAGGATTCAGCATCCGTTCTTCATTATCTAACAAGTTGTTCAGGAACTTTTCCGTATCAACCAGGCAGCCCAGTCCTGTGGCTGTGATAATTCCTTCTATCTTTTCGGGAGATAATTCGCCCATACATTCCAATCCGCAAGCTACTCCCATTTTTACAATACGGCTCATGCGCCTGCGCAAAGTTGCATTGGTAATAATATTTTTATAATCGGGTTCACAAGCCTGAAGAAAAGGACGGTTTGCTGAAGTTTCGGACGAATCATTTACTTTCGGATTATTTCCTTGTGAATGATTTCCTTGTGGATGGATGGAAGCGACGCGTTGGATATAAACAGATTGCATAGGCTCAAAAACTTAAAGGTTCGTTCGTTTTGGAAAATTCGTTGCGGAAAAGAGGAGCGACGAGTCGTTTCCTCCGAAGCCGAAAGAATTGGATAATACATGGCGGATCGGCAATCCTTCCTGAAAAAACGTTTCCGGTATCAATCCTGTTTCTGATTTTACTCCAATTTCTGACATCAGCTCTGTTTCTGGTATAGCCTCCGTGAAGTTTAGATTCGGATAAATCATGCCTTTATCTATGGAAAGAACGGAGTAGACAGCTTCGATTCCTTCAGAAGCTCCTAAGGTGTGTCCGATAAAAGCTTTTACCGAACTAAATGGCGGAACATGTTCTCCGAAGATTCTTCGCAATGCCATACCTTCCGATGCGTCATTACCGGGAGTACCTGTCCCATGTACGTTGATATAATCAATATCTTCAGGAGAAATGCCACTGGAAACGATGGCTTCGCTCATTGATAGAAAGGCGCCATCTCCTTCGGGAGAACTTCCTGTTTGATGATAAGCTTCATTTGTATTAGCGTAACCGCTTAGTTCACAGTAAGGAGCTCTTTGCAGTGAACTTTCTGATTGAAGCACTAAATAACCCGCGCCTTCTCCCAAATTTAATCCGGTACGCGAACGGTCAAAAGGACGACAATGTGCTTTGTCCAAAATCATGAGAGAATTGAACCCATTGAGAGTAAACCGGCAAAGTGCATCCGTACCTCCGACGATAACAGCATCCAGTTGCCCGTGTTTAATCATTCTTGCTCCCAACATAATAGCATTGGCTGCTGATGAACAGGCTGTACTGATCGTAGTTATAAAATCATTGATACCCAGATACGAAGCTATTAATTCTGTGCTGGCTCCGCAGTCGTGTGAAATCACTTCCCGCAATCGTCCCTGTTTCGGGTTTTTCTTGAATGATTCATAGAAACGCTCGCTTAAATCCATACCGCCGACAGAGGTGGCGGAAATAAAACCGATACGTAACGGTTGTGTGAGTCCTGCATCTTTCATTGCTTCTTTGGCGGCTATCATGCCTAGCAATGCTGTGCGTGGTATTGTACGCTGCGGAGGTAAAGATAATAGTTGTTTAAGTTCTTCATTGCTACGTTTCACTTCAGATACGGGTACATCGAGTGTAGTCGGGAAAAGAGTTACTTTTCCGATGCCATGCTTTCCTTGTTGTAGTGCCTCTATATTTTCGGAAACTCCGATACCGATGCCCGAAACAACTCCCAATCCGGTGACGTAAATCTTCATAAGTTAAGCTTTACGATTAGCAATGATGTAGTCAGTCAGTGTACATACCGAGTAGAAGATTTGTTTGCCTTCACTGGGATTCTCTATTTTAATACCATATTCGCGTTCCAAAATCAGGATGATTTCGAGTGCGTCAATGGAGTCAAGGCCAAGACCTTCGTCGCCAAACAGAGGGGCTTCATCGTCAATATCTTCCGGAGTGATTTCTTCAAGGTTCAACTCTTCGATTAGTTTACCTTTCACTTCGTCCATCAGTTCTCTTTTGGTTTGATCTAAATTATTCATAAATCGTTGATATATTATTAAGTTGTTTAAATTCTGCTTGATAATGTCCGTCCAGTAGTTCGCACCAGCCTATGATGCATGTGCGTAACTTACCTTTCGCCATCACAATTCTTGCGTAATCCTCTAAGGAAGCAACGTCGGATTGCTGGCAGACAAAGAATGTATTCTCTCCCTGAATTTTGTGTCGAATACAGATTTCTCCCAATACTACATTGGGGAGAGTGTAGACAAACACGGCAGGACTGGCGGCTTTATCTCCTTCTTTATTGATGATAGCTTGATGTTTGCAGTCCGTATCTAAAGAGGAAGATGCATTGGCTAGAATGATTCCAATCTCTTTCGGCTGGTAGTTGGTATCTTTCAATAAATATCCGGCAGCTACATATCCCAGCTTACAAAGATTATCCATCTTGTAGAACTTCATATTGTTTTCTCCCAGATGCTTGTATGCTTCCCGGATAAACGGCGCAAAGTCAGTCTCCGAAGAATTGAATATAGCTGTTCCTTGGTTTTCTATCACTCCCGGTTTGATCGTGACTATATTGGCTGATTCCACGACAGCTTTGCAAAATGCCGGAGAATCGGTTTTCTGTTTCAAATGAGCATCTGGGAGAGATAATACCAGTGCGGCATTACAGCCTCCGAAACCGGAAGCGGTTTTGATACAGCATTTCATCGGCATCGGCTGATGAGTGTTATAAACGGTGATAGGCATGGGAACACCCAGTGTCTCATATCCTAAAGTTCCGTAGTATATTCCTTCTTTTAGTTGCTCTATGCAGAGTATGGTTTCAATAATGCCTGAAGCTCCTAATGTATGCCCGAAATAAGGCTTAAGACTATTCACCGGAACTGCAGACAATCCTGCCAAATGTATGGCTTTGGATTCCATTTCGTCATTATAAACCGTAGCTGTTCCGTGTGCATTGATAAAGCTGATATCTTCAGGAAGTGCTCCGGCTTCTTCCATTGCCTGATTGATAGCCAGCGCCAGTCCGTCTCCTGTCCGGGAAGGACCGGATATATGGTTGGCATCATTGCTGATCGCTCCTCCGGATAGAATAATATGATTTGCGTTTCCTTGCGTTTCTAAAAGAACAGCTCCACAGGCTTCGCCTAGACTTAGTCCGTCCCGCTGTATATCGTATGGCCGGCATCGGTGTGCGCAGACTGACCGGAAAGACAGGAAACCGCTGGTAATAAAATGAGAAAGAATATCCCCGCCAGCGACAATCACCCGTTTGTAACGCCCTGATTCTATCCATCTCTTGGCAACAACCAGTGCCGAGACTCCAGATATACAGGCGTTGGAGATAACTTCTACTTGATTGGCTGCCTCAAAAAAATGCCCGATTCGTTCTGCCATTTTCCAAAGAAAAGTCGGACTATCGGCTGATAATTCCTGTAAAAAGGAAGGATTGTCAATTGTTGATTGTACAGAATCGCCTGGCTTGTCCGAATTAGTCCTTTTTTCTTGATTGCTCAATAAATCAATATTTCCCTTCGTGGTGGAGAGTAATAAAGCACAGTCCGACTCTTGCAGATTCACTCCCGATTGGGAAATCACTTCCTGAATAGTCAATATAAACAGTTGCTCTAGCCGGGTATAAGAGGAAATATCCAGCTCCTTTGCCCGCTTTTCCAACTGTTCTTTAGCTCTCTTTTCCAATTCGGCAGAATCAATCATCCCTGCCAGAATCGGACTGTCAGAAATCCGTCCGGCTTCTTGCATACGAATCCCGCTTCGGTAGTCATGGATTGCTTTCCTGTTTTCCGAAACGTCGAAACCTAACGAACTAATCAGCGTATGGGCTGTGATGTATATATTTAAAGGATGTTCCATTTCTTTTTCCATTCCAGATAAAACGGAGGGTTGATAAGCTCCAACTCTTTATTCAGGTTCAGGAACACTTGTATGGTGCTTCCGGTAGCCACTACACTCTGGTCGGTAGCCCGATAGATAACGTATTCGAATTTTATCTTGGCTGCCTCACAGGCAAGATAGCGTGTTTCGATAATCGCTTCTTCACCAAAGGACAATGATTGCTTGAACTGACAGGTTAAATCTACGATGGGAACCATGTAGCCTTCCCGGTAAATGCTCATATAATCCAAACCATACTGTTTGCCGAAAGCTTCCCGCCCATCCTCAAAGTAGCGCACGTACTCGCCATGCCATACAATTTGCATGGAGTCAATTTCGCTGAACCGTACTCTGAAAGTAGTCCGGTTAGTCAAAGCTGCAATCTGTTGATTTGTTTTCCGTTTCATTCTTTTTTGATAAATATTTTCATCTTACATTCAGCAATCAGCTCTTCTTCCGTTTTCACTTGTGCCGAAATTAGCGTAATATCGAATACCTCTTGTACGACGGTAATCTCTGTAAATAATTTCATTCCGGTTTCCGGCAAGTTGTAGATTTTAAGTTTGTCTACCGAACCGATAAAACCTAACGGAACTTTTTCACCCTGCCGGGTATAAATAAACCCGATACGTGTAGCCGCTGATTGTGCGATATGCTCGATAATTCCCGGCTCTTGCAGTCTGCCTGCCTCACAAAATAAATTGTCGGTAGTGACAGTCAGTCCGGAATATGAACGGTTTTCTTCAAATCCGAAGAAACTGTCCACCATAACGATTGGCGGACGCTGTGGAATCAGATTGAGTATTCCTTCTCCTTGTATGACGGCTTTCCTGTTCATTTCAATCTGCATTGTACGATGCTGTGTCCCATTCCTAAATGGTCATGTATTTCTTCGATTTCCAATCCTGCCGCTTCAATGCATCGTTGCATATCGTCCGAATGATACATCTTGCTGTTTCCGTTTGCCATTGCTGTAAAATAGAGGCTGATTTGTGTCAGACAATAAGCGGCTGTATCAAATTTCTGTCGGTCCCAGAAAGTTTCCATGATATAAAGACGACTCTCCCGGCTCATGGAACGGGCTGCACGGGTTAATATGCTGGTTACTTCTTCTTCCGAGAAACAATCGAGAAACTGGCTCATCCAAATAGCATCGAATCCTGTCGGGAAAGGCACCTCCGGATCAAGTAGATTGGCGCCATGACCATGGATACGTGTAGCTCCGGGCAGCTCTTTAGTTTGTTGATGCATCATTTCCAATTGTTGAGGAAGGTCCATGATGGTTACTTCCACTGTGTCGTCGTAGCTTACGCATTTGGTCGCCCAGCGGCCGGTATTGCCTCCCACATCCAATAAAGTCTTGGGATGACGGGCGAAAACAATCGCCAGTGCTTCATCGAACGAACAATCCGAGTAATAATGATCGAAACCGAACCAGCTCTTTTGTACTTGTGAAGGCAGACTTGACAACCCTTCATAGATAGTACTCCATTCACCGAATACTTTCAGTCCTTCAGGACGTCCGTTGGTGATGGCTTCTTCCAGATGAAACATTCCCTGATAGTTGACATCATGGTTGAAGTCCATATTGACACGTACCATTTTGTCATTGAGCAGAAACCAGCCGGCTTTCGCAAGGCAGTATCGCCCTTCACGCAACAATACGGTGCCGATAGTCAATGATGCCTCCAACAATACTTGTGCGCCATAAGAGGGCAGCCCACAAGCTTTGCTGATTTCTTCTTGCGTCATACCTTTGCGCTCGTCGGCCAATAACTGGAAAATTCCGAATTTAAGCATAAGGCGTGATACCTGAAAAACAATAGGCCCAAAAGCTATTTCTTGTGCCAGGCGTTGTGCCTCTACCGCTGTCAACGGCTCTTTGTCATATTTATTCTGTTGCATCTTTTTGTTTCTCTTTTAAATCCGGTGACTGCTTTCCGGCAGGTTCCCAGAATGGATAATAATTGAACCATTGTTCCGGATAGCGTTTTAGTATCTGTTCCAAAGCAACAGTATATTGTTCGAGCAGAGCCATCTCCGCTTTCTTTTCTTTTGTTCGTACTACCGGTTCCGCTATTATGAAATGAAAACGGTAGGTTCTTCCCGGTTCCCTCATTGCAAAGTAGAATACCACCGGAACTTTCATTCGCGAAGCCAGCAGGAAAGGACCGGTAGGGAAAGGAGCTTTCTGCCCCAGTAAAATTCCTGTCAGAAGTTTCTCTTTGTTCAGATAACGGTCGCCTTGGAAACAGACATATTCTTTTTGGTTAATCGCCTCGGTAATGCGGAAAACGTGTGTCAGGTTGTCTTCATTGACAGGGATAATCTTAAACTCCTTGTCCTGACCGTTTTTCTCCAAGAGCTCTTTGATTCTACGATGTTCGGCATCGTACATCACGATATTGATTTTTTTTCCGTAATCATCAAAGAAAGGAACGCCTATTTCCCAGTTTCCCACATGGGCACCAATCATAATCACTCCCTGTTCACTGTTCAGCAGTTGCAGAAACTCCGGATACCGCTCGAATTTGAACTGATATTGATTTACTTTTCCATTACCGATGGCTACCTTGTCAATCAGGATCTGGCCTAATCGGTAATAGTTGAGTAGTAACATTTTCAAAGAACGTATCCTATTGTATTTCAGAATGTGACGGGCATAAAACCAGGTGCTTTTGGTTGCTTTTGGAGCAAACGGTATAAAGTAGAGCACTACCAGGCTTAGAAAAAGATAAGCGGCAGTGATGCCCAGATACTTAATCAGGTAAATAAAGAATAAGTATCCGAACGTTCCTCCCCGGGTTTTGCCTTTCCACGTCGACATATTTACTTGGCTTCCTGCATACGGGTGATAACGAGATCGTAGAAGTCCTGGAAGGTTTTGATACCTGCAAAGTCTTGTCCGGTTACGTTGAAACCGAAATTCTTTTCTACCAGTACTACCATGTCGACCAAGTCCAGGCTGTCCAGTTCAAGAGTTTCCATTAACGGCGCATCCGGCTGGATGACGTCGATGTCTACTTCAAACTCTTCTGCCAGAGTTGTTCTTATTTTCTCGATGATTTCTTCGTTTGTCATATATCTGTTTTCTTTAGTAATTTATTTCTTGATTTGGCGTATGATCAGGGTGGAATTGGTTCCTCCGAATCCAAACGAGTTGGAGAGGAACGTATCAAATTCCAGATTTACCCGTTGGGTAGGTATATTCAACTGTGCGGAGGCCTCGTCCGGTTCCTCGAAATTGAGGTTGGGAGCGATGAAACCGTTGTTCATCATGAGGGTGGAGTAAATCACTTCACTGGCACCTGCCATCCACATTTCATGTCCGGTCATAGACTTTGTAGAAGTGACATACGGGTGATGTCCTTCAAATACTTCCGCAATGGCTTTCGCCTCATTCAGGTCGCCTACCGGAGTGGAAGTGGCGTGTGCGTTGATATAACTGATTTGTTCGAGTGCAATACCCGCATCTTTGATGGCCATCTGAAGAGAACGTTTCGGACCGTCCACATTTGGTACGGAGATATGATCTCCATTGGATGAGAAACCGTAACCGATAACTTCGGCCAAAATGGGAGCTCCCCTTTTTACTGCCGATTCATAGCTCTCTAATACCAGACTGGCGGCTCCTCCACTCGGAATCAGTCCGTCACGTCGTTTATCAAAAGGTTTGGAGGCTTTCTCGGGCTCTGCTTCCTGGGTGGAAAATGCGCTTAGTCCGTCGAAACTGCCGACCGCATAAGGATTTACTTCTTGTGCGCCACCGCAAAGAATACAATCCTGCAATCCTGATTTAATGAGCAGATAACCCATGCCAATAGCATGAGAACCACTTGCGCAGGCTCCGGCAATGGTGAAGTTAACTCCTCTAAGCTTGAAGATAACCGACAGGTTCATTGTCACGGTAGAATTCATCGACTGGAAAATAGAACCGGAACCTACCAACGCTGTATTTTTCTTTTCACGAATGATGTCCACTGCATTGATAACAGGGGCGGCACTACTATCATTACCATACAAGATACCCACTTCATTAGCTTCGAGAAAAGCATCGTCAATACCGGCGTTGCGGAAAGCCTCCAAAGTAGCGAGATAAGCATATTCTCCCTGTTCCGGCAGGCAGAGACGTTTACGACGATCTAATAGTTTCTTCAAGTCGGGACGTTCCAATATGCCCGTTAATGCAGAAAAATAGCCCAGCTCTTTCCGTACCGGATCTATGCCAATCCCCGATTTCCCATTGTATAGTGAGTCTTTTACTTCATCCAGGTCCTTGCCGATGCAAGAGTAAATCCCCATTCCCGTGATAACAACTCTTTTCATTATTTTGTCTATTCTATGCTTTTGTTTTAAGTATATAGTCCTCCGTTGATGGAAATCACCTCTCCTGTGATATAGGATGAGGCTGGAGATGCCAGAAAACCGATGAGATCGGCAACCTCTTCCGCAGTACCGAAACGTCCTGCAGGAATGTGTTTTTTCCATTCGTTCTCATCAATCCCTTCCGTCATATCCGTGCGGATAAATCCTGGAGCAACTGCGTTGACTGTTACCTTCTTCTTGGCAACTTCCTGTGCCAGTGCTTTGGTGGCGGCTATTACGCCACCTTTGGCTGCGGAATAGTTGGCTTGTCCGGGCATTCCTTGAATACCTGACAAGGATACGATATTGACGATACGTCCATAACGTTTGACCAGCATATTTTTCAATAAAGGCTGTGTCACGTAGAAGAATCCGTTCAGACTTATATCGAGCACTTTGTTCCATTCTTCTCCTGTCATCCAAAGCATCAGGTTGTCTTTGCGGATGCCCGCATTGTTAATCAGTACTTCGATGTATTCGTCAGGATGTTGTGATGCCCAGTTGTTCAAGGCAAGGGCAATAGCGGCAGGGTCTGTCACATCGAACTTCATTAATTCTCCATTACTTCCTTTTTCCTGCACTAACTGCAACGTTTTTTCTGCTTCTGCATCGTTGCTCTGATAATTAATCAGTATAAAGTAGCCCATTTCCGCCAGTTTGCAACTGACAGCACGACCGATACCTCGGCTTCCTCCGGTTACTAATGCGTATTTCATTTTATTTATTTTCTTTTTTGAGATAGTCCATCATTCTTTCTATCTCTTTGTATTTAGGTGTGTCATTGGTAAATACAGGGAAGAAGCTACGTATCTCTTCATACACCTGACGGCTTTGGGGGCTTAGACGATCCTGTATTTTCAGGTAGTCGATGGCTTGTGCCATTCCCATAAATTGAATAGCCATCACCTGATAAGAATTCTCTATGACTGTTTTTGCTAATAGAGCCGAGTTGGTTCCCATGCTGACAATATCCTGATTATCGTTGTTGTTAGGAATACTGTGCACATACATCGGATTCGACAATGTCTGACATTCGGCTGTAGTGGATGTTGCTGTGAATTGCGAAGCCTGCAAACCGTAGTTCAATCCAAGCACTCCCAAGTTTACAAAAGGAGGCAGGATGCCATTGATACGGTCGTGGAACAGATAATTGATCTGTCTTTCGCAAAGCATGGTCAGTTTGGTTACGGCGATTTTCAGTTTATCCATTTCGAAAGAGATGTAATCTCCGTGGAAGTTACCGCCATGATAAATATTTTGTGTGTCCGGATCAACAATCGGATTGTCGCAGGCGGAATTTACTTCGTTAATCAATACTTCTTCCGCATTCTTCAGTTCATCATAGATGGGACCGAGGATTTGTGGAACACATCGCAAGGAATAATAGGGTTGTACTTTGTGTTCGAAGATTTTTTCTTTGTGCACCTGATTGTATAGCTCATTCTCTCTTTGAAGTACACATTTACTACCCGCTACCCATTCTCTCATCATAGCGGCTATCTCTTGTTGACCTTTGTGATGCTTGGCCTCGTTTAATGCCTGCGCCATAAAATCATCATAAGAGGCGGCAATCTCATTCATCATGACAGAAGCGGCTACCGACCACCGGAGTAACTTTTTGGCATAAATCAGATTGACGATGCCGATTCCTGTCATCACAGAAGTACCGTTTGTGACGGATAACCCTTCACGGATGCGCATCGAAAAAGGTTGCAGACCGTTTTCCTCAAGCACAGTAGCGGCATCACGCAATTTTCCCTGATAAAAAACTTCCCCTTCTCCTATTAGCGTCAGGGCAATATGGGCCAGTTGCACGAGATCACCACTGGCACCTACACTTCCATGTTCGGGTATGAACGGATAAATTCCACGATTGATAAATTCACAGAGAAGAGATACCAGTTCCATATGTACTCCTGATTTTCCTTGTAGAAAAGTGTACAAACGGGCAATCATAGCTGCTTTTACATAAAGTTCGGGAAGTGGTTTGCCGGCACCGGTAGAATGGCTTCGAATGATATTGTACTGAAGTTCGATCAGTGACTGATCTTCTATCCGGTATTGTGCCATTGGGCCGAACCCCGTATTGATACCATAAATAATCTTATCGCTGGAAAAAGATTGCAGGAAATCGAAGCTTTCCTCTACTTTTCGGATGCATTCTTCAGAGAGTTCCAGCTTCTCATTATCGAACAATACTTTATAAAGGGTATCTAAATTTATACTTTTGTCAGCTATCATTTTCTGTACTAGATATTTTATGCCTTAATAATAAGATACAAAAATAGGCAATTTCTGTTATATAGAGGACATGAATCAGGATAAAACTTTTTCCGGAGAATTGGTTTTGCTTGTTTTGTTTCTTATTCGTGAGGGGGCTTTTCCAAATCTATCTATGCTTTTTGCAAGTCCCGTTCTTCGTATTTGCAGATCGCTTCTATCCATTCCTCTGTCAGTGGCATGGATTCATGTCTTTCAAGGTCGAAAGTAACCATAACAGACTTGCAGATACATTTTACTTCATTCGTTTCTGTGTCGATAACCCGCTGAATCAGGTGAAAACTTTTGGTGCCTATCTTAGAAACAGCAGTCTGTACGGCGATATGATCGGATGCGAATATCTGCTTGATGAAATCCGCTTCGATGTGGACAACGACAATCCCGATTTTTTCCCAATCTACTCCGGGACATACTGAAGCGAAGTATTCAGTCTTTCCTAAGTCGTAAAAGGAGAAGTAAACTGTGTTGTTGACGTGACCAAATTTGTCTACATCATTGAATCGCAATTGGATAGGTAATGTGTGATGAAATACGATTTCTTCCATTGTTTTCTCTTAAACGTTTTAAATTCGACACAAAAATGGCACTTTTGCTTTCTTGCTTGAAATTGAGGCAAAGATAGAGATTTCTAATGATTCTGCTTTCGGAGGCAAGGAAGAATTTAGTTAATAATCGTTTAAAACGGGTTTTGGGGATGTTTATTCTGACTTTTGACGTATGAAAACAATCATAGGAGACAGTATGGACTTCTTTATATCGATTATATTTAACTTATTGTCTTGTGGAATATCTCTACAATTTTGTGGATTTTTTGCACAGGACCGTTCTTTCTATTTTGTACTGTTATAAATGCTTTTTCCTTTATTATGGACGATTTATGTATTTGAAAATAAGTGATTTTTCTTGTGTAGTATAGCTTTTAAGGTTTAGTATTGTTAGTCTTTTGTTATGCATTTGGCACATAAATTGCCAAATGTTGATGGTAATCTATCCTAATAACTATTCTAATTTTAGGTCAATAATGAAAGTAATAATGAAAAACAAATGGCTATTGTGCATTCTCTTAATGCAGTTTCTGCCTTTCGGCTTATTCGCACAGGTTGCGCCTGCTCTTGAAGAACAGAAAACGGAAACACAGGAAGCCCCGGGAAATAACGAAGAAACTACTACGATCGGAAATGCTGCAACCGAAGGGGATGCTGAAAAAACGATTAAAGGAGTTATTAATGACGAGCAGGGTGAGACGATTATTGGTGCTTCTGTCATTGTTAAAGGTGAAGATACCGGGACTACCAGTGATATGGACGGTCGGTTTAGCCTCGAAGCTCCGGAAGGAGCGACCTTGGTTATCTCTTACATCGGTTATCATACACAGGAGGTGAAAGTCAGGAAGAGATCTCTTCTTCACATTGTATTGAAAGAAGACAATCAATTGTTGGATGAAGTGGTAGTAGTGGGATACGGAACTGTCAAGAAGAGTGACCTGACTGGTTCTGTGTCCGGTGTGTCCAACAGGCAATACAAAAATCAGCCTGTACAACGGGTGGAGAATATTCTTCAGGGGCGTACTCCCGGTGTGGAAGTCACTGCCACGAGTGGTATGCCCGGAGCAAGTATGAAGGTACGTGTTCGCGGAACTACTTCTATTAATAAGAGTAGCGATCCTTTGTATGTGATTGACGGTATTATCTCTTCCAGTGGTTTGGATGGTATCAACCCTTCGGACATTCAATCAATGGAAATATTGAAAGACGCTTCGTCTACTGCTATTTACGGTTCTCGTGGTTCGAATGGTGTCATCTTGATAATGACTAAACAGGGTAGTGAAGGAAAAGCGCAAGTCACGTTTGATGCATCGGTCGGGCTTTCGACTGTCAGAAAGCAGTATGAACTGCTGAATGCTTACGAATATGCGACAGCACTGAATGATATCCGCGGATCTTCTACTATCTCCGCCGAAGATCTCGATGCTTATAAAAATGGAACAAAAGGAATTAACTGGACTGACCTTCTGACTCATACTGGTATTACCCAGGATTATCGTCTTGCCATATCAGGAGGAAACGCAAAAGTGAAATACCTCATTTCTGGGAATGTTCTCGATCAGGAAGCTGTTACAATCATGTCCGATTATAAACGTTATGGTATTCGGGCAAATATTGACTCGGAAGTGAAACCCTGGTTGACAATCTCCGCAAAATTGAATGCCTCCAGTCTTCATAAACACAATGAAGGTGGAGCAAACTGGCTGCACGTCACTAACTTTTCGCCTACTATGGAACTGAAAGATCCCGAAACCGGTGTGTATAATACAGACCCGTATAACATGGTCGGCTCCAATCCTTATGGTGAAATGGTCGTGAACAATAGTGACAGTTATAGCTATAATTTAAACGCTAACCTGACATTGTTGTTTAAGATCATGAAAGGACTGACACTTTCTATTCAGGGAGGTTACGATTATGACAATAGTCCTTCTTATTCTTTCCGGTCGAAACTGGATTCACCGGGTGCTATCAATAGCGCGAGCAATATCAATGCTTTGCACAATTATTGGCAGAACACTAACAATCTGACTTGGCAGAAGCAATTCGGCGATCATAGTTTCACCGCTATGGCAGTATGGGAAATAAGCCGCTCATGGGATTCACAACTGAAAGGAACCGGCTCTAATCTGAACAATGAAAGTGTAGGGTACTGGAATCTCGGCAATGCTGCTATAAGAGATGCGAGCAATTCTTATACGGAATTCTCTTTGGCTTCCGGTATCGTGCGCGCTAATTACGATTATAAAAAACGCTATTTCATTACTGCCGCATTGAGAGCCGACGGTTCTTCTAAATTCCAGGGAAACAACAAATGGGGATATTTCCCTTCCGCAGCTGTAGCTTGGGATATTGCGCAGGAAGCATTCATGAGCAATCAGCATGTACTTGACCAATTGAAGCTACGTGCCAGTTTTGGAGTTACCGGAAATCAGGATATTGCTGCTTACAGTACGTTGGGCATGTTGTCGGGTGCCTCTTACGGCTGGGGAACTTCCACTTCTTCTACAGGATATTGGGGGAACCAGTTTGCTACACCTGGCATTACGTGGGAAAAGACTTATCAATATGATTTGGGATTGGATTTGAGTCTCGGAGGTTTTAATATAACAGTGGATTGGTTTAAGAAGCAAACGAAAGATCTGCTCTTTCAGAAACAAGTACCCAAATATAACGGGGGCGGTACCTATTGGGTTAATCAGGGGAAACTTAACAATACAGGAGTCGAAATGTCTCTCACCACTTTCCCCGTGAAGGGCGCCGTGACATGGGAAACCAGCCTGAATGCTTCTTATGTGAAAAATGAAGTGGCGGACCTTGCGGGAGATGATTTTGTACTTACTGCTAATTATAGCGATTTGGGAGGTCCCCTGCAGATTATGAAGCCTGGCTATCCTATGGGATCTTTCTATGTCTATCAATGGAAAGGATTCAATGATAAAGGTGCCAATCTTTATCAGAAAGCAGATGGCAGTCTGACAACCAATCCAACTTCCGATGATTTGGTAGTGAAAGGACAGGCAAGCCCGAAATGGACGGTGGGCTGGAATAATACTGTTACCTGGAAAAACTGGACGCTGAATGTCTTTTTTAACGCTGCTACAGGATATGACCGGTTGAATATCAGCCGTTTTATGGCGGCATCCATGACTGGTGTCTCTCGTTTTATAACCTTGCGCGATGCTTACTTCAAAGGCTGGGATCATGTTGCCAACAAAGCTGACGCTCTTTATCCGAGTCTCACTAACACTGATAACAAGAGTTATGCCAATTCGGATTTCTGGCTTGAAGATGCTTCTTTTATTAAATTGAAGAATATCAGTCTCTCGTACCGCATTCCTCGTCGTGTATTGAAGTTTGCCAGTGTGCAATTGTCTGTCAGCGCACAGGATCTCTTTACGATTACCCGCTACAAAGGAATGGATCCCGAGGTGTATACCAGTTATGACGGACTGGATTATGGTGCTTATCCGATTCCGCGGACGATTACTTTCGGTGCTAAAATCAGATTTTAAACCACGTATTAAGACAATAACCATATGAAAATAACATATACTTTTATAATGAAAGTTTTGCCTGTTCTTCTGGCAACTTTGTGCTGGACTTCGTGTAGTGATTTCCTGGAAGAAGATCCGAAAGGGCAATTGCCTTCGGATACCTATTTCAGTAACAAAGAAGACTTGGACGCTTCACTGACGGCTCTCTATTCCGTGATCGCAAGTTCACAGGCTAGTAATAACCTTTGTGGTACGAACTTTCTGGTGGGAGATGATATTTCCACTCATCCTTCCAGTAATAAACAGCCCCTCCGTGAGCATGATCAGTTTGATGTGAAAGATAACAACTCGTGGCTGTCCAGTATGTGGGAACAGCGTTTCAAAGTTATCAAGGCTGCTAATTTTATCATCAATAATGCGGAGCGTACGCCGGAGGTGTCGAAGGATGATATCAAGGTAGCTATTGCGCAGGCGCATTATTGGAGAGCCTACTCTTATTTTTATTTGGTGACGACTTGGGGGCGAGTTCCCATTATGCTCAAAGAAGAAATAGACTATAATGCTCCCTTAAAGACAGAAGAAGAAGTGTACGAACTGATCCTGTCCGACCTGAAAATAGCCGAAACCGGTTGTCCCGCAATGTATACAAAAGAACCTTATGCCAGAAACGGCATAAATATTGCCGTAAGTGAAGGAGCCGTGAAAGCAACAATGGCTTATGTTTATATGTGTATGGCGGGATGGCCGCTAAACAAAGGAGTCGAATATTATAAACTGGCTGCCGCCAAAGCCAAAGAGGTGATAGATGGTGCGGATAATGGTACCTATTATTATAAGCTGCTGCCGGAATATAGTCAGGTATATTCATGGGAATACAATAATAAGAATACGGAGCTGCTGTTGGGTATCTACTATAACAGGGATGCAATGGGTCAGGCCGCTCCTTTAACTGATTTCCTTCAGGATATGAAACAGGCCGGTTGGGGAGATACGAATGGAGAAATCAAATTTTGGATGAATTTTCCTGAAGGTCCTCGCAAAGATGCTACGTATTTCCCTAAAATCATGCTTAGCGACGGGAAACTATATGATTGGTGGTATGATACTGATCCAGCTTCCCGCGAGGTGGTTGCCCCTGTCTTTATGAAAACGGCAGAAGGAGCGGTGCGTGGAACAGAATTTGATTATACAAATCCTACCGTAGTCAATGCGTCGGGTGAGAAAACATTTCAGTTGTTACGCCTTTCGCAAGTATATTGCTGGTATGCCGAGGCGACAGGCCGTGCGGGAGAGATCAATGATCAGGCGGTCAAAGTTTTAAACGAGGTACGCAACAGGGCAGACGGTGAAGAAACTGATAAATATACGACAGGTATGTCTCCCGATGAACTGGCGGAAGCAGCTTACGATGAACATGGCTGGGAAATGGCGGGATACTATTGGGGAGGAATTGCCAGCAGAGCCAGAGATATGTTTAGGATGTACCGTTATAAAGCTCATTTTGAATTCCGTAAGCAAAATGAGCCTATTGAGGTGGCACCCGGAGTTTTCAGGAAGGAAGCAGTAACAGTCACAGGAACTTGGGATGACAGTAAAATGTATGTTCCTTATCCTTATGAAGACGTGATTTTAAATCCAAACCTGGATAACAGCTGGAAAAACTGACAGTATTTAGTATGACTTTTTGAATGATCTGTTTTTTATAGAACGATGTAGATTCTCACAATGGTTTACATCGTTCTTTCTTTTTGTATGCCTTGTGGTATCAACCTATATTATTGTTGATAGTTAAACTCTTGTCTTGTCTGCGAATAGCTGATTTGAAAGGGGAGTTTAAAAACGTCAGGATAGATTTCACTAAATGGAATAAAAGTGTTATTTTTGCGTCTTGTTCTTAACGGAAATTAATCAAGAAATGATAGAAGATATTAAAAAAGCCTGTCAGGTGATGAATGAAGGAGGAGTGATCCTTTATCCCACTGATACCGTATGGGGTATAGGCTGTGACGCGACTAATGAGGAGGCTGTGCGCCGGGTGTATGAGATTAAGAAACGTGCTGATAGCAAAGCTATGTTGGTGTTGGTGGACTCTTCGGTGAAAGTAGATTTTTATGTACAGGATGTACCTGATGTAGCATGGGATTTGATTGAAGTTGCCGACAAACCGTTGACGATTATTTATTCCGGAGCACGTAACTTAGCACCCAATTTGCTGGCCGAAGATGGTAGTGTAGGGATTCGTGTGACGAATGAAGATTTTTCCAGAAGGCTCTGTCAGCAGTTCCGTAAAGCAATTGTTTCTACTTCGGCTAATGTCAGTGGGCAGCCGGGTGCTGCTAATTTTAGTGAAATTAGTGATGAAATCAAATCGGCGGTAGATTATATCGTTGGCTTTCGCCAGGATGATATGAATAAGCCGAAACCCTCAAGTATTATTAAGTTGGAAAAAGGTGGAGTGATAAAGATAATTCGCGAATAAATGAAAGGAGAGAAACTTAGTTTATTACAGCGTTGCATCAAATGGCGGGAAGCGAACATAAAGGAGAAGCAATTTATCCTGATATTAAGTTTTCTGGTCGGAATCTTCACTGCGTTTGCCGCGTTAATATTGAAATTCTTTATCCATCAGATACAGAATTTCCTGACTGATAATTTCAATGCAACGGAAGCTAACTACCTGTATTTGGTATATCCGGTAGTCGGGATTTTTCTTGCAGGTTGGTTTGTGCGTAATATTGTAAAGGATGACATCAGTCATGGGGTCACCAAAATTCTATATGCCATCTCCCGTAGGCAGGGACGTATCAAGCGACACAATATTTGGTCGTCTACTATCGCCAGTGCCATAACCATCGGATTTGGTGGATCAGTCGGAGCAGAGGCACCGATTGTACTGACAGGTTCGGCAATCGGTTCCAATCTCGGGAGCGTGTTTAAGATGGAGCATCGCACGTTGATGCTGCTCGTAGGTTGTGGTGCGGCAGGTGCCATTGCCGGTATTTTTAAAGCTCCGATTGCGGGACTGGTATTTACCTTGGAGGTGCTGATGATTGACTTAACCATGTCTTCTTTACTTCCCCTGCTGATTTCTGCTGTGACAGCTGCAACAGTTTCCTATATAATCACCGGTACAGAGGCTATGTTTAAGTTCCACCTCGATCAGGCATTTGAATTGGAACGTATTCCTTTCGTTATCTTGCTGGGGATTTTTTGCGGACTGATTTCGTTATACTTCACACGTGCGATGAATTCGGTAGAAGGTGTTTTTGGCAAACTCAATAACCCTTACAAGAAACTGGCTTTCGGTGGTGTGATGTTGAGTGTATTGATTTTCCTTTTCCCGCCTCTTTATGGTGAAGGATATGATACGATTAATCTTTTGCTGAATGGAACGTCTGCCGCAGAGTGGGATACGGTCATGAACAACTCTATGTTTTATGGCTATGGCAATTTGTTGCTGGTTTATCTGATGCTGATTATCTTATTGAAAGTATTTGCTTCCAGTGCGACGAACGGTGGCGGTGGTTGTGGTGGTATCTTTGCTCCTTCGCTTTATTTGGGATGTATTGCCGGTTTTGTTTTCTCTCATTTTAGCAATGACTTTGCTTTCTCCGCTTATTTGCCGGAGAAGAATTTCGCATTGATGGGAATGGCGGGAGTAATGAGTGGTGTCATGCATGCTCCATTGACAGGGGTGTTCCTGATAGCTGAGCTGACAGGCGGGTATGATTTATTTCTTCCGTTGATGATCGTATCCGTAAGTTCATATCTGACAATTATTGCTTTCGAACCTCATAGTATCTATTCGATGCGTTTGGCTAAGAAGGGACAATTGCTGACACATCACAAAGATAAAGCTGTGTTGACGCTGATGAAAATGGAAAATGTGGTGGAGAAAGATTTCGTTGTCGTACACCCGGAAATGGACTTGGGAGAACTGGTGAAAGCAATCGCAGCTTCCCACCGAAATGTCTTTCCGGTGACAGATAAGAAAACGGGTGAATTGTTGGGAATTGTATTGCTTGATGACATTCGCAACATCATGTTCCGGCAAGAACTTTATCATCGTTTCACTGTTAATAAATTGATGACATCGGCTCCTGCCAAAATCTTCGATACGGATGGAATGGAACAAGTAATGCAAACATTTGATGATACGAAAGCCTGGAATCTTCCGGTAGTAGATGAGGAAGGCCGCTATCAGGGATTTGTCTCTAAATCAAAGATATTTAATTCGTATCGGCAAGTGCTGGTACATTTTTCTGAGGACTAATCCGTGCCTAAGTAATGATAACATATTTAAAATATGAAGAAAGAAGATTTAAGAATTGTATATATGGGGACTCCCGATTTTGCGGTAGAGGCCCTGCGTCAATTGGTAGAAGGCGGTTATAATATAGTGGGTGTGATTACGATGCCCGATAAACCTGCCGGACGCGGACATAAAATACAGTATTCTCCTGTCAAACAATACGCGCTCGAACAGAATTTACCGTTGCTTCAACCGGAAAAGTTGAAAGATGAGGCTTTTGTGGAAGCGTTGCGTGAGTGGAAAGCGGATTTACAGATTGTCGTTGCTTTTCGTATGTTGCCGGAAGTGGTATGGAATATGCCGCGGCTAGGTACGTTTAATCTTCATGCTTCTTTACTTCCTCAATATCGTGGAGCTGCTCCTATCAACTGGGCGGTTATCAACGGTGATACGGAAACTGGGATTACGACTTTCTTTTTGCAGCATGAGATAGATACCGGAAAAGTCATTCAGCAGGTGCGTGTGCCTATTGCAGATACGGATAATGTAGAAATGGTACATGATAAATTGATGATGTTGGGAGGAAAACTGGTTCTTGAAACAGTAGATGCTATATTGAATGGAACGGTCAAACCAATCCCCCAAGAAGAAATGGCAGTTGTCGGTGAACTCCGTCCTGCTCCGAAGATATTTAAAGAAACCTGTCGGATTGACTGGAATCAGTCGGTGAAGAAGATCTACGATTTTATCCGTGGACTATCACCTTACCCCGCTGCCTGGAGTGAACTGATTGCTTCTGAAGAAGCAGAAAGTGTGACCGTGAAGATATTTGAAAGTGAGAAGGTTTACGAATCACATCAATTGGCTGCCGGAACAATCGTGACTGATGGCAAGAAATTTATGAAAGTAGCTGTACCGGATGGATTTGTGTCTGTTCTTTCTTTACAACTACCCGGTAAGAAACGACTGAAAATCGATGAATTGCTTCGTGGTTATCACCTGGAAGATGGGTGTAAGATGAAGTGATCTGACAATAAGATAGAATAAACCGTCCCGAACATGAGACAATTAGAACCTAAAATAAAAGAATTATGAAACCGATTATCGCTCCTTCCATTCTTTCTGCCGATTTCGGATATTTGGCAAAGGATATTGAAATGGTAAACCGCAGTGAAGCGGAGTGGGTACATATTGATATTATGGACGGAGTATTTGTTCCGAACATTTCATTTGGCTTTCCGGTACTGAAATATGTAGCGAAGCTAAGTAAGAAACCGTTGGATGTGCATTTGATGATTGTAAACCCGGAGAAATTCATTCCGGAAGTAAAAGCATTGGGCGCTCATACGATGAATGTGCATTATGAAGCTTGTCCACATCTGCATCGAGTGATTCAACAAATCAGGGAAGCCGGGATGCAGCCGGCTGTAACGATCAATCCGGCTACTCCTGTGGCTCTTCTGCAAGATATTATTCAGGATGTGTATATGGTGCTTATAATGAGCGTGAATCCGGGATTTGGCGGGCAGAAATTCATCGAACATTCGGTAGAAAAAGTTCGTGAACTGCGTGCCCTGATTGAACGGACAGGTTCGAAAGCCCTGATTGAAGTAGACGGTGGTGTGAACTTGGAAACAGGGGCTCGTCTGGTTGAGGCCGGAGCCGATGCACTGGTGGCTGGAAATGCTGTCTTTGGTGCACCGGATCCGGAAGGAATGATTCGTCAGTTGCACGAACTGTAACTAATCTATTGAATTCCTTTTATATCCATCGATATCCATCTATACGCCTGCTTATCCCCTGGATAGCAGGCGTTTTTTGTGGAGATCATTTTTTTGACCGTTCATGGCTCCCTCTTTGTGGTATTCTCTTCTTTGGCTTTTTTGCAGTATTGTCTTTTGCTCTTTATTCTCTGAAACGCTATTCATTGCGATGGTGTTTTGGGGTAGCTGTCTTTGCTCTTTGTTTCACGGGAGGATGGCTTGGTATGACTGGACAATTGCAACAGGCTGTCTGTTCTTTTCCGGAAGAAGAAACAGTGTACCGGGTTTTGATAACGGATGCGCCTCAAACAAAAGAACATACTTACCTCTGTCAGGTATTATTGGAGGAACGTCGTGATACTGCGGGTATATATCCGATAGGGCATACTGCGATTCTTCATCTACAGCAAGATTCGTCTTCCTCCTGTTTGAAGAGTGGAGATGAACTGCTGATTTCTGCCCGCATTTCTCCTCCTCTCAACAATCAAAACTTTGATGAATTTGATTACGCCCGCTTCCTGATGCGGAAAGGCATTAGCGGAACAGGATATGTTGCATCCGGGAAATGGACAATCTTATCTTCAAACACACCACCTTTATCTTCTGCTAATTCATCCATCTCTTTGCAACGAGACGGAATGAATAACTTTGACCTCAAAAGTGTAGCCAGCTCTTGTAGAAGAAACATGGTTTCACTTTATCAGGAGCTGGGATTCACCGGGGATGAATTGGCAGTACTTTCAGCACTAACAATAGGAGATAAGACAGAATTAAGTGATTCGGTTCGTGAAAGTTATTCGGTGGCCGGTGCAAGTCATATTCTTGCTTTATCCGGTTTGCATATCGGACTTTTATATACAATGCTTTTTTTTATTCTGAAACCTGTTGCCCGAAGAGGAAATATAGGTAGATGTGTGCGTTCTGTTTTTCTTCTTGTCTTATTGTGGGCCTTTGCCTTTTTTACAGGGCTTTCTCCGTCGGTAGTACGTTCAGTCAGCATGTTTTCGATTTTAGCTATGGCGGATATGGTTGGTCGTGAACCTTTATCTTTAAATACATTAGCGGCAGCTGCGTGGTTGATGTTATTCTGTAATCCTGCATGGTTGTTCGATGTTGGTTTTCAGCTCTCTTTTCTTGCCGTTGCTTCTATCCTGCTTATTCAAAAGCCGATCTACCATTTGATTACCGTGAAAAGTAGAATAGGAAAGTATGTTTGGGGACTGATGAGTGTATCTGTTGCCGCACAAATAGGAACAGCTCCGCTTGTTCTGTTTTATTTTTCCCGATTCTCCGTGCATTTTCTGTTGACGAATTTAGTTGTTATTCCTTTGATTACGATTATCTTATATGCTGCTGTCGTGATGCTTCTTCTGACTCCTTTCCCATGGCTTCAGATAGGAGTGGCCGGAGGTGTCAAGAAGTTACTGGAAGGACTTAATTTCTTTGTCCGATGGGTAGAACAGCTTCCTTACGCTTCTGTAGATGGAATTTGGCTTTATCAGTCAGAAGTGCTGGGTATCTATATTGTCATCGCTTTGGTAACCTATTATTGCATGAATCGCCGATACCGGAATCTACAAATCTGTCTTTTTTCTATCTTGTTGCTGGGGGCTTGTCATGCAACATTGTATTGGCTGGATCGTCCTCGAACGAGTTTGGTCTTTTACAATGTGCGTGGTTGTCCGGCAGTACATTGCATAAAGAGTGACGGACAATCCTGGATAAATTATATGGATACTCTCTCCAATGAAAAACGTCTGAAACGCATGGCAGCTAATTACTGGAAGCATCATCACCTTCTTCCTCCCCAAAAAATAACAACTGATTGCCGGCACGCTGAACTTAACCGTCAACAGCAGATTATATCTTATCATGGTTGTCGTGTTTGTGTCATAAACGATAACCGTTGGCGAAACAAATCCACCGTTTCTCCGTTATATATTCAGTATCTTTACTTATGCAAAGGGTATGACGGCCATCTGGAAGAACTCGCACAGGTCTTTTCTTTCTCTTATGTCATATTGGACGCGTCCCTCTCGGAATACCGCAAACACCTCTTTGAGAGCGAATGCAAGAAATCCGGTCTGCGATTTATCTCTTTATCCGACGAAGGTTCTGTCCGCTTTTTGCTCTAAGTACAAAGATTTATCGTACATTTGCACCTTGATAAAGTTTAAGAGTATGTTGACGAAAGTAATTGAACAAGCCAAAATAGACCATTTCACCAAATGGTTTGAACGAGCTGACAAAATAGTAATTGTATCTCATGTTTCTCCTGACGGCGACGCTATCGGTTCTTCACTGGGATTATATCATTTCCTGGATTCACAGGAAAAAACAGTAAACGTAATTGTGCCGAATGCCTTTCCCGATTTCCTGCGATGGATGCCGGGCAGCAAGGACATTCTTTTGTATGACCGTTACAAAGATTTTGCCGATAAGTTGATAGCCGAAGCTGACGTAATCTGTTGTCTCGACTTCAATGCACTGAAGCGTATTGACGATATGGCAGATGCTGTGGCTGCATCTCCTGCACGTAAAATCATGATCGATCATCACCTGTATCCCGAAGATTTCTGTAAGATTATAATGTCTTATCCTAAGATTTCTTCTACTTCCGAATTGATATTCCGGCTGATTTGTCGTATGGGATATTTCAGTGATATCTCGAAGGAAGGCGCAGAATGTATCTACACAGGCATGATGACAGATACAGGAGGATTCACTTATAATTCAAATAACCGGGAAATTTATTTTATTATCAGCGAACTGCTTTCTAAAGGAATCGATAAGGATGATATTTACCGTAAGGTGTATAATACCTATTCGGAGAGCCGTTTGCGTTTGATGGGTTATGTACTGTCGAACATGACTGTTTACTCAGATTGCAACTCGGCATTAATCACATTGACAAAAGCCGAGCAAAGTAAGTTCAACTATATAAAAGGTGATAGCGAAGGCTTTGTGAACATTCCCCTTTCTATCAAGAATGTCTGTTTCTCCTGCTTCTTGCGGGAAGATACAGAGAAGCCGATGATTAAAATCTCCCTTCGTTCGGTAGGAACCTTTCCATGTAATCAGTTAGCAGCTGAGTTTTTCAACGGTGGCGGACATTTGAACGCTTCGGGCGGTGAGTTTTTCGGAACGATGGAAGAGGCAAAAGCAGTCTTTGAGAAAGCGCTTGAGAAGTATAAACCTTTGCTAACAGCAAAAAGCTAAAGATGGAAGGTTAAAAGTGAATATGGAAAGGTTAAAAGATACGAACTTTCAACTTCCCCTTTTCAACTTTTAATGATTTTGAGATACATTTGTACGGAATATAGCTAAATAACAGATAATGAAGAAACTTGTATTTTTATTTCTCTCTTTGTTAACCGCCGGAAGTCTGTTCCAGGCATGCGACAATTCGAAGACTTATGCAGAAATGCTGGAAGACGAGAAAAATGCGGTGAATAAGTTCATCAAAGATAATGATATCCGTGTCATTTCATTGGAAGAGTTCGAACGGGATACTGTTACAGCTTCGAAAGAAGCAGGAAATGAATATGACGAATACGTTGCTTTCTCCAATGGTGTATATATGCAGATTGTAGATCGTGGAGGAAAAGAGAAAGATAAGGATGGAGTTGAATTTATTAACAAGGTAGATACTTTTGCTAATAATAACATCATTTGTACTCGTTATGTAGAAAAGGATATGATGACAGGAGAGGTTACTTGTTTCAATGTACCTTTGGAAGAATGGATGGATGTTCCTGATTATTATAAGTTTCCATTAACATTCCGTTATGTACAAAACGCGTCTACTGTTTATGGAATCGTTTTATCCGGTAGTTTGGATTACGATTTATTATGGAATAGTAATGGCTATGGAACTGCAATTCCATCCGGATGGCTGATTGCCTTACCTTATTTGCGTAATAATGCCCATGTACGCCTGATTGTACCTTCTAAGATGGGACATACGACTGCACAACAATATGTCAATCCTTATTTCTATGATATCCGGAAGTTTGAGAAAGCAAAAAGCTAAAGCACTAACATTAGATAAATCTTTTAGTTAAAAACCTATGACTCTAATCAAATCTATCTCTGGAATCCGCGGAACCATCGGCGGAGGAGCGGGGGAAGGACTGAACCCGCTTGACATTGTAAAATTCACCTCAGCTTATGCTACTTTGATTCGTAAGACCTGCAAAGTGAAGAGCAACAAGATTGTTGTGGGACGCGATGCCCGCATTTCGGGTGAAATGGTAAAAAACGTAGTAGTCGGCACATTAATGGGAATGGGTTGGGATGTAGTAGATATCGATCTTGCTTCTACCCCGACCACAGAACTTGCTGTGACGATGGAAGGCGCCTGTGGCGGTATTATCCTGACAGCTTCTCATAACCCGAAACAGTGGAATGCACTGAAATTGCTGAATGAACATGGTGAATTTCTGAATGCAGCCGAAGGCAACGAAGTACTTCGTATTGCTGAAGCTGAAGAATTTGACTATGCCGATGTCGATCACTTGGGATCTTACCGCAAAGACCTGACTTATAATCAGAAACATATCGACAGTGTATTGGCTCTTGACCTGGTGGATGTAGAAGCTATCAAGAAAGCCAATTTCCGTGTAGCGATTGACTGTGTGAACTCTGTAGGCGGTATCATTCTTCCTGAACTTCTTGAACGTTTGGGGGTGAAACATGTAGAAAAACTCTACTGTGAACCTACCGGAAATTTCCAACACAACCCTGAACCGCTTGAAAAGAATCTCGGTGACATCATGAACCTGATGAAAGGGGGCAAAGCAGATGTAGCATTCGTTGTAGACCCAGACGTTGACCGCTTGGCAATGATCTGCGAAAATGGTGTAATGTACGGTGAGGAATATACACTGGTTACTGTGGCTGACTATGTACTGAAACATACTCCGGGGAATACAGTTTCTAATTTGAGTTCTACCCGTGCCCTGCGTGACGTAACCCGCAAATATGGTATGGAATACAGTGCTTCTGCTGTAGGTGAAGTAAACGTTGTAACGAAGATGAAAGCAACCAATGCCGTTATCGGTGGTGAAGGAAATGGTGGAGTGATCTATCCTGCCAGCCACTATGGCCGTGATGCATTGGTAGGTATTGCTTTATTCCTTAGTCACCTGGCTCATGAAGGAAAGAAAGTTAGCGAGCTTCGTGCCACTTATCCTCCTTACTTCATAGCTAAGAACCGTGTCGACCTGACTCCGGAAATCGATGTAGATGCTATCCTTGCAAAAGTGAAGGAAATCTATAAGAATGAAGAAATCAACGATATCGACGGTGTGAAGATTGACTTTGCTGACAAATGGGTACACTTACGTAAAAGTAATACAGAGCCGATCATCCGCGTATATAGCGAAGCTTCTACCATGGAGGCTGCTGAGGAAATCGGTCAGAAGATAATGGATGTGATTAATGAATTAGCCAAGAAATAACAATTCATTAACATCATCGGAAAAATAATAAAGGGAGAGCTTCACAGTCAAGCTCTCCCTTTGTTTATTATCCATCTGACAGGCAATTGCTGGTTCTGTTTAATTTTTTTTTGGTGTGTGTTTGAATAACCATACTTAAAATGATTTGTTTTGGTTATGAATCAAAATTGTGGTAGTTTGATCCATTTAAAAAAATGTTTTTGACCTTCACAAGTGTCACAGGCTCATAAGTTATAGTGTGACAGGTGTTTACTGTGATTTAAGCTTCTCTTTTTAATCCTTCACATGTTTCACACTGCGTCCCTTACTTTTTGAGAAAGAAGCCTAAGTTAAAACAAAAGATTAGATGTGTTTTTCGTATGGGAGGATATCAGAAGACGAATATGCTTGAATATTGGATTGAAATAGCCTACATAGATATTGGCCGAATGGAGTTGACCATTCAGCCAACTGTAGTCGTCTAAGCAGCCAACTATATTTGACCAAGTAGCCGACTTGAGTTGTCTATCAATAGAATATCAAAGTTGTCATATAGAGCCGACATTATATAGTGTTAAACCATATACCTTATTTACGGTTATGGTTTGATTCCGTACCGGCATGAATTTATTTTAATTTTAAGAATGTGATTGCCCTAAATCAAATCCCCCAAGTTTTCGAACTGATCCTAATTGCTTTCTCGTTTCCGGTAGCCGTATTTGTAAAGCAAGAAAGCATTTGCCGCACCGTCAATGAGCTACTACACAGTGCTTCTGTTCTGATTTTCTTTCTTTATTTTGCCACTTTCTGCTTCTAACCTTTTGGGCAGAATGAAAGGAGTATGCGGTTGTAAGTTACTTTTCTGCTTTATTTTGGCATTATTTATATTAATTCACTATATTTGCTTCGGATTATTTTGATAAATAGATGTTTGCTTCCTTCATTTCGGTGGTATAATTAGAGATTACATTGATAATGCAAAAGATTATGGCGAAAGATTTGATATATTTCTCAAGGAGCCTGATATTTATCCGGAAATATGTAAATGTGACACAGGTAGGACTAGCTGAAAAGTTAGGAATTAAGGCGAATACAATTTCCAATTATGAGAAAAAAGTGACGGCTTCGGACTTCGGGTTGCTTGTAAAACTATGTAATTTTTTTGTTTTCCTACCGATATGATGCTGAATACTTTGCTCTCTCCCGCCGATTGGGAAGCGCAGCCGGACTGGTTGAAAAATATCCGCCGGAACTTTAATTTAAATGATAGTGATGTGCCGTAAATTGCTTTAGAGGCAGTTTCCCAATGGATAGTGAGCATATTTAACCAATGGTTGCTCAATGGTTGCTCGAACTGTTCGAATACGAAGATGAGAAAATAATGGAATTGGACCGTCATATCGGATGGTTGGAATATAAGATCGAATTACTACTCCAGAAGGAGGGGAAAAACGATTTGTAATATAAAGAAAGTACGATGAAAATACATCTGATTTTATTTTTTATAACACTGGCTGTCTCATTGACTGTCCGTGCAGATAAAGAGAACGAAACCTATTTTTTCCGGACCGTGAATTATCAGCAAGGACTCTCCAATAGTGCCGTATTAAGTATTTTCCAAGATAACGAAGGATTGATGTGGTTTGGAACGTATGACGGTGCGAATTGTTATGATGGAGAAAACATGGAAGTATTCCGCTCCGACTTTTCCGAGCAGAAAACATTGAGCAATAATATTGTGCACTCTATTCAACAGGCGGATAGCAGTTGCTTGTGGATGACCACGCATTCGGGAGCCAACCGCTTTTCAAAAGACTCTCGGCAGATCATTAACAATTACGATTTCGGAGGAGACTTTGTCATTCATTCCAATCAGAAAGGGAATACTTGGGTGTTGGGCTACGGATGGATTTCTTATTATAATACGTTTCACCATCGTTTTGTTAACATTCCGATGCCGGACATTCATATGCTGAAAGTCGATGTCAGGGCGTTTGTCACTGATGAAGGTGATTTGTATCTTTTCCCCTATGAAAGTGGTGACCTGTATCGTTTCTCATTGAGCGCTTTCGATCAGGATACTCTGTCCACCCAACTTACCACCGTTCCTTCCCATTTTCATCAGAAGCGGATAGAATATGTATGCTACCAGAATGGCGTGTTTTGCTTTTATGACTCCGACTATGATCTTTTCGTGTACGATATTTCAAGAAAGTCCAAGATTTATATTCGGAATATTGGTGAACTGGTTCGGAAGTATGGGCTTATCACCGGCATTGTGCCTTTTTATGAAGACATTATTTTAGCTTTCCATACCAACGGACTGATGCGTTTGTGTCTTTCCCAGCGATATGCGGAAGAAGTGATTGACCGGAATATGCGGATTTTTGGCATCTATAATGATCCCCGGCAGGGAGTTTTGTGGGTGGGAACCGATGGGCAAGGAGCGGTGATGTATTCGCGGAAATACACCATTGCCACCAATCTGATGTTGAGCAGCTTCTCTCCCAATTTAACTCGGCAGGTAAGGGCAATTATGACGGATAAACAGGGCGGCCTTTGGGTGGGAACCAAAGGAAACGGTCTGCTTCATGTGAAAAATTATCGTGACGGAGTGCGGGCGTCCGATGTAGAGGTCTATTCGTTGGACGGAAAACAGCCTGCGGTATCTTACGTGAGGCCGGAACGAGAATTGCGAATCTATGCTATGCGGGAGAGCCGTTATAGAAACGGATTCTGGGTGGGAGCCGCTTCTCCGGGTTTGTGTTATTATTCATTCGGCGACGGTCAACTTCATTCTTTGGCGGGAACTGATGCCGGAGTTCCGGTGGAGGGCGGTAATGAAGTACATTCCATCGTTGAAGAGAATGACAGTGTACTCTATCTTGCCACTTCGGGCGAAGGGCTTTGTAAGGTAGTGCTCGACAACGGGCATGGACAGTTTCGGATAAAGTCATTGAAACATTACAAATTCTACTACGAGCAACAGGAACTTAATCTCTATTATAGTATGGTGCCCCAAGGAGATTCCTTGCTGTGGCTGGGCAGTCAGCAGAGGGGATTGGTGCGTTTCAACCGGAAGACGGAAGAATATCAAGTCTTCTCTTTGAGCGAGATGCTGCACAAATCCGTGGATGATGTGCTGTGTTTACATTGGCGTCGTGGAGAGTTGTGGGTAGGCACTACTGCCGGTCTGGTGCGTGTCACTTTCAAGGAGAACAGGTTGGAACCCGTTCATGTCGGACGCGAGCAAGGATTGCTCAACGATATGATACACAGTATTTTGGAAGATGCCAACGGGCTTCTTTGGCTGGGGACGAACCGCGGTCTTATCAAGTTCAATCCGGACAATTTCTTTTCGCACGCTTATTATTATAGTGGCGGCATACAAATCGGAGAATTTAGCGACGATGCCTATTATCGCTGTCCTTACACTGGAAATCTTTTTTTCGGAGGAATCGACGGGCTACTCTATATGAACAAGAATGTGCCTTCCGCTCCGGAATATTATCCGGAGGTTTTGTTGCGCAAGTTAGTGATTGAGAAAACATTCGTTAATTTACAGGACCACTATTTACCGGACAGGAAAGGGTTGCAGATGAAAGGGGCGAAGGTGTCTTTTTCTCTTTCTTTTGTCGTGCCGGATTATACGAGTGACGGAGATGTAGAATACTCTTATATGCTTGAGGGGTATGATCGGGATTGGGGAGCATTTAGCAGTGTCAATGAGGCCTCTTATTTTAGTGTGCCTTCGGGCAATTATCTCTTTAAAGTGCGTTATAAGAAAGATGTGTTTGCTACCGAATACAAAACGTTTACTATTCCCATTTATATTCTTCCTCCTTGGTATAGGACGGTTTATGCATATATTGTTTATTTGTTGATCGGGCTTGTGCTCGCGGTATATGTTATTCACTTATTTCTCAAATATTTTCGTCATGAACGTATGATGCAGGAGTTGCTGGAGTGCGAAAGCCGTAACGCTTCATTAGTGGTAGATAGCTACAAGGAACGCGAGGTGCTCGATAACTGTACGCTCATTTACCAAGCTTGCGACCAGTTGAACGACAAGACACTTTCACCGGATCAGTATGCTGATAAAGTAGGTCAGATACGTGAGGCTGTTATGGCTTTGCTATTCGGGTGCGGGATTGGCGACGAGTGTTTTCGGCTATTGTCATCTCTACAATTCTTTGTTACAGGGCGACTGTCTCTTTCCCAGCTGGTGGAAGAAGTGCTTCAGATACTCGAAAAGGAAGGGCACAATGTCTCTTCCATCCGTCCGGATATTCCGGTGGATTTCACATTTCCTGTTTATAAGAATGCGTTGCGCTGTATTCTCTATTTCTGTGGTCTCTACTTGGCCGACAGGAATACCTGTGCGGTTTCGGTCAGTATGGAAGAAGACGAAAACCGGATGATGTTAACTTTCTTTTCTTCGGATGATACGGTAGAGGGGCTGTATAAGATATTGACCGAACCGGAATTATTGCCGATGAAAGGGAAAGATTCGGATGACCGGTTCCGTATTCGGACGATGCAACGTTTTGTGTTTTCGGCATTGAAACAGCAGAACTGCACACTCCGTTGTGTGATGGATGAAGCATCGGGCGGTCACCGGCTGACGATCACTTTTGAACCGGTGACTATCGCCACGCAGGATGGGATGAAGAAAACCGTTTTATTGCTGGAAGACCGTGAAGAGATCGTATGGCTCATTAGTGCTTTGCTTTCCGATGAGTATGACGTTCGTCCAGTGCGAAGCGTGCAGCTGGCGTTTGATGAGATGCACACTTCACCCCCTGTCTTGTTTCTGGTGGATATGCAGATGTATGCGGATGTTGAAAGTACGTTTATGAAATATGTCGACAAGAACCGTTCACTACTTTCGAAGACTGCCTTTATTCCGATGTTGACTTGGAAGGTTAGTACAGCCATGCAACGGGAGCTGATTCAGTGGGCAGATTCTTATCTGGTTCTTCCTTATGACATACCGTTCTTGAAAGAAACCATTCAGAAGGTAATCTATGGTAAACGGGAGGCTAAACAGGTGTATTTGGAAGAGTTGGAAGGTTGGACGAACTCCATTGTTTGCACCACTGCCGAGCAAGCGGATTTCGTCCGGAAGTTTCTGCAAGTGGTTGAGCGGAATTTGGACCGGGAAGATCTGGGTTCTACGTTCATCGCAGAACAGATGCTGATGAGTTCTCGCCAATTTTGTCGGAAACTCAAAGAAATATCCGGAATGACTCCAAGTGATTTGATTAAAGACTACCGGATGGAAAAAGCTGTTCGTTTGCTGCAGAATAAAGAATTGTCTATACAAGATGTCATTTCTGATGTCGGCATTTCTAGCCGCGCTTATTTCTATAAAGAGTTCACGCGTAAGTTTGGCGTGACACCAAAGGTTTACAGGGAGACTCATTTGAAGAACGAAGAGTAAAATTTTTTATTGTTTGTACATACTGGCGAGTATGTTTGAATATAATGTTGCGGGCGATAAATTGATCTATGCTGAACTATGCTGTTTTCCTAATGTTACAAGTTGTACTCTCCTTTTTCGATTTAATTATGTATTGTGTTGATTATTAGGCTTCTGATTTGTACTCTAAATGACCGGATGTACTTCAAACAGACATTTTTTTCTTCCCTTTGTTTTTGGCGTGTAGGAGTATTTCATTTCTTTTTGAATCCCGTTATTTTGCTGTCGTACAATTATTACATTTGATAACCTTATTATTAATTTAAAACAAGTAGTATGAATTTGTTTGAAATGAAAAAACATCGCATCAGGTCTTTGTGGCTGCTGCTATTATTGCTTACGTGTAGTGTAACAATGCGTGCGCAGGGCGGTTCGGTCACAGGACGTATCTCGGATGAGAAAGGAGAAATGCTCATTGGAGTTAGTGTACAGGAGAAAGGAACGACGAACGGTACCATTACCGATACAAATGGACAGTACACTTTAAAATTGTCAGCAGGGAATCCTGTTTTAGTAATCTCTTATATAGGATATAAACCACAGGAGGTTAAAGTTGGCAAACAGAAAGTGGTGGATATTGTTTTGGTAGAAGATGTATCGTCGCTGGATGAGGTGGTAGTGGTAGGTTACGGTAATCAACGTAAAGTGTCTGTTGTTGGTGCACAGTCTTCATTGGATGCTTCAGCTATCAAAATGCCTGCTGCCAAATTATCTTCAGCTATTTCCGGACGTATTGCCGGTGTAGTTGCTGTGCAGCGCAGTGGTGAACCGGGACATGACGAGTCGGATATCTGGATTCGTGGTATTTCTACATTAGTTAAAAATGGGCAGAGTTCTAGTCCGTTGGTACTTGTGGACGGTGTAGAACGTAGTTTCAATAATATTGATCCGGAAGACATTGAATCATTTACTGTGTTGAAAGATGCTTCTGCTACTGCCGTGTATGGTGTGCGTGGTGCTAATGGTGTGGTAATTGTAAAGACAAAACCCGGACACATCAGTAAACCGACATTTAGCGTGGATTATTATGAAAGTCTCACCCGCATGACTAAAAAGGTGGATATGGCCGATGCTTATACTTACATGGAAGCGCGCAACGAAGCACAAATGAATAAGAATAATACCATTGCTTATTCTCAAGCGTATATCGATGCTACGAAGAAATCGAACGGCTTGTTACCGAATGATAATCCTCGTTTGTATAATCCGTATCTGTATCCGGCCGTAGATTGGGCAAACGAATTATTCAACGATTGGGGACACAATCGCCGTGCCAACATCAATATTCGTGGTGGTGCGCCGAAGGCAAGCTATTATGCTTCATTGAGCTATTATGGCGAAAACGGTATGACACGTAACTTCAAGCTGGAGAATTATAATACGTCGATGAAGTATGAACGATACAACTTTACTTCAAACTTAAATTTGAAGCCTACAACAAAGACGGCTATTGACTTAGGATTTTTCGGCTATTTGGGACAGGGACACTATCCACAAAGCAGCGCTGCATCCTTATATGCCTCTTGTATGGATGTCAATCCGGTTATTTATCCGATGGTATTGCCCAATGGAATGATTCCGGGCATCAATACGCAGCAGAAATTCAATCCTTATGGTAAGTTGGCTCGTGGAGGTTATTATGATGAATTCAGCACTCAGTTGAACTCAAATGTACGTGTAAAGCAGGATTTGGACTTCTGGAAATGGAGCAAAGGACTTTCTGCTTCTGCAATGATAGCGTTCGACACCTATAATTCACGTCGTAGAAACTACAACCGTAGCGAACCAATGTATAAGTTTAAAGGAGCTACAGACGAAAACGGGCTTTGGATTGAAGATACCTTATTTGATGCAGAAACAGGGGAATATTTGTATGACGTATTGGGTGAAGCAGACGGAAACTTGACGCTTGACATTCCTACTCATTCGAGCAACCGCACCGTTTATACGGAGGCTTCTTTAAATTATGAACGCGATTTCGGTGCACATCGTGTAAGTGCTTTGTTGCTTTATAACCAGAAAATATACTGGGATTTAAATGCTTCTGATGTCATTGGAGGCATGGCTTACAAGCAGCGTGGTTTTGCCGGACGTGCTACCTATTCTTGGAATGACCGTTATTTTGCTGAATTCAATTTAGGTATTAATGGTTCGGAAAACTTCACCCCAGGTAAGCGCTACGGTACTTTTCCCGCATTCGGTTTGGGTTGGGCAGTTTCTAATGAGCCATTTTGGGAATCGTTACGCAAATATATATCATTCTTGAAATTCCGTTATACACATGGTTGGGTAGGTAGTGATACGGCTACAGGACGTCGTTTTATGTATCAAGGTGTATTTGGAGGTTTACGTGGCACTTGGTTTGGTACCTCGCATAGTGGTGCCAGCGGTTATGGCGAAGAAAAGTATGGTGTGAATGTCACTTGGTCTAAATCATGCAAGCAGGATTTGGGTATCGATCTGAAATTACTAAACGACAACCTTTCATTTGTAATTGACTTCTTTAAGGAACGCCGTGATAATATCTTCTTACAGCGAAGCACTGTGCCGAGCTATGCAGGATGGATTGAGAATCCTTATGCCAATTTGGGGGTTGTAGAGAATAAGGGGGTTGAAATTGCGCTGGACTATACGCAGAAGATTGGTAAAAACGCCTTCCTTACCGTACGTGGTAATATGACCTTCAACAAAGATAAGATTATAGAAAACGATCAGCCGCCTGTAGACTATCCATGGATGGAAACTCGTGGAACAAACGTGAATGCTATTTGGGGATATATTGCTGATGGACTATTTACCAGTCAGGACGAGATTGACGACCATGCCAAACAGTTTGGTACGGTTCATGTGGGTGATATTAAATATCGCGACTTGAATGATGACGGTGTGATTGACGATTACGATAAAACGGTAATTGGCCGTGGGGACGTTCCGAGAATTTATTACGGATTCGGAGCAGATTTGCAAGTTGGTAACTTCTCTTTCAGTGCTTTGTTCCAAGGAAACGCACAGGCTGACCGCTATTTGGACGGCATTTCTATAAAACCATTCTGGGATGATGAAGGACGCGACAACGTATTTGCAAATATTACCGACCGTTGGAGTGCGGACAATCCTACTAATCAGGACGTGTTCTATCCTCGTTTATCAGTGGGGAGCGACGGTAACAACAATAACGTGAAGCCAAGTTCATGGTGGGTGAAAGATGTCAGTTTCTTGCGTTTGAAGCAAGTTAACATTTCATACACGCTGCCTAAGAAGTGGACAGATCCGCTGTTAATTAAGAACGCACAGATCTATCTAATGGGAACCAACCTGCTCACGTTCTCTAAGTTCAAATTGTGGGATCCGGAATTGAATACATCTAACGGTACAGCTTATCCTAACGTATCAAGTTATTCAATAGGTCTTAAGTTTAATTTTTAACCGAGTCTAAAAAGAAAAGTATGAAAACAGAAATAAGAAAATATGTTGCAGCAGCTTTGATTTGCTTGGGGATGTCGTCATGCAGCGATTTCTTTGAGACTATTCCGGGCAAGCAGTTCGGATTGGAAGAAACGTTTGCTTCAAAGCAACGCACAGAGCAATATCTGAATAATGTATACAGCTATATTCGTGAGGTGGGCGATGTGCTCCATGTGGACGCAAACATGAACGGAGCGATTTTTACCGAAGCGTCATTGGAAGGAGCCAACCGTTGGAACAAGACGTATGCAGAATGGACAACAGGAGCGGCTACTGCTTCTTATAGCCAGGCCAGCCGCTACTTTACAGACTATTATCAAGCGATTGCCAAAGCAAGCACCTTCATTCAGAACGTAGACAAATGTCAGGAAGTAGGTGCTTCCGTACGTGGACGTTGGAAAGAAGAGGCGCGTGTACTACGTGCTTACTATTATTTTGAGTTGCTTCGCATTTATGGCCCTGTACCTTTGATTGGCGAAGATCCGATACCTTTGGATGCTTCTAAAGAAGAATTGATTAAGGTGCGCAACTCAGTAGATGAATGTGTGGAGTTTATCGCTAATGAATTGCAAAAGGCTATTGATTCAGGCGATCTGCCGAACCGAGTTTCCAAAAATAACTTGGGACGTATGGACGTAGGTATCTGCAAGGCTTTGAAAGCTAAGTTATATTTATATTGGGCAAGCCCGCTGTTTAATGGAAACACAGATATGGCATCTGTCAAAAACTTAGATGGCAAACAACTTTTCCCGCAGACGGAGGATCCCACTAAATGGAATAAAGCCAACGAAGCTTATAAAGAGTTCTTCAACTTCGCCATTTCGCAGAACTACGGGCTGACGAAAGTATATACGAATGGTAAGCTCGACCCCTACAAGTCCTGTCGTGCTATTGCTGCTTTCTATACGAAGAACTATGATGTCATCTTCAACGAACTGATTATGGTAAAATTGCGCGACCAATGGGACTACACTTACTGGACTTGTCCTAAGTTCTCAGGTTTCGAAGACACTAGTGTGAGCGGTGGTGGAGGTTATTATACTACACAAGAAACAGTGGATATGTTCTTTACAAAGAATGGGCTGACAATAGACCGTGACCCCTCTTATAACAAATTTGAAGGAGTACCTTCTGCTAGTAACTTTACTTCCGGACAGTGTTATGACGAGAATGATACCGAATTGAAATATTTCGATGCAGACAATTCGTATGTATTGAAACAGTGGAAAGACCGTGAGGCACGTTTCTATGTAAATGTCACTTACAATGGTTCTATCTGGCTGAACCATGGCAGTCAAAACGAAGAACATCGTACGGATTTTACAAATGGTGCACGTGGAACCTGCGGTAAATCGAAAGCTTCCGGTGACTGTCCCGACTCAGGCTACCTAATCCGTAAGGGAGCAAAAGCTACGGAAGATGACGGTTTTAAAATGTTCTCTCCCACGCTTCGTGTGGCTGATATGATTTTAGGATATGCTGAAACACTCTGTATGTGTGACGACTTGGAAGGCGCACTATTGCAATTGAACCAGATTCGTGAGCGTGCCGGTATCCCCGAATACTCATTCACTAATGAGGGCGGGAAAGTGTTTTGTCCGAAGACAAAGAATGACTTGCTCAACCGTATCCGTCGCGAACGTATTGTGGAGTTGGCGTTCGAGTGGAACCGTTTCTTCGACGTTCGTCGTTGGAAAGTGGCCGAAGGCAACAATGATCCCGATCACTGGATTTATCCCGAATATCACAAAGGTGGCGAGGGTGGTAATGTGTACGGTATGAATATGGATAAGGATTATCCGGACTTCTTTGCACGTACCCTGCTCGAAAATCGTGCCAACTTCTCAAAGAAACAATATTTCATGCCGATCCCTTACGATGACATCCGTCGTATCCCCGAATTGGTACAGAACTTAGGTTGGTAAATTTAATTGTTAAACACATTTTTAGAAGTAATGAATACAAAATATTGGAAAAATATGGCATTGGGGCTTTTGGTGTCGTTGACCATGAGTGGATGCTATGGCGAGGAAGACGGATATCAGATTCCTGACATTTATAAAGGAAGCTGGGAAAGCCCGAAAAATGGAGCTATGGTAGCAGGTTATGCACCTGCTCCAATTTCCGAGGCAAAGTATGATGATTACCTGAACGAACTTTACATCATTTGGGACGGTGGTAACGATGCGTGGGAGAAGAAAAACGAGTATGTGGGAGCCGAAGTAGAGTTCGCTTCCCTGCTCACCGAAACAAAAGAGAAACGCGTGATGATTCCCAACATAGGCGATTTCGGTAACCTGACCGTGAAGAGAGACAACGGACTGCCGAATGCTACGCTGAACTTGAGTCGTTTCCGTACAGTAGTGGTTACTACCAAACACGGCGCACGTGATTGCCGTTTCCGCTCTATCTACGTAGACAAAGAAGGAAACAAACAATACAGCGACTGGACAAATTTGAGCGAACACCTTGCCAATGCAGAGATGACGTTGAATATGAATTATATGGCTTGGAAAGAGTTTCGAGAACGTCAGAGCAATCCGCTGAAAATACATTTTGAAAGCAACTCGAATTTACGTACTGTAGAATGGCTGTACAACAGATATAGTGGTGCGGACGCAACGCAGGAAGAGTTCCGCAAATGGTATTATATGGACTGTGCTACCATGTCGTTCGAGCCTCACAACATTGCTTGCGACCCTTACGAAAATTTGACTTTCATGATTAAGAAAGAACAGACTGGAGGGGCTTATGCCTTCGACTATCCAAGCCATAATGAAGGACGTTGTATTGTTTATCCGGCATCGGAAAACAATTTGACCAGTGACGCCTGGTGGTTACTACCCGATATGCAGGCTGTAGTGATGCACGAAATGGGGCACTGTGTAGAATGGATGCCCCACAAAGGACATTATGAGAAGAAGGGTGAAGATTGCGATAAGCAGGGATATCAGGAAGGGTGGCCGGATGCAGTGAAAATCTCCAACGGCGGATTCTTCGGACTCGCCACGGAAGGTCAGATTAATGAATACAAAGCTGCGATTGAGAAACCGTATAAAGACCCGCAGGATAACAAGGTTTATGTTTGGCAGATTGATTATAACACCTCTGGCGCTTTCATGAGCTGGCTGCGAATTTATAACGGTGACTTTGTGCGCATGCTGCCATGGACTGTTAAGATGGATGCACTGACTAACGACTGGAGTTTGGAGTATGCAGTGAAATATATCCTGAAAGAAAGCTATCCTGACATGTCTATGGAAGACTTATGGAATGAATATGTGGCTGAAGTAAAGAAATTCTTGAACAATCATCAATAAACATAAACATGAATAAATTATCATATATATACGGTGTATTGTGTATGTTCCTTTTGTGGGGATGCAACACAATTGATTTGAGTGACGTAGGATATGGCGAGAGTGATCGGTTGAAGTCATCGGATGTGAAAGAAGTACTTTATAATGCGTCGGAGGGTTGTTGGATGACTGAATGTGAGGGACGTGAATTCTTCTTTCAGTTTAGCAAGGACGGAACGGTAATTCTTGATTCCGATTTCTTGGAACAAGCAATAGAAGTGAAGACTGCTTTTGCAACAAGTGGTAAAGCGGTAGAGTTGACCATTGATAAATGTAATGTTCATTTTCAGAACTTAAGTCCGGAATATGTGGATACGAAATTTATTATCACTGAAGTTCCGGCAGTAGACGCTACTAGAGCAGAGGAAAGCACTAAACTGATATTGGTCGGTGTGGCTACCGGCAGAAAGATGGAGTTGCATACGGTGGCGAAAAGTTATATAGAGACTAAAGTGGCACCTAAAGCGGAGTTTACAGAATTATTTGCCAAGAACCTATTGGATAATCAAGTGATTTGTGATGCTTCCGGCAATCTGATCGGCTATTATGGTTTGGCATTGGCTGGTGTTTCAGATGTTTCTGTGAAGATTGTTACGCTTGAAAATAAGAGTGGAAATGATGTGAACGGGCATACGCAATATTACGAATCAATGCTGATAAAAGAGGGAAAAGTATTTAAATTGAAAACTCCGGTGGAAGGAATCAAGGCATTGGATGGAAATACTTATGCGTTTAAAGCCATAGATTGTAGTGGCGAAACGGTGGTTGTTGAAGGAATGTCCGGTGTGACATTCATTTCGAACAAGGATGCTGTAACTGATTTTGATTACGTGACGGCAGGCAAAGAATTTTCGTTCTGTAAGGAGCAGAATAAGGGTGCTGCCTGTGATGAAATCTGGGAATGCACAAAAGGTTCTTTCACAGATGGCGGCACTATAGCGGACATCAACCTCATGAAATATGACTTTGGATGGAAAAATGCGGATTGCACGCAGCGTCCGTTGGTCATTTGGTCATGGTGGTTTGCAAACCTTGCTTTTAGAAGTAGTGAACCGGGAGCTAATATCCGGGTGAACAATGTGGATAAAGATTGGATACGCTTCACTAATTTGTCGGGTGAGGGTGAAACTTGCGGTAATACGATGAGCCCTCAACAGGTAAAAGATATGAATGCATACACCAAACCTTTGTTAGATACTTGGTTTAACGAGAAAGGGCTGTTTGTGGTCCGTTATGACCGCTTGAAGGTAGCTGGTGATAATAAATTCTACATTTACTTGTTGTGTCTGGATACAGATGCTACCGAGAACGGTGGTATGTGGATGAAGATGCAGAGAAAGGAAGAATAATAAAACTAACTTTTTTAGATTGTGAGAACAGCGAAATACATACTTTGCCTTATCGTTTTTGCCACCCTCTGCGGAAATGGTGTAGGGATGGCAGCCGATAAACACTTGTCTCGTTATGTCAATCCCTTCATCGGAGCAAGTACCAGTATGGAATTGGCCGGAAGTTATCATGGTTTGGGAAAGACTTTTCCGGGAGCAACCACCCCTTTTGGGGTGGTTCAGGTAAGTCCTCAGACGATAACTGGAGGCGACCATGCACCGGGCTACAGCGATGAACACCGAACGATAGAGGGTTTTGCCTTTACACAAATGAGCGGAGTGGGTTGGTATGGTGACTTGGGCAATCTGCTGACCATGCCCACTACTGGTAGGTTACAGGTCATAGCCGGTCGTGAAGACGGCTCCATACAGGGGTATCGCTCGGCTTACGATAAAGCGACGGAAAAGGCTTCGGTTGGATATTACAGTGTGGCTTTGACCGACTATAATATTAAAGTGGAAACTACAGCCGCTCCGCATTGCGGTATGCTTCGGTTCACTTATCCTGAACATAATCAGTCGCGCATACAGATAGACTTGGCGCGGCGTGTAGGTGGTACTTCTGTGGCTCAATATGTACAGGTAAAAGATGAACATACCATCTGCGGATGGATGAAGTGTACACCCGAAGGAGGTGGTTGGGGGGACGGCTGGGGACAAGCCAACTACACCGTTTACTTTTATGTCGTGTTCAGTAAACCGCTGAGGGACTACGGTTTTTGGAGTGCTGACATCCCCGACGGATGGAGCCGCAGAAACGGTGATGTGGTGAGCGTACCTTATCTGACGCAGGTGTCGAAAGCTGTCGTTACCAAAGGCGGGCGTGAGATGGAAGGCAAGCACATCGGCTTCTTTACGGAGTTTATTACGCAGGCAGGCGAGGAAGTGACGATGAAGGTGGGTATTTCGTTTGTTGATATGGACGGTGCGGAACGCAACTACCGCAGCGAAATTGCTCAAAAAGACTTTAACCAAGTGCACAAAGAGGCTGTAGCAAGTTGGGACCGTCAGCTTTCGCGAATGGAAGTGAAAGGAGGAAGCGAGGATGAAAAGACAATATTCTATACGTCCCTCTATCACACCATGATCGATCCTCGTATTATAGCTGATGTAGACGGACGTTATACGGGAGGAGATGGAAAGGTGCATCGCAGTGAAAGCTTTGCCAAACGTACAATATTCAGCGGTTGGGATGTATTCCGTAGCCAATTCCCACTCCAGACTATTATCAACCCGCGTATGGTGAACGATGAAATCAACTCGTTGGTGTCGTTGGCCGAGGAGAGTGGACATGAATATTACGACCGTTGGGAGTTTCTGAATGCTTATAGTGGTTGTATGATTGGCAATCCGGCGATATCTGTATTGACGGATGCCTATCTGAAAGGTATCCGTCAATACGATGTGGAAAAGGCCTACCGCTATGCCCGCAACACTGCCGAACGTTTCGGCAATGGTGAGCGAGGATACTCGGTGATGAGCGTGTCGAAGACGTTGGAATATGCTTACTTTGATTGGTGCCTTGCACAGCTTGCCAAGGTCTTGGGACACGAAGACGATGCACAATTTTACAGCAAACGGGGGCAGAACTACCGTAATACGTTCAATCCGGAAGTGGGATGGTTTTACCCGCGTCAGGAAGACGGTGCATATGCCCCTTGGCGTGACGATGCGCGCACAGCCTACAGTTTCGGCTGCGAAGAGTCTAACTTGTATCAGCAGGGCTGGTTTGTTCCGCATGACGTTGACGGCATGGTGCAGCTCATGGGCGGCAAGGAGAAAGCATTGGCAGAGCTGACTGCGCTTTTCGACAAGGCTCCCGAGAGTATCCGCTGGAATGATTACTATAATCATGCCAATGAACCGGTGCATCTCGTACCTTTCCTGTTCAACCGCTTAAATGTTCCTTGGCTGACGCAGAAATGGACACGTCGCATCTGTGAGAATGCCTACCACAACTCGGTAGAAGGAATGGTGGGCAATGAGGATGTGGGACAGATGTCGGCATGGTATGTATTGGCGGCAGCCGGCATACATCCCTCTTGTCCGGCGACAACGCGCTATGAAATCACTAGCCCCGTATTCGACGAAGTGCGCATCCGGCTCGATAGTGATTACTTTAAAGGAAAAGAGTTTGTTGTCCGGACCCGCAACAATTCGAAGACGAACTGCTATATACAGCGTGCCCGTCTGAACGGTAAGGAGTATGATAAATGTTACATCGACTTTAAAGATATTGTGGCAGGCGGAACGCTCGAACTGATAATGGGAGATACGCCCGGAAACTCTTTAAAAAATAACTAAATAACCGATAACAAATTATTAATGTATAACTACAAAAAACAATGAGAGTCATGAAAAAACTTTTCGCACTTATCTGTTTGTGTATGGTTGCAGCACTGCATACCAATGCTCAGACCAAATCACTACACCAATTACAACAGGAGTTTGTAAATCTTCGTTGCGGTATGTTCATTCACTTTAACATGCCTACTTTCTTCAATGAAGATTGGCCGGATCCGGATGCTTCTCCTGAACTTTTTAACCCTAAAAAAATGGATTGCAAGCAATGGGCAAAAGCTGCAAAATCTGCCAACATGACTTATGGCTGTTTGACCACTAAGCACCATAGCGGTTTCTGTATCTGGGATACCAAGACAACTGATTACAGCGTAATGAGCAGCCCTTTCAAACGTGATGTAGTAAAAGAATATGCAGATGCGTTCCGTGCCGAAGGATTGGAAGTAATGCTTTATTATTCTATCCTTGACACACACGCTCGTTTGCGTCCGAACTGTATTACACCGAAACATATTGAGATGATTAAAGGACAGCTCCGTGAACTGCTGACAAACTACGGAGAAATCAAAGCTATCATTATTGATGGTTGGGATGCACCTTGGTCGCGTATCTCCTATGATGATGTTCCTTTCGAGGATATCTATCGTCTGATTAAATCGATTCAGCCTAATTGTTTGGTGATGGATCTGAACGCTGCAAAATATCCTACTGAAGCTTTGTTCTACACGGATATCAAATCTTATGAACAAGGAGCCGGACAACACATCTCCAAGGAAACGAACCGCTTGCCTGCGTTGTCTTGCTTGCCTTTACAGCAGAATTGGTTCTGGAAAGAAAGTTTCCCGACTACTCCGGTGAAATCTCCGGCACAAATGGTAAACGATAATATTATTCCGATGGGAAAGGCATATTGCAACTTTATTCTGAACGTAGCTCCCAATAGAGACGGTCTGTTTGATGCCAACGCTTTGAAGGCATTGAAAGAAATCGGAAAGCTATGGAAGAATGACGGCTATGTGGCTGATGTGCCGGCATGTGACGCTCCCATTATTGCTTCTAACATAGCCAAATATCGTCCGGCAGAAGGTGCTTGGAGCAGTGACTACGCTATTTTTGATTTTGCAAACGATGACGATTTCGGTACTTGCTGGAACTGCAACGACAATGTGAAAGACCCTTGGTACTCGGTTACACTTGAACGTGAGAAACCTTTCAATATGATTGTCATTACTGATCGTAATAATGATCGTTTACAAGAATATAGCCTTGAATATCGCACAGGTAATACTTGGAAAACGCTGTTTGAAGGTAAAGCACCTACTTCTCAGCGTGTGAAGATTCATCGTTTCGATACTGTATGGGGAGATGCAGTACGCATGAAAGTACAAAAATCGAATGGTACTGCCTCAATTGCAGAGTTTGGTATATATTGCGAACGAAAATAATATTGTTGTAGTAAGCATTGTTTGAAATTTAAACTGAACACTGCTTTTCTTCGCTGTCTGGTACATGATTGTTTGAGTCTGGTGACTTCAGGGATTATGTACCAGACAGACAGGAGATAATAATGAAAAACTTATTAATGTATAATCAATAATTATGGCTATATTACGATTACCGGTTTTTCTTATAGCGTTATTTTTTATGTGTATGGTGTATGCTTCTCCATATAATATAGCACCACAAAGCCGGGTAAGTGCATCTTCCGTACTTGATGAATTTCACAAAGGGGAAAATGTGACTGATCGACAGATTCGCGTTATAGGAAAGGGAGAATGGGCTTCTAAAAGTGTAGAGACTTTCTGGGGAGCAATAGATTATCCTTGGATCCAATTGGATTGGGACCAAGAAGTGTATATTGATAAGGTGGTATTATACGATCGCCCGGAAGAGAAAACACATACAGCAAGCGGTATTCTTCATTTTAGTGATGGTAGTCGTATCAATGTTTGGGAAATCGCTAATGACGGTAGACCCAAAGTTGTCACATTTCCAGCAAGAAAAACTCGGTGGCTTCGTTTTGAGGTAACCGATGGAGATGGAGAACATCTTGGTTTGTCGGAGATAGAAGTTTATCCGGCTCCGGAAAATTATGAAGATTATGTTTCCTGGGTAGATCCTTACATCGAATCAGCTCGCGGACGATATTTCTTTTTTATCACAGGCAACCAGCCCTTTGGTATGATTGGAGCTGCACCTTTAACCCGCAATAAAAATCAATATGGAGGAGGATATAATTATAATTCTACGGAAGTACTGGGGTTTCCGCAAGTACATTGTTGGATGTTATCTGGACTGACTCTCATGCCAACCACCGGGCGAATTGATCCAACATTAGGAGAGCAGCATTGGAAATCACCATTTAGTCATGACGGAGAGGTGGTGCAGCCGGGATACCATCGTCTTTATTTAGAAAAATATGATACATGGGTAGAACAAACGGCGACAGACCGTGCCAGTTTTTATAGATTGACATATACCAAAGATTGCGAAGCGGATATTCTACTCAACTTGGGTGGGTATGTAGGGACATCTACGATGGTTAACGCTCAGGTAAAACGTAGTGGACCAAATGAAATTAGTGGATCTTTTGATACTATGGGACGTTTGTGGGGAGGTCCTGATGTGGTCAAAATATTCTTTGTTGCTCAATTCGATCGTCCTTTCAATGAATTAGACGGATGGGCAGGCACTGATTACAAACATGATATTAATGAAATACAAGGTACTATGGATAGCAAACCGCAGGTTGCAGGATGGTCTTATTATGACGCGTCTACATCTGGTGTTTCTGCTAAATATAAAATGGAAGCGGGGGATAGGTTGCAAGTTAAGATGGCTATCTCTTATGTCAGTGTAGATAATGCGAAAGAGAACCTGGAACAGGGTTGTGATCATTGGGATTTTGATCGTATTCGTCGGGAATCGCAGTTAGAATGGAATGAGTGGTTAGGTAAGATAGATGTAAAAGGAGGTACTGATGTACAGAAAAAGAAATTTTATACAGATTTGTGGCATACACTTTTGGGACGCCATAAAATAGACGATTTTAATGGAGAGTATCCGGATTATACACAGGGTGTGCGCCAAGGAACACATACTTTACAGGCTCAAATGACTGTGAAGCAGCTTAGGAAAGATAAGAACGGACAATCGATACATCATATGTATAATTCTGATGCATTTTGGTTAACTCAATGGAATCTTAATACACTTTGGGGAATAGCTTATCCGTCTGTTTTGGATGATTTTGCAGCTTCTCTTATCGAATATGATCTGAATGGTGATTTATTACCACGTGGACCTTGTGCCGGTGGATATTCTTACATAATGAGCGGCTGTCCTGCTACATCGCTTATTACAAGTGCATATCAGAGAAATATTACCCATAAATGGTCACCTAAAGTCGGTTATAAAGCGATGAAAAAAAATCATGCTAAAGGTGGTATGTTAGCGTTGGATATGGATAATGAATTAGACTTTTATGTGCAGTATGGCTATTGTCCGGATAATGCGGGATTGACTATACAATGGGCATTTGAAGATTGGGCTTTGAGTGAAATGGCTGACCGTATGGGAATGAAGAAAGATTATGCTTATTACCGTAAGCGTTCATCGGGCTGGTGGACTTCTTTTAATAACGAAAAGAAGTTGATTCTGCCGCGACATAAAGACGGCACTTGGTTACATACTGATTTGACAAGTGGCAGCGGGTATATAGAAGCTAATGCATGGCAAGCTACATTCGGTATTTCACATGATATACCTCGTTTGGCGGAACTTATGGGAGGAAATGATAGCTTGTGTTCTATGCTGAATTATGCTTTTGAACAGGCTTCTTCCATGGATTTTGTATATGGTTATGGAAGTGGAACCGTTAGTTATGCCAATCAGCCGGGATGTTCTAATGCTCATGTCTTTTCTCATGTCGGAAAGCCGTGGATGACGCAATATTGGGTGCGTAGGGTGAAGGAACAAGCTTACGGAGCTGTTACTCCGGATAAAGGTTATGGCGGTCACGATGAAGATCAGGGACAGATGGGAGGCATAGGAGTTTTGATGGCAGTGGGATTATTCAGTCTTGACGGAGGTTCCCGGCAAAATCCGGTGTATGATATCACTAGTCCTATTTTTGACGAAGTGACAATACAACTGGATACTGCATATTACAAGGGGAGAACTTTCAAAATCAAGACATACAATAATTCTTCAACGAATTGTTACATACAGCGTGCCCGGTTGAATGGTAAAGAGTATAATTCTTATCAACTTCCTCATATGGTGTTGGCACAAGGGGGTATACTTGAATTGTGGCTGGGGGATACACCCAATATACAATGGGGAGTATTGTAGTGAAATATTAATGGAATTTGTTTAATTGGGGGTATTAATATGTTTGGAAATGCGTCTATTTGATAAAATAGATTGCATTTTCCGTATAAAAACGTATCTTTGTGTGAAGTGAATTAAAGACATCGATTATTAGTGGCAATTTTTTTTCGTGTAGCGAAACAAAACATATAAGCGATTGCCTGATATTTAATAGATGATATTAATGATTAACACAATGAAAATACGCTTGATTTTGTCTTTTGTTTTATTGATTTATTCATTGGTCTGTCAAGCAGATGGCGGTAAAGATTCATATATCTTCCGGAAAGTAGATTATCAGCAAGGATTATCCAATAGTGCTGTGCTTTGTCTTTTTCAAGACAATACAGGGTTGATGTGGTTCGGTACATACGATGGTGTCAATTGTTATGACGGCAGAAACATGGAAGTTTTTCGTTCTGATTTTTCAGCCCCCAAAGCTTTGAGTAATAATGTAATCCATTCTATTCAGCAGGCAGATAATAATTGTTTGTGGATTTCTACACATTTGGGGATCAATCGTCTTTCACAGGAATCGCGGCAAGTTGTCGGATATTATGACTTTACAGATGATTATTATCTACATTCCAATTCTAAAGGAAACACATGGGTGGTGAGTCATAATGGGATTTTCTATTATAATACATCTTACAAACGGTTTGTACAGATTAAGAATTTGAAAGTATCTGTAGAGGATATGGATAGACGGGCATTCGTAACGGATGATGGCGTTTTGTGGATTTTTACTCAATATACAGGGGAGCTGTTACAGGTTTCGCAGGATGCTTTTGATTGTGACACATTATCAATTCATTCAACTGTTTCATCTACTAATTTTCATGCAAAACCTATTGCAGATGTCTTTTATCAAAATGGTGTTCTTTGTTTTATCGATAGTGAACATGATCTTTATGTTTATGATATTTCCCGACAATCTAAAATTTATATTCGTAACCTTTCTTCATTAGTGCAAAAGTATGGAACAATTGCAGGAATAGCTCTTTTCTATGAAGATATTATCATTGGGTTTAGAACGAATGGGTTAGTCCGTCTCCGTACATCACAAAAATATAAAGAAGAAGTGATCGACCGGAATGTACGTATATACAATATTTATCGAGATCCTCATCAGAATGTGTTATGGGTTGCTTCAGACGGACAAGGGACGATTATGTATGCGAAAAAATATTCTATTGCCACCAATTTGATGCTCAATCAACTGTCACCTAATTTAAGTAGGCAGGTACGTTCTGTTATGACAGACAATTGTGGTGGGCTATGGTTCGGGACGAAAGGTGATGGACTGTTGTATGTACCGGATTATCGTAAGAGTGAGGAGGCTTCTGCGGTTACAGTCTATTCTCCTGAAGGCAAACAAAGTGTTGCGTCTTATATACGGTGGAATAAAGAATTCCCCGTTTATAAATTGGTTCAAAGCCGTTACATGGATGGTTTTTGGATAGGATCTGGTGATCCGGGACTTTTCTATTATTCTTTTGAAGATCAAGCTTTGCATTCTGTAGAGAACCTGCCGGCACAACCCACCGAGATACATGGTATTTATGAGGAAAATGATAGTGTACTTTATGTGGTGACAGCCGGTTCCGGTTTTCATAAACTGGTACTTGAGAAGCAGGCAGGTGCCGTTCGTTTCAAGTCGCAAAAAAAATATCATTTTTTTCATGGTCAGCGAGAAATTACGATGTTCTATCCAATGCTGCCCGAGGGTGATTCAATTTTGTGGCTTGGCAGCCGCGAGAAAGGACTCGTACGGTTTGATAAGCGGACAGAAGAATATAAGGTGATTTCTTTGAAAGAAATACTTCATAAGTCGGTAGATGATGTACTTAGTCTGTATCGGACCAAAGAAGGGCTGTTGTATGTGGGGACAACATCAGGATTGGTATGTCTGAATTTTAATGGGAAACAGATGAAAGCTACCTATATCGGACGGGAGCAAGGTTTGCTTAATGATATGATTCATGGTGTACTTGAAGATGAAAACGGACTCTTATGGCTTGGTACGAATCGGGGACTGATTAAATATAATCCGATAAATGGCTCATCACATGCTTACTTTTACAGTGCAGGTGTTCAGATCGGTGAGTTTAGTGATGATGCTTATTATATGTGTCCATATACACAGGAACTTTTTTTCGGTGGGATTGACGGGTTGCTTTATCTGGATAAAGAGGTGCAGGCTGCTCCGGAATTTTATCCGGATATTTTGTTGCGTAAGTTGACTGTTGGACATACGCAAGTGGTTCGGGGAGATGGAGATTATTATACGGATGATGGTAAGGCATTGCAGTTGAAGGGGACGGAGGTTTCGTTTGCACTTTCTTTTGTTGTTCCGGATTTTTTATCAGGAGAAGACATAGAATACTCTTACCAGTTGGAAGGATATGATAAAGACTGGACATCTTTTAGTAGTATTAATGAGGCCTCATATACGGGAGTGCCGGCTGGTGATTATATCTTTAAGGTACGTTATAAGAGAGATGTGTTTGATACAGAATATCGGCATTTTTCTATTCCGGTATATATCCTCTCTCCCTGGTATCGTTCAGTGCCGGCTTATTTTGTTTATTTTATTATTTTCCTGTTGCTGTTGGGGTACGTGATATATTTGCTACGTAAAAACTACCTTCAGGAACGGATGATGAAAACACTGATGGGGACAGAAAGTTGCCGGAAATCCGAAACCGTTTATACTGACCGTAGGATACTTGAAGATTTTACTCTTATTTATAATTATTGTGACCAATTGCGTGCAGAGAATCTTTCTTATGAGCAGTGTCTTGAGAAAGTGTCACTGATACGCGAAACGGTGATGACCGCACTTCTTAATCCTGACACTCTATGTTTGGAAGAACTTAAACAATTCTTTCCGGATCGGTTTATTGTTTCTGCACGTATGAGTATACAGGGAGTTTCTCAAGAGGTGTTACGTACGTTAGAAGAACAAGGGATTGATCATTCTTCTATATCGTCAATGATTCCGGAACATTTAACATTTCCAGTTTACAAGAACGCATTGTACAGCATCCTTTATTGCTGTTACCTACGGATTACTGAAATGAAAGGTACCCATGGCGTAATAGTAGAAATGTCAGAACAGGATGGCAAGATGCAGCTACATTTTTCTTCTAAAGATGCTACTGTGAAAGCATTGTATGAATATCTTTCTGATAAAGCTTCTTCAGTAACGGAGAAAGATTCTGATCATGTGTTTGCTGTACATTTACTATTAGGTTTTGTACGGTCAGCTTTGGAACGTATTCATGCCGTTCTTCGTTGTGATACTGATGAGAGTGGCAGCCGGTTGACGATTATCTTTGAACCGGCGGTCTTGACAGTGGCAGGTGAACAAGGGAAGAAAACTGTGCTTTTGTTGGAAGACAGAGACGAAATGACTTGGTTAATTAGTAATTTCCTGGCTGATGAATACGTGGTTCATCAAGTAAAGAGTGTGCAGCTTGCTTTTGAAGAAATTCGCCGGTCGGCTCCGGCTCTATTACTAGTGGATATGACAATGTATGCGAATGCTGAAAGTACTTTTATGGAGTATGTTAGTCGGAATCGTACCCTGCTTTCAAAGACGGCTTTTATTCCGTTGTTAACCTGGAAAGTTGGTTCGGCCATTCAGCGGGAGCTGATCTTGTGGTCTGATTCTTATATTGTACTTCCTTATGATATATTATTCTTGCGGGAAGTTGTTCATAATGCTATTTATGGAAAGCGGGAAGCAAAGCAGATATATATGGAAGAACTGGGAGATTTGGCGGGACAAATTGTCTGTACAACTACCGAACAGGCTGATTTTATTCGCAAACTGTTAAAGGTGATTGAAGAAAATCTGGACAAGGAAGAATTGGGTTCAACGTTGATAGCCGATCGTATGGCAATGAGTTCCCGTCAGTTCTATCGTAAATTCAAGGAAATATCGAACACTGCTCCCGGTGAATTAATAAAGAGTTATCGTATGGAAAAGGCAGCTCGTCTGTTACTTGATGAAGAACTCTCTATTCAAGATGTTATTATGGAAGTCGGTATTTCCAGTCGGTCTTATTTTTATAAAGAATTTACCCGTCGATTCGGGATGACACCGAAAGATTATCGGGAACAGCGAAATGTATGTTGATTGTCAGGCTAAATTCTTTCGTATAGGTGACTAATCGGGAAACATTGTTATTAATTTGTTTGTCACTATCTTGTGCTCTAAATGCCTTTTTATAATTTTATTCGATTGATTATTAATGCTTTAGTTTGTGCTCTAATTTACCATTCTGTGCTTTGGATATGTATCTTTATTTTGCCTTTTTTTTGGCAAAGTAGAGCATTTGCCTTTTATTTGAATAACCTTTATTTGCAGTAATCTTTTTAAAAGGGATTAACCTTATTACTAATCAAAACTAAAGGAATTATGAATGAAAAACTAAAGTATCTTACCTTATTTATAATAGGTATGATGTTGAGTTTGAGTATTAATGCTCAATCTGTAAAATCAATCTCCGGTACGGTAACCGATGATCAAGGAGAGGCGGTTATCAGTGGTACGGTGAAAGTTAAAAACGGCAGTACTGGAACAATCACTGACATTAACGGTAAATACACCCTCTCTGTTCCTTCCAATGCCACCTTGGTATTTTCGTATATTGGTTATATCACACAAGAATTTAAAGTATCGGAATTAAAGAGCAATGTTCTGAACGTAGTTCTGCAATCGGATACGAAAGCACTGGACGAAGTAGTAGTTGTAGGTTATGGTACCATGCGCAAATCAGACTTGACAGGTTCCATTTCCACAGCCAAAGGTAAAGACATGCTGAAAGCGCAGTCTTTTAATGCGCTTGACGGATTGAAGGGTAAAGTGGCCGGTGTGAATATCTTCTCTAATACTGGGCAGCCGGGTGGAGAATCACGTGTCATCATTCGTGGTATTTCTACTATCAACGCATCGGCTTCACCGCTGTATGTAGTTGATGGAGTGGTAATGTCAAACTTTGAGTTGCTTAATCCGAATGACATCGAATCTATCGAAGTATTGAAAGACGCTTCCTCTGCTGCCATCTATGGTGCCCGTGGTGCGAATGGTGTTATCATGGTGACTACCAAGCGCGGTAATGCAGGAAAAGGAGTCCATGTTTCCTATGATGGTTCATTGTCTATCGGTAAGATGGCTAGAAAAATAGACGTAATGGATGCTAACGAATGGATGTCTACCTTCAAGCAGGGATTGGAAAATGCCAACGAATTTCAAGGTAAGAACTTCACAACTGATCTGTCGCAGATATTCACTGACGAACGTTTGTTCAATGCAGACGGTTCTCCGAAATATAATACCAACTGGCAGGATGAAGCATCCCGCACTGCAATTTCTCATAATCACCAAATCAGTATTCAACGTACTGGAGAAGGATCGTCTATCGGAGCATTTATCAATTATACCGATCAACAGGGTATTTTGCTGAACTCTTACTTCAAACGTATTAACGCAAAACTGGCGTATGATGACAAACCGACCGATTGGCTGTCTACTTCCGTCAATTTATTGGTAAATCATACTTGGGGTAATAGAACTTCTGATAACCCTTACGGACAAGGTGCATTGCGTACAATGATTGAGCAACTACCTTTCTTACCGGTTAAACTGGATGGTGAATATACACAGACGAACATTATTAATACAAGCTCTATTCTCAATAATCAGGCTGACCCTAATAGTGGAAAACAAGGATTCAGCCCGGAAGGTGTAGGTAATCCCGTTGAGTTGCTCGAACGGATGCAGGCTATGCAATATCGTACGCAGATTTTTGGTAATGCTGCTTTGACTTTCCATCTCATGAAAGGATTGGATCTGAAGACCCAGTTCGGTATCGATTACCACAATAATCGTGACGCTAACTATACGCCGTTCACTCCGCGTCCGATGATTAATCAAAGTTCCGAGGGAGCAGCTTCTGCAAATAACTCCAATTCTTTGTATTGGCAGGAAGAAACCTACTTGACTTATGTGAAAGATATAAACAAACATCATATTAATGCGATGGCAGGTATGTCTTGGCAAGAGTATAAATATACCAAGTTCGAAGCTTCCGACAGTAAATATATTGATGACTTCTACGGATATTATAATTTAGGTTCCGGAACGAATCGTCCTTCTGTTGGCAGTGATTACGACAAGTGGGCAATGAACTCTTATTTCTTGCGTCTGGCGTATTCTTATGACAACAAGTATATGGCCACCGTAACCGGTCGTTATGACGGTTCTTCCAAGTTTGGACAGAACAATAAATATGCATTTTTCCCGTCAGTAGGTTTGGGCTGGATGATTTCTAATGAAGACTTCTTGAAGGACAACTCGCTGATTAGCAAACTAAAATTACATACGTCTTACGGTGTGACGGGTAACTCGGAAATCGGTACTTATAAGTCATTGGCCACGGTAAGCCAGTCGAATACGATTATTGGTGATGCTTTGCACGTTGTGTCTTATCTGGATAATATGCCTAATCCTGACTTGAAATGGGAAAAGACTGGACAGTGGGACTTAGGATTCGAGTTGGGTTTATTCAATAACAGACTGAATTTCGATATTTCCTATTATTATAAATATACTTCAGATTTGTTGCTCGACCGTCCGGTTCCTGAATCAACAGGTTACTCTTCCATTATGGATAATATTGGAGCTGTTTCCAATCGTGGTGTAGATATTCTAGTTACAGCATATCCTATTCAGACACATGATTTCCAGTGGACTTCCACTCTTAATTTAGGTTTTAACAAAAATCGTGTAGAGAAACTGGATGAAAGTGCATCTGTTGATCCTGTCACCGGTAAGCGTCAGATTACAACCGACGGTTTTGTGGGTTACGATATGTTGATCCGTGAAGGTGAAGAGCTTTCTTCTTTCTATGGTTATAAGCGTGCCGGTATTTACGATGGTATTCCGTCTAACTGGGATCCGGAGACAATGAACATACCTTCCACTATCGGTGAAAAGGTAACTTATAAGAAACGCGAAATTATCGGTAACGGATTACCTGACTGGATGGGCTCATTCATCAATACCTTCAATTATAAAGGATTCGATTTGACTTTAGACTTCCAGTTTACATGGGGGGTAGACGTGATGCAAGAATATTATCACTCTACTGTAGCCCGTTTCCTGACTAACGGTATAGATCGTCTTTATAAGGAAGCATGGCATCCAACTCTCAATCCGTCGGGTAAAGAACAGGCAATTCGTCTGAACAACTTTGGTCAGGGAGCTAATAACCAGGCAGATGATGACTGGGTTTGCAATGGTTCTTATTTGCGTTGTAACATGATTCAGCTCGGATATACCTTCAATCCAACATTGATTAAGAAGATCGGTCTGTCTTCATTGCGTTTGTATGCGAATGTGAATAACGCGTTCCTGATTACTTCTAAGGACTATAACGGATACGATCCGGATAACTCATCTCGTTTAGGTGACAACAAATGGGGGGCTAACCGCCAATTCTTCACCTATCCGCGTCCGAGAACGTTTACGTTCGGTCTTAATGTAGCATTTTAATTCACCGTTATAAAAACCATAAGAATTATGAAACTATTAAAAGTATATATATCTGCATTTTGTATGTGTTCACTTTCTGTGTTGTTGAATTCATGCGACGATTTTCTGAAAGAAGAACCATTGGATATGAAGTCATCTGACCAATTCTGGAAGACGAAAGCTGATGCGGAGTCGGGTGTGAACGCATTGTATTTCGGTGGTGTACCTTATTTACATAACACTGATGTAGGTGGTGGCTGGACTCCTAAAGCGACAATGTGGGGTGGTATTGTGTCCGGATTATACGTTGATAAGCGTAAGGATAGAACATTTACTACTGCATCCGAAGGGTGTAATTTCAATATTGAGTCTTTTGATGAAATTGCAATGAAATACTGGCATGAATTCTATAAAGGTATTTCACGTGCCAACTTTGTTATAGCCAATATTCCGACAATGACCGGTGTGCTGGATGAGGCTACTATTAATAATTATGTGGCTCAAGGTAAATTTTTCCGTGCATACGGGTATTTTTGGCTAGTCAAAGAATTTGGTGGCGTTCCTTATATTTCAGAACCTTACACTTCTACAGAAGGAATGTACAAAGAACGTCTTTCCGCCGAAGAGATCTATAAGAAGATTGAAGCCGACTTACTGGATATTGTCAATGGAGATGCATTGCCGAATAAAACGTTCTATGAAAATGGCTGTTATGTTACCAGAGCAATGGCGCAGACTTTGCTGGCACAAGTTTATCTACAATGGGCTGGTGCACCGTTAAACGGGGGGGCAGACTATTATGGAAAAGCTGCACAGATGGCATTGAAAGTGATTAATGATAGTCCTCACGGACTTATTCATCCGAATGGAACGACTGATGATTTGAACTCTGCGTATAATGTGATTAAGACAACGAAAGAATCAGCTGAAATCATTTATGCTAAAGAATACAATTATAGTGATTATAGTGTAGGTAACTCTTATGCTTGTCGTTCTATCGGGACAGATGCTTTTCAGTGGGGAGTGTTCCATCCGGGAGGAGACGTGCTGTATAATGCATACCTTCCCTGTGATATGTTGCTTGACAGCTATGCCTCTAATGATATTCGGGGACATGAGAAACAGTTCTTTTTTAAGCAATATACCGATGCTGCAGGAAAGACTTATACTTTGAACAATGCAGGTAACTGGGCATGGTTTGATGAAAATGCCTTGATTAGTGGTCACGATGGTGATTATAATATGCCGGTATTCCGTTTTGCGGAAGTCTTGCTGATTGCAGCCGAAGGTCTGGCACGTACAAACCATGAAGATAATGCTGTCGGTGGAGCTAAATATTATCTCAATCAAGTGCGTAAACGTGCTGGATTGGCAGATGAGACGGCTACAGGAAACGATTTAATACAATCGATTTTGACTGAACGTTTGCATGAGTTACCGTTGGAATTTAAGATTTGGGATGACATTCGTCGTACTCGTTTGTATCCGGAAGCATCTACCGAAGGAAAATTGAAATGGACTGCTCTTGCATCGGCTCAAATCCAAAACAAGCCCGATGGAAGCACAAGAGCCGGTGCGATTCCCGAATATGCTTTGTTATGGCCTATCCCGTTGGATGAAATTCAGGCTAATCCAGCTTTGGAAGGACATCAGAATCCGGGATGGAATTAATTAGGTAATAAGAAATATTTGTTTCTAATAGAATTGGAGAGAGGGTAAAGGCAAATTATCCTCTCTCTATTGCTTAAACAGTTAGTCTTCCGGTTGTACTCTCGTAGTATGCACATAAATATTATATGTTGATTCTCAATTATTTAACTTGTACTCTCGTTGACACTCGTTTCCTTTGATTGACTATACTGCTATTTTTTCTTATTTTGGCGTATCAGAGGACTGATAATTGCTGAAAGATGCTTTAATTTGTAACGTAAATAAAAAAGACTTGATAATCTAGTATTAATAGCTTAATTCGTAGACCATGAATAAAAAGAAACTACTATCATTCGCAATAGCCCTGCTATTGGGAGCTTCCTCTACTTTTGCGCAAAAGCAACCGGTAGACTATGTGAATCCTTTAATGGGGACTGATTCGAAAATATCACTATCCAATGGAAATACATATCCTGCCATTGCGTTGCCTTGGGGAATGAACTTTTGGATGCCACAAACCGGGAAGATGGGTGACGGTTGGGCTTATACTTATGCATCCGACAAAATCAGAGGTTTCAAGCAAACTCATCAGCCCAGTCCGTGGATCAATGACTATGGCCAGTTCTCAATCATGCCGATGACTAAACAGTTGAAGATCGATCAGGACAGTCGTGCTTCATGGTTCTCTCACAAAGCCGAGAAAGCCACTCCTTATTATTACAGTGTTTATTTGTCCGAGTATGACATGACAACTGAAATAGCTCCGACAGAACGTTGCGCATATTTCCGTTTCACTTTCCCTGAAACTTCTGATGCCTATGTGGTGGTAGATGCTTTCGACCGCGGTTCGTATGTAAAAGTGATTCCTGAAGAAAATAAAATAGTCGGTTATACGACACGCAATAGTGGCGGTGTTCCTCAAAACTTTAAGAATTACTTTGTGATAGAGTTCGACAAGCCTTTTACTTTCAATAAAGTATGGGCAGACTATCATTTGGTTGAAACACATCTTGAACTGCAATCCAATCATGTCGGTGCAGCTATTGGATTTTCGACGAAGAAGGGAGAACAAGTACACGCAAAAGTGGCATCCTCATTCATCAGCCCCGAACAGGCAGAACTGAATTTGAAAGAAATTGGAAACAAGACCTTCGAACAGACAAAAGAGGCCGGACGTAAGGCATGGAACAATGTCTTGGGGCGTATCAAGGTTGAAGACAGCGATGAGAATCGTATGCGTACGTTCTATTCTTGCTTGTATCGTTCGGTGTTGTTTCCTCGTATGTTTTACGAGGTAAACAGTAAGGGGGAGACAGTACATTATAGTCCCTATAATGGTGAAATCCGTCCGGGATATATGTTTACCGATACTGGATTCTGGGATACTTTCCGTTGCCTGTTTCCATTTGTTAATTTGATATATCCTTCAATGGGTGAGAAGATGCAGGAAGGCCTGTTGAATACCTATCTTGAAAGTGGATTCTTTCCCGAATGGGCAAGTCCGGGCCATCGTGGTTGCATGGTTGGGAACAATTCTGCTTCTGTAGTAGCAGATGCCTTTATGAAGAATGTAACCAAAGCGGATGCAGAAAAAATGTACGAAGGTCTACTGAAAGGAGCCAATAGCGTACATCCGAAAGTTTCTACTACCGGACGTCGTGGATATGAATATTATAACAAGCTGGGTTATGTGCCGTACGATGTGAAAATTAATGAGAATGCGGCACGCACATTGGAATATGCATACGATGACTGGTGCATCTACCGTATGGGTGAAAAATTAGGTCGTCCGGCAGAAGAACTGGATGTTTATAAGAAAAGGAGCCAGAACTACCGTAATCTGTTCGATCCGGAAACTAAGTTGATGCGGGGAAAGAATTCCGATGGAACTTTCCAGACTCCTTTCAATCCTTTTAAATGGGGAGATGCCTTTACGGAAGGAAATAGTTGGCATTATACATGGTCGGTATTCCACGATGTACAAGGACTGGTTGATCTGATGGGCGGCAAGAAGATGTTTGTCAGCATGCTTGATTCTGTATTCAATCTTCCTCCTGTATTTGATGATAGTTATTATGGAGGAGTGATTCACGAGATTCGTGAAATGGAAATTGCTAACATGGGTAACTATGCGCATGGCAACCAGCCTATCCAGCACATGATTTACTTGTATAACTATGCCGGCGAGCCTTGGAAAGCCCAATATTGGTTGCGTGAGACGATGAACCGCCTCTATCTTCCTACTCCGGACGGTTATTGTGGAGATGAAGATAACGGTCAGACTTCGGCTTGGTATGTATTTACCGCATTGGGTTTCTATCCGGTATGTCCGGGCAGCAATGAATATGTGATGGGAGCTCCTTACTTTAAGAAAGCAACGATTACACTGGAGAACGGTAAGAAATTGGAAATCTCCGCCCCGAAGAATAACGATGATAATCGTTATATTCGTTCATTGAATTATAATGGCAAGAATTATACAAAGAATTATCTGAACCATTTCGATCTGTTGAAAGGCGGGCGTCTGGTGTTTGATATGGATAACAAACCGAATAAGGGAAGAGGTATCAACGAATCAGACTTCCCATATTCATTCTCTCGTGACGTAAAGTAAGCAGCTATGAATAATATGAGAAAGAAAGTATTGATGGTGACTATGGCGGCAGCAACTTTGTCCGCCATAGCTCAACAACCGGTGGACTATGTGAATCCGATAATCGGGACTAATGGAATGGGGCACACCTTTCCCGGTGCTTGCACTCCTTTCGGATGGGTACAGTTGAGTCCGGACACAGACACAATTCCGCATAATGTAAATGGAGCTTATCAGAAAAATGCCTACGAGTATTGTGCCGGTTACCAATATAGAGACAAGACTATTGTTGGCTTCAGTCACACTCATCTTAGTGGTACGGGACATTCTGACTTGGGAGACATTTTGTTGATGCCTGCTGTTGGCGATGTGAAGTTAAATCCCGGACGGGCGGATTACCCGGAAGAGGGATACCGTTCACGTTTTGATCATGCTACAGAAAAGGCTGTTCCCGGATATTATGAAGTGATACTGGACGATTATGGCATTAAGGCCCAACTGACAGCAACACAACGGACGGGCATACATAAATATACCTTCCCGAAAGGAAAAGATGGGCATTTGATTTTGGATCTGGTGCATGGTATTTATAATTATGACGGCAAAGTACTATGGGCTAATTTAAGGGTAGAAAACGATACTTTGTTGACCGGATACCGTATCACCAACGGATGGGCGCGCACGAATTATACCTATTTTGCTATCTCTTTGTCACAGCCGATTAAAGACTACGGATATAAGGATAAGGAAAAAGTATTGTACAATGGCTTTTGGCGTCGTTTCAAGTTGGAAAAGAACTTCCCCGAAATCACAGGTCGAAAAATTGTGGCTTACTTTAACTTCGATACCGCTAACAACTCGGAACTGGTCGTAAAAGTGGCATTGTCGGCAGTCAGTACGGAAGGGGCCATTCAGAATCTGCGTGCCGAGGCTTCCGGAAAGAGTTTCGAACAGCTGGCGGAAACTGCTCGGACAGACTGGAATAGCGAACTGGATCATTTCGAGATCGAAGGTACGCCCGATCAGAAAGCAATGTTCTATACTTCCCTTTACCACACCATGATTAATCCGTCTGTATATATGGATGTAGACGGTTCCTATCGTGGGCTGGATCATAACATACACCGGGCAGAAGGATTCACCAACTATACTATATTTTCCCTTTGGGATACCTATCGTGCGGAACATCCTTTCCTGAATCTGGTGAAACCGGGACGCAATGCGGATATGGTGGAATCCATGATTAAACATGAGCAACAAAGCGTGCACGGAATGTTGCCGGTATGGAGTCTGATGGGAAATGAAAACTGGTGTATGAGCGGTTATCATGCTGTGTCTGTACTGGCGGATGCAATAACCAAAGGTGTCTTTTCGAATGTAGATGAGGCATTGGTGGCAATGGTCAGTACATCCACCGTTCCGTATTATGAAGGTATAGCCGATTATATGAAGCTGGGATATATTCCGCTTGACAAAAGTGGTACAGCAGCCTCTTCTACTTTGGAGTATGCATACGATGATTGGACTATTTATCAGACAGCTTTGAAGGCAGGTAACAAGGAAATAGCGGAGACTTACCGGAAACGTGCCCTCAATTATCGTACTATCTATGATACAAGTATTGGTTTTGCACGTCCTCGTTATAGTGACGGTTCTTTCAAGAAAGAGTTTGATGTATTGCAAACCTATGGTGAAGGTTTTATCGAAGGCAATTCATGGAATTTCTCTTTTCATGTGCCGCACGATGTATTTGGCATGATCGACCTGATGGGAGGAGAAAGGACATTCGTGCAGAGACTGGATGAACTGTTCTCCATGCATCTGCCGGAGAAGTACTATGAACATAATGAGGATATTACGGAAGAATGTTTGGTAGGCGGATATGTGCATGGTAATGAGCCGAGCCACCATGTACCTTATCTATATGCGTGGACTTCCCAGCCGTGGAAATCGCAGTATTGGCTGCGTGAGATTCTGAATAAGATGTATAAGAATGATATTAACGGATTGGGTGGAAATGATGATTGCGGACAGATGTCAGCATGGTACCTTTTCTCCGTGATGGGCTTCTATCCGGTTTGTCCTGGTACAGACCAGTATGTATTGGGAGCGCCCTACCTGCCTTATCTGAAGATGACGCTTCCTAATGGAAAGACATTGGAGATTAAAGCGCCGGGTGTCAGCGACAAGAAACGTTACGTGCAGTCGCTGAAATTGAACGGCAAAGTATACGACAAGATGTATATTACACATGAAGACATTTTGAAAGGAGGCGTGCTTGAATTCAAGATGGGTGCGTCACCTAACAAACGCCGCGGATTATCACCGGAGGATAAACCTTATTCATTAACTAATGGAATCAACAAATAATCAATAAAGAAATATGAAAAAGATACATTTAATCTATGCAGCCTGCCTGCTGATAGGTATGGGGGCTTGTGCTGCAAGTGTGCAAAAACAGGTGAAGGATAATTCTGATGTATGGAAAGAGTACAATACAGGTGCTGTATTGTTTGAGGACAAAGCACCGGAAACGCTGGGATCGGACATTTACCACCGGATCATTCCCGATGCTGAATCGTACATCAAGGAACAGGCACGTACTGTATTAGCTACTCTTTACAATTCTCCGGAAGATAGTATTCCTGCAGTGCACAAGATACATTATACATTGGAAGATATCAACGGTATTTCTGCGAAAGGTGGTGGTAATGGTGATGTGACGATTTTCTACAGTACACGTCACATTGAAAAATCTTTTGCAGCGAATGATACGGCGAAGTTGTTTTTTGAAACACGCGGGGTACTTTTGCATGAATTGACGCACGCATATCAGCTGGAGCCACAGGGAATCGGCTCTTATGGAACCAATCGTGTGTTCTGGGCATTTATCGAGGGAATGGCAGATGCTGTGCGGGTTGCTAATGGAGGATTTGACGGACCGAATGCCCGTCCGAAAGGTGGAAATTATATGGATGGATACCGTACGGCGGGTTATTTCTTCGTGTGGTTACGTGACAACAAAGATCCTGAATTCTTGCGTAAGTTCAACCGGAGTACATTGGAGGTGGTGCCTTGGTCGTTTGATGGAGCTATCAAGCATGTTTTGGGAGACGAATATAATATTGATGAACTGTGGCATGAATATCAAGTTGCGGTAGGAGATATACAAGCACAATAAGAATAAATATGGCTAGTAGATTGGGTAAAAAGAGATTGTTTTTGGTTTGGTCGTGTCTGGTGAGTATTTTGCCGGGCATGGCTCAAACCGAGAAACTGATTGATTATGTGAATCCATTTGTGGGAACAGATGGTTATGGCAATGTGTATCCGGGTGCACAGATTCCTTTCGGGGGAATTCAGATGAGTCCGGACACAGATAGTAAATACTATGATGCGGCTTCCGGTTATAAATATAATCATTCCACCTTGTTGGGATTCAGTCTGACTCATTTAAGCGGGACCGGTATACCTGATTTGGGAGACTTTTTGTTTATTCCCGGAACAGGAGAGATGAAACTGGATCCGGGGACACGTGAGGAGCCGGAAAAGGGATATCGCTCACGTTATTCTCATGAAAAGGAATGGGCGTCACCTAATTATTATGCGGTTGAACTGGCTGATTATGGAGTAAAGGCTGAAATGACGTCGGGGGTACGTAGTGGTATGTTTCGCTTCACCTATCCTCAATCGGATAAAGCTTTTATTATGATCGATATGAACCATACTTTATGGCAATCTTGTGAATGGGCGAATCTGCGCATGGAAAATGATTCTACCATCACCGGATATAAACTGGTAAAAGGCTGGGGACCGGAACGGCATATCTATTTCACGGCTACTTTCTCTAAGAAGTTGACCGGTTTGCGCTTTATGCAGAATAAGAAGCCGGTGATTTACAATACCTCCCGGTTTCGTAGCAGTTATGAGGCTTGGGGAAAGAATTTGATGGCTTGCATCTCTTTTGATACAAAAGCCGGAGAGGAAGTGATTGTAAAAACAGCTATTTCATCGGTCAGCACAAACGGGGCGAAAAACAATATGGCAGAACTTGCCGGACTCACTTTCGATGATCTGAAAGCCAAAGGAGAAGCGCTATGGGAAAAAGAACTTGGAAAATATAAGCTTACTTCCGACCGTAAAACGAAAAGAACATTCTACACGTCGGCTTATCATGCGGCTTTGCATCCGTTTATCTTTCAGGATGCAGACGGGCAATTTCGCGGATTAGATAAAAATATAGAGAAAGCCGAAGGATTTACCAACTATACGGTATTCTCTCTTTGGGATACCTACCGGGCTTTACATCCTTGGTTCAATCTGGTTCAGCAGGAAGTGAATGCCGATATTGCCAATTCAATGCTGGCTCATTATGATAAAAGTGTGGAGAAAATGCTGCCTATCTGGTCGTTTTATGGAAATGAGACTTGGTGTATGATTGGTTATCATGCAGTTTCCGTGTTGGCTGACATGATTGTGAAGGGAGTGAAAGGGTTCGATTACGAACGTGCGTATGAAGCAATGAAGACCACGGCGATGAATCCGAATTATGACTGTTTGCCGGAGTATTGTATGATGGGATATGTACCTTTTGATAAAGAGGCGGAATCAGTATCTAAAACTTTGGAATATGCGTATGATGATTATTGCATGGCACAGGCTGCCAAGGCTTTGGGTAAAGAGGATGATTATCGTTATTTCTTGAATCGTGCACTCTCTTATCAGACTTTGATTGACCCGGAAACGAAGTATATGCGTGGCAAGGACAGTCAGGGAAACTGGCGTACACCGTTTACTCCGGTAGCTTATCAAGGTCCCGGATCTGTAAATGGATGGGGGGATATTACGGAAGGCTTTACTGTACAATATACCTGGTATGTACCACAAGATGTACAAGGATATATGAACGAAACTGGCGAAGACTGGTTCCGCAATCGGTTGGATGAACTGTTCACGGTAGAGTTGCCGGATGACATTCCGGGAGCACATGATATTCAAGGCCGTATCGGAGCTTATTGGCACGGAAATGAACCATGCCATCATGTAGCGTATCTTTATAATTATTTGAAAGAACCATGGAAATGTCAGAAGTGGGTACGGACGATTGCTGAACGTTTCTATGGCGATACTCCGGATGCATTAAGTGGCAATGACGATTGCGGACAGATGTCGGCTTGGTATATGTTCAATTGCATTGGCTTTTATCCGGTAGCTCCTTCAAGCAATATGTATAACATCGGTTCTCCTTGCGTTGAGGCAATAACTGTTCGGATGAGTAACGGAAAGGTTATTGAAATGGTAGCAGATAATTGGTCGCCGAAGAATGTGTATGTAAAGGAGTTGTATGTGAATGGCAAGAAGTATGACAAGTCTTATTTGAAATATGAGGATATACGTGATGGCGTGAAACTACGTTTTGTCATGAGCAGTAAACCGAACTATAAGCGTGCGGTATCGGATGAAGCGGTAGCCCCTTCTTTGTCGTTGCCTGGAAAGACAATGAAATATCAGGCAAATTTGATGAAAACGGGTATATCAAACCAGTGAAAATGACTTTTGAAGGAGTATTACTCAGTCCGTTTGATAGTACGAAGTGATGTTTTTATTACATTTGCCAATGTAAAACGATTATTAATTAAATATCTAAATCATGAGAAGATATTTCCTGTTAGTTGTGTGTTTGTGCTTGGCATCATTACTTCGTGCACAGAATAAGTTAGAGTTGGTTTCTCCCAATGGAGAGCTGAAAGTGTCCTTGAATCTCTCGGATAAAATCTATTATAGTATAGATTATAACGGAGATGTATTGTTGAAAGACAATACCCTTCAGTTGACATTGAGGAATCAGGTGTTGGGAGAAAACCCCAAACTGCACCGTCAGAAACGTACGAGTGTCGACGAGCAATTAACTCCTGTGGTGCCTTTGAAATATTCGAAAGTCAATAATCGTTATAATCAATTGCTACTGACCTTCAAAAACTATTCGGTAGAATTCCGTGCTTTTGACGATGGAGTTGCTTACCGGTTTATTACCTCACAAAAAGGTGATGTTGAAGTAATGGGCGAAGAGTTTGCTATCAACTTCCCGTCGGATTATCTTCTTCACTTGCAACAACCGGGAGGCTTCCATACAGCTTATGAGGAACCTTACACACATGTTCAAAGTAAAGCGTGGAAGCCTGAAGAACGGATAGCTGTTTTGCCGGTATTGATTGACACACACAAAGACTATAAAATATTAATCAGCGAGTCGGATCTGGCTGATTATCCATGTATGTTTCTCAAAGGAACGGGCACAAACGGAGCGATTTCTGTTTTTCCTAAAGCTCCGCTTGCGTTTGCCGAAAACAGTGATCGTAGCGTGAAGATTACTCAAGAAGCTGATTACATTGCTAAAACAAAAGGTACGAGAAATTATCCTTGGCGTTACTTTGTAATAAGTAAAAATGATAAGCAGTTGCTTGAGAACACAATGACTTATAAACTGGCTGAAAAGAATCAGCTCCAGGATGTTTCATGGATTAAACCGGGACAGGTAAGCTGGGAATGGTGGAATGACGCTTCTCCTTACGGACCGGATGTGAATTTTGTTTCCGGTTATAACTTGGATACTTATAAGTATTACATTGATTTTGCTTCTAAATTTGGTATTCCATATATTATTATGGATGAAGGCTGGGCTAAAAGTACGCGTGATCCTTATACGCCTAATCCGAAAGTAGACTTGCACGAGTTGATTCGTTATGGCAAAGAAAAAAATGTAGGGATTGTACTTTGGTTGACATGGTTGACTGTAGAAAACAATTTTGATCTCTTCAAGACTTTCAATGAATGGGGAGTAAAAGGACTTAAGATTGATTTTATGGACAGAAGCGATCAGTGGATGGTCAACTATTACGAACGGGTAGCCCGGGAAGCAGCCAAACATCATTTGTTTGTCGATTTTCATGGCTCTTTCAAACCTGCCGGTCTGGAATATAAATATCCGAATGTACTGTCTTATGAGGGAGTGCGTGGCATGGAACAAATGGGCGGTTGTTATCCGGATAATAGTCTGTATTTACCATTTATGCGTAATGCTGTCGGCCCGATGGATTATACTCCCGGAGCGATGATTAGTATGCAGCCTAATGTGTATCGGTCGGAACGTCCCAATGCTGCAAGTATCGGAACACGTGCTTATCAGTTGGCACTCTTTGTGGTTTTTGAAAGTGGTCTGCAGATGTTGGCGGATAATCCTACTCTTTATTATCGTAATGAAGATTGTACCCGTTTCATCACACAAGTTCCCGTAACGTGGGACGAGACCGTGGCACTGGAAGCTAAAGCGGGTGAATATGTTATTGTAGCAAAACGGAAAGGCGATAAGTGGTTTATAGGAGGAATGACTAACAATGGTGAAAAGGAACGTGAGTTTACCATAAAGTTAGATTTTCTGAATAAGGACCGCTCTTATCAAATGACATCTTTTGAGGATGGTATCAACGCAGGACGTCAGGCGATGGATTATCGTTGCAAGTCAGCCCAAGTGAAAGCCGGAGAACAGCTAACTATAAAGATGGTTAGAAATGGCGGCTTTGCAGCTGTCATTGAATGATGGCACATATTCTAACTTTCCATACGTAAAAATGGAATCCTCTTTCAATCTATTACCATCCTTCTGAAACGCATTGTTCATCGAGCTTTCAGGGTGGTGATAGATTGTTTTCCACCTATCACCTAATCATTCATCTATCACCGTTTGAAATGAACATGCCTGCATATAAATATAAGCTTGTATGTAAATAGAAGTTTCAACAGGGGATACCTTTGGTTTCAAGGCGTGAAACTGTTTGTTCCAAAGGTTGAAACTGTTTGTTTCTCGGTGTGAAACACTTTGTTCTACTATTTATTTTAAGAAGGCAATGCCTCGAGATCAACGCTTTCTCTTAGAGAACCACTCTTTAAACTCTGCTACTCGGGCTTTACTGACAAGTATTTTTTCTTTGATTCCTGAATAATACAAATTGATGGATAGTCGGCTGTTGAACCATAAGTCAATATCTTTGATAGCTTCTCGCGAAATAAGATATTGGCGGTTAGCCCGAAAGAAAAGAGAAGGATTGAGGCAGTCCGTAAGTTCATCTAATGTTTGAGAAAAACAGTATTCGGTTTCATCAGTTAAGACTACCTTGACTTGACAGTCCTTAATATAGAACAATTGTATCATATCTACAGAAACAGGCAATAGTTTGTCTCCTTTTGTAGGAATAAGGAAATGACTTTTATAGTTCTCCTGCTTTTGGAGTGAATGTATAAGTTTCAGTAGCTCATTCTCCTGTTGTGGAAAAGGAAACTGGTGTTTATCAGCAGTATCTTGTAAACCTTGTAGCTTATCGAAAGCATGTTCTATGTCTTCCTTACCGATGGGTTTTAATAAATAGTCGATGCTGTTTACTTTAAATGCACGTAATGCATATTCATCATAGGCAGTCGTGAAGATAATCGGACAAGTAATATTGATATGATTGAATATCTCGAAGGCGGAACCATCTGCCAGGTGAATATCCATGAATACCAGTTCCGGTATCGGATGGGAACTGAACCATTCGATAGTGGAACTGATACTATCCAGTATGGTCACGATTTCTCCATTTGGTTTTATCTCATTAAGCAGTGAAGTCAGGTTTCGTACTGCTGCTTTTTCGTCTTCTATAATGACAATCTTCATGGTGATTATTGTTCTAGTTGTGATTTTTCAATCAAAGGAATGCAAACAGTAAACTCTCTGTCCTCCGTTATTTGTATATCCCGTTTGAACAAAAGCCTGTATCGCTTGGCAAGGTTGGCAAGTCCGATACCGGTTCCGGGAGTTGCAGTCCATTTGGGCTGGATGTCGTTGCTGATAGATAAGTTGCCGTTATCGTCCGTCGCAATATGAATGGTCAACGGTTTCCGGTCGCTGATTTCGTTGTGCTTTACTGCATTCTCAATCAACACTTGCACCGCCATTGGAGGAAGAAGAAATTTTTCGTAAGCATTGTTTATCCTCATGTTAAATTGCAGATTGTTCTCGAAACGCATCTTTAATAGAAATATATAAGCGGAAACAAATTCCATTTCTTCCCGGAGAGTGACACATTGTGACTCATTACTCTGCAAGGTATATCTTAGTACCCGAGAGAGTTCCTGGATGTAATCCTGGGCCTTATCCTGATTTTCGCGTACCAGTGAACGCAGCGTATTCAGCGAATTGAACAGCATGTGTGGGTTCAGCTGATTCTTCAGTACTTCATACTGGTTGCGGAGATTTTCAGCCTGAAGCTGTTCGTTTTCAATAAGTACCAGTTGCTGCTTGAATATAAGATGAATGATGCAACAACTGCTGGTGACGAGACATGCAACAATGAAATCCCGCAATGGATGCAAATAATGATGTACCATAGCATCGATGGCTGGAATATCAAAAGTTCTGTGAAGAAAAACAAATACCTGTCCTGACAAGTTACTCAATATCCATGTCACGATAAAGGAAAGCAAAACCTTTGTCCCTGTAATTTTAATGGAAGCCTGATTGAAATGAAATAAACGGGTATTGATGGCAAAAAGTAACAATAGTGACAGAAAGGTAAACAGTATTTCATTTGCCACATCTATAAACTTCATCCCCGGGAACAAGGAATGACTTTCGAAACGGTCGAAAAGAGATACTGATTCAGGAAAATGAATCAGTACAGCAACCGCTAAGGAGATGATGACTGTGGAAAGTATATATTTATCTTTTTTTATTGCTTTGGTTATCATACAACAAAGATAGTGGTAAATTACGAGTTACCGGTTATAAAAAGTGAATGCTGTTGGCACAGTTGGTCAATTATTGTTTCTGAATGTGTGCCGTGACATACATACCGGGGCGGAATTGTATATTTTCTTCCTTGATGGAAGCATATACCTCGAGCGAACGATTGGTTTCGTCTACTTTTTGTCCGATGGAAATCACGATGCCATGAAAGGTTTGTGTCCCCATTCCGTTTACACGAAACTGTACCGGGCTGCCGACTTGTATGTCTGCGAGATCTTTCTCGTAAGTAGTCAGGCAAAGCATCGGGCTGCTTTTATCGATAAGTTCGCAAAGCGCTTCTCCCGGATTGATATATTTGCCGATGTTCATCGCTACATTAGCGGCATAACCACTAATAGGGGCTTTGACTTCCAGTAGCGGTTGTATTCCGTTCTTAAGTAATGCCTCCGTTTGAACGCCTAAAAGAGAAAGTTGTGCAGCAGCGGCGTCTTGGCGACTCTTCATAGAGAGAAAGTCCGCTTTACTTTGCTGGAATTTCTTTTGGGAAGCTGCTTGTTCGGCAGAAAGATTTTTTTGCCGTTCGTATTCAGCTAAGAGATATTCGGTCTGTGCGTGACTGTCCAGATAAGTTTGTTGCAGGGTGATGAACTCCGGATTCTCTAACGTGGCAATTACACTGTTTGTAGCCACCCATTGTCCTGGAAGCAGAGAAGCTTTTTTTACAATGCCTCCCATGGTTAAAGCAATGGTTGCCTGACGTTGAGGAGGAAGAACGATTCGTCCGTTGAATGAAACCTGATTAGGCTTTGAGGTAGCTGAAGTGATAGCATCCACTTCGGGTTGTGCGGTGCTATCTGCTATCGTTTCGGCAACGGGAATTGCGGCGGATTCGTTATTTGTAGTTTGCTGGTTTCCTTTGCAAGCCGTTAGAACTAGTAAAAGGATGGGATAAACTATCTTTTTCATATCTTATGTTTTATAATAATTATTCTGGGTGATGTATGTCATTCAATGTCTCGATTTTCCACCTACTTGAATAGTTCATATTCTAGAGCCGCAATGTTGTATTGGTAGACTGTTTCAATATAGCCTCTGCGGATCTCTCTGGCGGTAGTTATCGACTGTATATATTCGGCAATGCCTGTTTCGCTTTGCTGTAATTGCAGGTTGGCTGCTTTTGTCAGTTCATCCGCTTCTTTCAAGGCAGAAGAGGTATAATATCGTAAACTCTCGTTATATCTGCGGAGGGATGCTTCCAGTTCGAGTGTCTTATTTCTTAACTCCCGGATGTTGGCATCTGCCTGTATTTGCGCTGAAGTGGCAGTTAGCCGTGCCTGCTTCACTTTGCTCTTTTGTGGCAGGAAGTAGATGGGAAAAGAAACCCCAATCATCCAAGCATTCAGATTCTTAAGTGGGAGAATGTCCTGACGTGTATACCCCACACTGATTTCAGGAAAGAAATGGCTCTGCTCTACATGGAGCATTGCTTTCGCTTCATCTGCCTGGCTTTGAAAGTAGGCAGTATGGGCTCCCGACAGGCTTCCATCCGAAATGCCGGTATAGAATAAGGATAAAGTGGAATCCACGGGGACAATGGGATCATTGGAGTAGCAGCTCCATTGGAAACGTGCCAATGCCATTTTCTCTTCTTCTTTTGATTGGAACCAGCGGTTATGCAGATCGGCAGCTATGGTGGTCATCATATTTTTTTCGAGCAAGGTAATCTCTCCTTGTTGGTATCGTAATTCTCCGATGCGCTGCAACTCTTCTGCCATTTTATCCTGATCCCGATACATTGAACAGAGATTAGTGGCATATTGATAGTAGGCCCACGCCCTTTTCACTTCTGCTGTGATTTCTTTCTCTACCATCTGCCGATAATATGTGTTCGTTTTTACCTGGCGGTTGACTAACGCATTCTTGTAGAATGGTGTTAGAAGGGAGCCTAGGCTTTGCTCGAAAGCCAGTTCCTTGTCTTTTTTGTTTTCTCCATTAAGTTGACCCCAGGAATAGCTGAACGAGGTAGGAGTTGCTTCTATCACTTCTCCGCGAGTGGCTTTGGCCTGTTGAATAGCATTATTGGCTATTTTCAGGCGAGGATGATTTTGTTTGGCTATTTCTATCGCCTGTTCGAGACTGACTATTTGTGTTTGTTGAGCGGAAACGAACGCGGGAAGAAACAAGAACAGGAGGCACAATCCCCCGAAAGGCCAGCGCAGTTTGACTCCCGGACGTCTCCAGGTAGCAAATGAATTTACAATTTTGTAAAACACCGGAATAATGAGTAAAGTCAGTACGGTAGAAATAATCAAGCCGCCGATGACCACTGTTGCCAACGGACGTTGTACTTCTGCGCCGGCTGAAGTGGCTATTGCCATCGGGACGAATCCCAAAGATGCGACCAGTCCTGTCAGGAATACAGGACGGAGCAAGTGTGGAGTCCCTTTTTTGATAATCTGGTTTGTAGTCATGGAATAGGTATTTTGTTTACGAAGTTCGTTGAAGTGATTTACCATAAGGATACCATTCAATACTGCCACCCCGAACAAAGCGATGAATCCTACTCCGGCCGATATGCTAAACGGAAGTCCGCGTAGCCAAAGTGCGGCGATACCACCGATGAGCGATAGGGGGACGGTTGAGAATACCATCAGGGTATAGGTGATATTCTTGAATGCGAAGAACAGAATCAGCAGAATGAGCATTAATGCCACGGGGATGACCACCATTAAGGTATTGATGGCATTTTGCAAGTTTTCGAACTGGCCGCCGTATTCGAAGTAATATCCCGGTTTCAGTTTGATGTTCTTGTTCAGTGTCTCTTGAATATTGGCGACAACCTGCTGAATGTCTGCGTCACGCACATTGACACCGATAACGATGCGCCGTTTGGTTGCGTCCCGGTTGATTTGCAGTGGTCCACTGACAAGGTCGATGCTTGCTACCTCTCCAACAGGGATTTGAATTCCTTCCGAAGTGCGTACAAACAACTTATCAAGATTCAAGTCGGCCACTTTCTCCTGGTCAAGCCGGACCACGAGATCGAATCTCCGCTCGTTTTCAAAGATTACACCCGTTGACTCCCCGGCATAAGCGGTTCGGATAATGGTGTTGAGCTCTTCTATATTGATGCCGTAACGGGCTATTTTCCCACGGTTGTATTTCACTACCAATTGGGGTAATCCCATCGTTTGCTCAACGATGACATCCGCTGCTCCCGGCACTTTTTCTACAAAGGTGGCTGCTTCTTTGGCTCTTTCATATAATTCGTGCGTGTCTTCTCCATATAATTTGATGGCAATATCAGCTTTTGCTCCCGTCATCAGCTCGTTGAAGCGAAGCTGTATCGGTTGCGAGAAGTTGAATTCGGCACGTTCGGAGAGCGGAGCAAGTGCGTCTTTCATTTTATCCACCATTTCTGCACGGCTTCCGGCACTTGTCCATTCTTTGAATGGTTTCATGATAATCATCACATCGGCATCTTCCACCGCCATCGGGTCAGTGGGGACTTCTGCCGTTCCTATTTTGGCAACGACGTGTTTGATTTCAGGGAATTTATCCATTAATGCTTTCTCTGCCAAGCGGGATACTTCGATGCTTTCGGTCAGCGAACTTCCTGCGGGCAGTGTCATTTGCATGGCAAAATCTCCTTCGTCCAAAGTGGGAATGAACTCTGCTCCCAGGCGGGTAAAGAGAAAAAGTGAACCGATCAGTGCGGAGAAGGCTACGATGACGGTACGCCATTTGTAACGAAGACAGGTGCGCAGGGTGTGCTGGTATATCTTGTTCAATTTCTCGAAGAAGCGGTCGGCAAGGGTAGGTTTCACGACAATGGTATGCTTCAGGAAGAGGGATGCCATCATAGGGACATAAGTCAGTGAGAGTATTAAAGCTCCAATAATGCAGAACACAAGTGTTTTAGCCATGGGAGTGAAGTATTTCCCTTCAATTCCGTTCAATGTAAGGATGGGGAAGAAGACAATAAGGATAATCAACACAGCGAAGGTTGCCGAACGTGCTACGCCGGAAGCTCCTTTTTCTACTTCTTTGTCCATCTCTTTGCGGGTCAGTGTGCGGCCTCGGAATTGTTTTCCGTAAATGTGGGCGAGAATACCTTCCAATATAACGATAGAACCATCTACTACAATACCAAAGTCAATGGCACCGAGACTCATCAGATTGGCGGTGACATTGAATATACGCATCATGATAAAAGCGAAGAGCATTGCCAGCGGGATGACGGATGCGACAATCAGCCCGGCACGAAGGTTGCCGAGGAATAGGATGAGTACAAGGAAGACGATAACCGCTCCTTCAATCAGGTTGTTAACAACCGTAGAAATGTTCCGGTTTACCAGTTCCGAACGGTTCAAGTAAGGTTCTATACTGACTCCTTCGGGTAATAGCTGCTGTATTTTTTCTACCCGTTTTTCGAGTTCTTGAGTCACTACATTTGCGTTGGCACCTTTCAGCATCATGGCAATTCCGCCGACACACTCACCCTCACCATCCTTTGTCATGGCACCGAAACGCTTTGGAGAGCCGAAGCGGACAACTCCTACATCACTGATATGTACCGGAATTCCATTCCGGTTGGTCACTACAATCTGTTCAATATCCTTGATGCGGGTAATCATACCTTCCGACCGGATATAGTAGGCATTCTTTATTTTCTCAATGTAGCTTCCGCCGGTATTTTGATTGTTACTGCTAAGTGCTTCGAACACTTCGCCGATAGTGATATTCAAAGAAAACAGGGCGTCCGGGTCAACGGCTACTTCATATTGTTTCAGGTAACCGCCGAAACTATTGATTTCTACTATACCGGGTATACCGGACAATTGACGTTTCACCATCCAGTCTTGAATGGTGCGGAGTTCCATTGCGTCATATTTCTTCTCATATCCGGGAGCTACTTTCAATATATACTGGTAAATCTCTCCCAGACCGGTGGTGATGGGCATCATCTCCGGTGTTCCGAGTTCGGAGGGAATTTCGCTTGTTACGCTTTGTATTTGTTCATTTATCAACTGCCGTGCATCAAGTGTGGGGACACTTTCTTTAAAAACGACCGTTACGACCGATAGCCCGAAGCGACTGACGGAACGGATATCTTCGACATTCATAATATTGCTCATCGCTATTTCGATAGGCATAGTGATGAGTTGTTCCACCTCTTGTGGCGCGAGTGTAGGGGATACTGTCACTATTTGTACCTGATTATTGGTAATGTCGGGCACGGCATCAATAGGTAGTGTCAGCATCGCATAGATACCTCCGATAAACAGGAAGAGAGTAGTGAGTCCTACAAATAGCTTCTTCTTGATTGAAAAACGTACAATAGCTGTAAACATGACTTTCGTTGTATTATTATTTCACAGTACAAAATTACGGCCTATCTTCATCCGTTATCACTAAGAATAAATGAAGCGGAAAGATTGTGGGGTGAAGTGACGGATTAGGGAATTGAAAGATGTAAAATCATAGCTCTTGTTTCATTGCTGAACAAACATTTCTTTCAGTTTACTCGTTTAATATAAAAACAAACTAAATGTATATTCAGCATGAAAACATTCGTCTTGATGATGGTAAGCTTGTTGTTTGCAATTTCTTCGGAAGCGCAAAACAAGTCTTTTTATGATTTTACAGTGAAAACAATTGATGGTAAGGACTTTCCTCTTTCTTCGCTGAAAGGTAAGAAAGTGCTGGTAGTCAACGTGGCATCTAAGTGTGGGCTGACGCCCCAGTATGCTCAACTGGAGAAACTATATGAGAAATATAAAGAAAAAGACTTTGTTGTTATCGGTTTTCCGGCGAATAACTTTATGGGACAAGAGCCGGGTAGTAATGAGGAAATAGCTAAGTTCTGTTCTTTGAACTACGATGTTACTTTTCCGATGATGGCAAAGATTTCCGTTAAAGGAAAAGATATGGCTCCTCTTTACCAATGGTTGACGGAGAAAAAACAGAATGGGAAAGAAAACGCACCGGTTCAGTGGAACTTTCAGAAGTTTATGATTGATGAGAACGGAAATTGGGCGGGAGTTGTGTCTCCGAAAGAAAGTCCGTTCTCTGAAAAGATTATTACTTGGATAGAGAAGGAATAAGAGAGACTTTTCTCAGCTCTTCTTCGAAGTTGGGAGTGAAGATTCCTTTACCCAGATTTTCTTTTATTTCTTCGATGCTCCAAAATCGTCCCCCGTCCAGTTCGTCGCTGGGATGGATTTCTTCCTCATAAACGGTTTTGTGGACAAAAACAAGCTCTTTTTCACGGCTGGATTCAAAAACATAACTGGTGAGAAGCTCGGGAGTGAAGTCTGTGATGCCTAATTCTTCATTGACTTCTCTCTTTAGAGCGATTTCTACGCTTTCGCCCAAATCAATATGTCCGCCTACGGCCGTATCCCATTTCCCCGGTTGAATGTCTTTCCATTCAGGGCGTTTCTGTAAATAGATGTCTCCTTGTGTATTGAATACGTGAAGGTGAACTACCGGATGAAGCAGTTTGCTACCGCTGTGGCATTCTCCACGAGTGGCGGCTCCGGTGATATTTCCCTGTTCGTCTACGATGGGGAACATTTCCTGGTTATTATCGCTTGGCATAGTGTTTTTTTATATTTGGTGAAATCTTTCGGAGAGGCGAATATCTTATGGTATTAATAAAGAAGAATCTCCATAACTTAGGAACCGGAAATCATGCGCCAGTGCATAATCATAAATTGTGCGCCAATTCCCCTTTACAAAAGCTGAAACCAAAAGCAGCAAGGTACTTTGCGGTTGATGGAAATTAGTAACCATTGCTTTCACAATTTTATAATTGTATCCCGGTGCTATGATAATCTGTGTACTGGTGTGAAGGGTTTCCAAACCATTTCTGTCGAGATATCCTAATATCTTTTGAAGCGCAACAACGGAAGGAATCTGGTCGTACTTTTCATAAGGCTGCCATTGTTTGACGCGTAGTTCTTCTTCCGTAGCATACGGATTTTCAGCCAATGTAACTCCAATGTGATACAGGCTTTCCAGAGTCCGTACAGAAGTAGTTCCTACTGCAATAGCACAACCGTCATGGTCAATCAGTTTTTTGATGGTACTCCGGTTGACCGATATATATTCCGTGTGCATCTCGTGACCTTCGATTTCTTCACTTTTTACAGGTTTGAATGTGCCTGCTCCTACATGTAAAGTTAATTCTTCAAGATCGATCCCCTTCTCTTGAAGTGCATCCAATACTCGTGGAGTAAAATGTAATCCCGCCGTGGGCGCAGCTACCGAACCTTTTATCTTAGAATAAACAGTCTGATAAGTCTCCTTGTCACTTTCTTCCGTATTCCGGTTTAAGTAAGGAGGAATAGGAAGTTCTCCGAATACTTCAAGGATATCGGCAAACGTCACTTCCGGATTATCCCATGTGAAATCTACCCAATGGCTGGTGCCTTTACATTCTCCTCGGGTAGCGGTCAGAGTAATAGGGAATCCTTTGACGGTCATTTCGCGTTTCAACTGTCCGTCTTTCCATTTCTTCAGATTACCGATCATGCAAAGCCAGGCAGCATGGTTTGTCTGTTGGAAATTCAAGACATAATCATTTGGCTGAATCGGTTCAAGACAAAACACTTCGATCAGTGCTCCAGTCTCTTTTCGAAAATGGAGGCGTGCCTGAATGACTTTCGTATTATTGAATATCATCAGACTGCCTTGTGGCAGATATTCCGGCAAAGAAGTGAAGATATCTTCACTAACTTCTCCACGACGATATATTAAAAGTTTGGACTGGTCGCGGGTAGGCAACGGGAATTTTGCAATACGTTCATCCGGAAGAGGATAACTGTATTCACTGATATGGATATGTCTAGGATCTTCTTTCATTGTCTTTTAAAATAAAAAGAGGTTAGAACCCATTCGGTTTCTAACCTCTTTAACCAGTCGGGGTGACTGGATTCGAACCAGCGACCACACGCCCCCCAGAGGTATTTTATTATTTTTATTAGTTGATATTACTTTTAATTATTGTTGTACATGGCTGAAAATCAAACAAGTAATTTCTATTAGATTTTACTTGTTTTGATTACATGTGTTCCAAATGTGTTCCACTAAAACAAAGAGCTATATACACGTGATCTTAATATTGAGTGCAAAGATAATGAATAAAATTGTTTCTTGAATCAATTAGTCTGTCTAAAAGTGCGGAACTATTATCAAATGCCTTCTTGAACTCCCTTTTTTTCTGTTTTGTATTTTTAACTTTTATGATATCGTTTTGATTGTCTGTTGTTTATACTTGTAGAGTGCTCGCAAAATAGAACCCTCAATTTTTTCTATCGTATTAGAGAATATAGAGGTATTAATACTTCTCATAACGATATAAAAGACATTGAGTATGATAAGTTTTGTAAAAAGGAATGATGTTGCTAATGCACAAGGATTATATGCTGTTCGTCTAAGAATATGCAAGGAACGACAGCGCAGGTATTTTTCTTTAAACATATTTGCGGATAATGAATACTGGGATGAGGAAAACGAATGTTTCCGTATCCTTAAGAATGTGAGAGATAGAAAGCAGAAAGAAGAAAACGAACAACGTAAACGATATAATTATTTGCTGAATTGTTATAGGTTGCAAGCACAAGAAATAATAGAAGGTTTTCGGAGAGAGCACATTGATTGGACTTTAAATCAATTTGCAGACGCTTTTTTGAATAAATCGAAGCAAGGGAAAATAAAAGTTTATATGGAGAACCATATTAATACTTTGCGTGAAACTGGGCATATTGGTAATGCTAATTGTTATGCTGCAACTTTAAATATGCTTGAGCATTATGATAGTAGATTGGATCAAAAGGTATTTTCAGAGATTGATATAAAGTTTGTGAATGGATTCGATATTTTCCTTCAAAAGAGAGGATGTAAAGGAAATACAAGAAAGTACTATTTTAAAGCATTGCGAAGTATTTTAAATAAGGCTATCCAAGAAAAAGAAGCAACGGAGAAAACTTATCCTTTTGGTAAAGGTGGTTTTCAAATAGCAAAATTGGATGAAGAAACAGAAAAGCGTTATCTTCCTATGGAATATTGGAAAAAAATAAAAAATACAGTTTCGGAAAAGCCACAACGAGAGTACGCCCGCAAGCTATTTCTATTGTCATATTATTGCTATGGAATATCATTTATTGATATGGCATATTTGACAAGAAGCAATATTGTAAAGTTTAATGGTGGAGAGTATATTGTCTACAAACGCCATAAAATACAACATCAAAAGGGTGTGAAACCTATTAAGATTAAAATAACGAAAGAAATTGAGCGTTTATTAGATAGCCTTAAAGAGAATAGCCCTACAGTGGATGATTTTATTGTACCAATAGTTTCTATTAGTGGTTATACTGGAGAAAAACTATATAATCACATACGTTATAGGTATAAAAAATATAATGATTATTTGGCGGAGCTAGCAGAAGAACTGCAAATAACTGATATGAAGTTAACAACATATGTAAGTCGGCATACTATGGCGATGATGTTGCAACGCAATGATGTTTCCCGTGAACAAATTTCCCAAATGTTGGGACATGCAGATATGAAAACTACCAATACTTATTTAGATAGTTTTGATACAACTGTAATAGATGAGGCTGCAAAAGTTTTATATGACGTGTAATTTTGAGATAGCGTTTCTGTGGGTATTCGTAACTTATTAAACCGAAGTTAAAAGTTCAATGAAGAAATAGGATTTAATGGATTCTGATATTTTTAACGAAAAAACATTTGTTTTAAATGAAATTGTTTGTAGTTTTGCAGTGAGACTAGAATGGAGAGTCGAATTAACAAATTTATCGCTTAGTTCCCTGTTTCATTCCTCTCTGACGAAACGAATCTGTAACTTATTGCGTTTCTTAATATTTTCAGGATTCTTTTTTATCATTTTTGTATTAGGGTATACAAAGTAAAAGGTGGTAAAGGAGGCTTTTTTAGGCACAGATCTTTAGAAGTATATTCTGATTATATACGTGTGGAGCGGTATGTTTTGCCATACGAATAGCCCTCTTGGTTGGGGTCAAACCAAGAAAACTAACCCTAAAACTTTTTTAGTATTAACCAGCTATGGGGATTAAAGTATTTTCTCATAGCATAAAATTGTTTATTATGTTGTATAATAATATACTACATGATGACGCATTGGTGGTACAATTAACGGTTAGTCAAATAAAGGCTATTATCAGAGATGTGCTCCAAGAGTCGCCATCATATTTAACGAGTGAGAAATCTGAAACTCTTACTATTGAAGAAGTTTCAGAACTGACGGGTTACAAAAAGGCTACGCTTTATAAGTTAACCCATGAGCGAAAAATTCCTTTTCATAAGCCTGCACACGGTGGGCGAAGAATCTTCTTCAAACGAGCAGAAATCAATCAATGGTTAGAATCTAATCTGTTTGAAACCTATGAAGAGTCTTTTGAGAATTTGAAAGGAAAGAAAGTTTTAAACTCTAAATTAAATAGTTATGAGAAAAGTAAATAGTGAAGATAAGAGAAAAGGTTTTGTATTTTATTGGGGATATTATGATGCAATGCAGAAACTGAGCAACAAAAATAAGCTCATTGCATTTGAAGCAATAGTACAATATGAACGTTATCAAGAACTGGATCTTGAAAAGTTGCCTAAACAGGTATATCCTATATTAATAATGGCTATACCAGGTATTGATAAAAGAATAGCTGAATATAATAAAAAGGTTGCGAAAAAGAGTGCGTCAGATTTTGAAGAGAATTCTGAAAGGAAAGTGTCGTTACCGCTCAAAAAGACTTTGTCAACAGCAAATGAGGATGAGTCTACAGAGAGTAAATATTTTGAAGATTGAATCAATTTTGCTCAATTTTGAAATGGATTTATTGTTTAACTATTTAATTATCAATAAAATGAAGAATGATGAAAAACTTCTAAAAGATAGAGCTAATAAGAATGATAATTCTAAAGAAAAAATAGAAAAGAAAAAAAATAAAAATATAAATGAAAAAGGAGCTAGCGGAATCTTTACTCCCTTGGATATACCGATAGTATCAGTGTTTGAGAATCATTATAGTAAAGAACCTCTTTATGAGGTGAGATTAGATAAGTTCTTGCATACGACTAAGTTTAAAACACAAGTTGAAGAATACAGAGCTAGTACTGATGATGAGTTTAGAAGAAAAATTAAAGGAAGTCTTAGGTGTGTAACACCAAGTGGAACATTTAGCCAAAGACAAGAATCTAGCATTATAAAACATACTGAATTAATATGCGTAGATATTGATGCAAAAGATAATCCAATGTTTGATTTGGCAAAGGCTAAACACGTAATTGGTGAATGTTGTCCGAGTTTGTATTATGCAGGCTTATCGCTTAGTGGGGAGGGTATATTTCTTATATTTAGAATCTCGAATCCGGAATTTCATAAACAGCATTTTGAGGCTCTAGCAGAGTTTTTAAGTAGAAAGTTTGAATTGCAAGTTGATAGGAGTGTTAAAAGCCCTGTTAGTTTGAGGGTGGTAAGTTATGATCTGACCCCTTATTATAACCCTAATCCTGTTCCATTTCCATATACAATGGAGACTGATGTTAAATCTGGACATGTAATAAGAACAGTAACCCAAAAAGAAAATATTCTTAAGCGTGTAAAAAAGTCTGTTTCAATCATCCAAGCAGAACGGATTGATATTACTAATCAATATCAGAATTGGTTCAAGATAGGATGTGCATTAGCTTATGAGTTTGGTGAGGATGGGAGATATTGGTTTCACATGATTAGCCGTGTGTATAAAGATTATAATGAAGGTGGTTGTGATATTCAATATAATCGGTGTCTGAAATACAAAAAAGACGATGGAGCTAAGATTGGAACATTCTTTTATTTATGTAAACGCTATGGAGTAAATTATGAGTAAAAGCAGTGAATTGTAGGCTGTTTAAAATGCATCGTTGGTTAAATAATGATAACGAATATAAACGAAACAGTCGTTTGTTATTGCTGGTTAATTATAATTTTAAGATGTAATAGACTTATATCCAAATTTTTAATGATATAGCATATTACTAGTTGAGCAAAGGGGAAGTGTGAACGTATGTTACGTGCTTCTCCTTTACTAATTTTTATTATCGTATTAATAATATAACCCAAAGCAAAGAAAACAATACTCCTTAATCAGAGTGTTTTTTAAGTAATTTTACTATCTTTGCAAAGTCACAAATAGTGGCAAATGTAATAGTGAAAGTGTTTCGCTTTTATCCTGTGTAGGAAATCTGACAGTTTCAAAAAAGCAGGGGTAAGCAATGACATTCATCACTTGGGTAGCGTATGTTCAAAAGACATATACTAAACAGGTGTGGAGTATTGTTTATTTGCTTTTGGGTTTTGTCAGAACCTCCTACACAATAAACGAATGGCTCCACACTTTCTTTTTGTCTAATCCTGTCATTAAAGGAGTCGAATGGCGCAACTTTACTAATTACTATGAATGGATTAGATTTTATTAAATCGAAACAACAGAGTTGGGCAAAAAGAAAAAACTTCAATCTACTAGGAGGTACAATTCCCAACAAAGGAGAGAAAAACTATTTGTATAGTTTAGCAGATAATTTGTTTGAGCCGTTGTCTAAGGAGAATTTAGATTCTTATAATTCGGGTGACGGGAACGAAACAAAAGATTCTAAAACACGATTGGCAAAAATGAAAGCACTTCATTCATCTTCTGCGATTGTGGTTAATCTGTTCCAGTATTGGCAGGGAAAAGATGTTTGCCCGATTCTAAATGTCTGCAAATTGACTTCAAGAACTACTAAGGTAGGCTATCTGATTAAGAATGTCGGTTCTGTTTCTCCTGAAAAAATTCCCATAATTCCCTCTCCACTCAATTACGAAATTAAATTTGAAGAGCAGTTTGAAATAAGTGAAGATAAATCTCAATTTCCACATTCGCCCAATATTGATGTTGTGATTTATACTCCATTGTCTACTATTGGTATTGAGTCTAAATTTACAGAACCATATAGTAGTAGAAAACATGGAGGATTAAAACAAAAGTATGTTGAAAATCTCTCTTTTTGGAACGGATTGCCTAATTTGTATGAATTGGCAAAAGAGATCTCTCCTAATGATACTAAGTTTCAATATTTAGATGCGGCACAATTAATAAAGCACATATTAGGGCTGAAAAAGAATGTTGACGAGTATAATTCAAATATTATTCAAAAACATCATATTGAAGAAGGTAAAAGGAATTTGGTATTCAAACGCAATTTTCATCTCTTATATCTTTGGTACGATGTAATAGGAAAAGGAGGGAGTGAACATAGAAAAGAGATAGAACAATTTGCAGAAATTGCTAAAAAGGACAATATAAAGTTTAGTCATATAACCTATCAAGAAGTGATAGCGAAACTGTCAAAAGAATTTTATAATGGGAATGAATCTTATTGCAATTATCTAACGGATAGGTATTTGTAAAACGTATAAGTAAGTCTAATAAAAGTGTTTGTTCAATTTAAAGATAAAAAAACATGAAAACTATTATTTTAGGTATGTTATTTGCGTTGTCTTGTAATTATTGTTTTGCACAACTAAAAATAGAAAATTCAACTCCAAAACCAGAGAAAAAAGATGTTTATGATGTATCTCAAGACCTTTATATACGAGAATCACATCGAGGGAGGTTTAATGATTCTTTAGACTATAAATCTTATCACAAATTTATCAATCAACGAATTTTCTGTATCTCGGACGAGGCTTTTGCTCCTTATGGAAACCGTTACGCTTTGAAACGTCAGCTTGTCAATCTTCCTACTCCGATAAAGGGTTGCATTCAGTACAAGAAAAAACAACTGGACTTTTCTATTAATCAAATAGCAACTTACTTGTATCATCCAATCATTAAATCTGTCGAGCCTCAATCTTCTAATGTAAAGGTTATTGATGATATGAGAGGGGATAATGCTAATTGGTCCTGTTATGAGAAGGACGATAAAAACCGGAAACCTTATACAATGGTTTTATATAATGCATACGCTCCTGATAATGTTGTAGTAAACGAACATGTTTCTTTGGTAGGAGATTCTTATCTTATTAAGAAAATATTAACTCTTGATGAAGCCTTGAAACTTCTTGAAGAAGACCCACAAATAAAGCTTATTACAAAAAGTGAAAGTACACATGGTTTGGGTAAAAAAGAAACCTGTTATTATGAATCACTTGTTTCAGGAAAAACATTTTTAACCCCATCTGTACAAAATGATATTTTGATTAAAAACAACATAGAATTTGGTGGAAGTAATGATTGTGAATCTCCTATCTTTTTGATGGAAAGTAAAAGCGGAGAACTTTTTCTCACACGGCTGAATGAAGACAAGTTTATATCAGGAATATCAATGAAGGATGGCTCTGCGTTTGCTTATATGACTTATATTTTAGAGAATCATATAGAATACTTGAAAGAAAAGTTTATAGGGAAACTGTATTCCATACAACATTACCCTAATCCTAACGAGAAGGGTCTGATAGAAGATATTGTAATTCGGGATAATGTATTGAGTGTAAAATACGTAAATGTAGAAACAAAGAATATAGGCTACAGGTCTATGGAATGGAACTCAACAGGTAAGCTGTGGGGCGTAGCTAATGCAGAAGAGATTATACCGAAACAATCTAAATAAATATTCTGAATATTAACCGATTAATATTGATATTATGAAATTTATATGTAACTTCTTATTGGTATTGAATTATATTGTTTATATCATTGCCGATGTTAGTGCATGGGCGACAGATGTAAAATATGGACTTCTGTTTCTGTTGCCTTTATTTGTATTTCCAATTGTTGTAAAATTAGCCCATAAGTTTGCGGTTTCACAAGCTGATAAGTTCTTTAAATCGGAATGGGATGTGTTTTTGAAGAAATTGAAATGGGGAAATTCTGTTGTTGTAGCAATCGTTGCTCTTTTTTATTGGCTGTTCTTAAGTCAACCAAATTAATAATTATATGATTGTTACCAAGATTGATACACCGTTTAGAAAGTTTTTGGAAAGTCTGAAAGTTCCGTCTGCACCACGAATGAAAGGCGGAACAATTTTCAACCCTGATGAGATAAACTATCTTGCACGATATTCAATTCCATTGGTTTATGAATTTGTGCAAGAGAATGAAACCGATAGGGATTTTTATGAGAAGTTTGTTAAATGGCTACATGAAGAAATGCCTGTTTATGGGTATGTTGATGTTTATATGGTCGTTTACTTACGTTATGGACAATATTTAAGTAACGATGAATTTGAATATTTGGAAAGGAATATTCCGGAGTGTTTCGAGAAAGGTCATGTATGGCTCTATGAAATAAACTATCGTAGGCGTTTCCGTTTGCGTATTCAATTGATTCGTTGCTTAAAAAAGGATTTTCAGAGAATTATTCGGAAGGATATTTATAAGATTGATTCCACAACAAATAGGTTATAATTATGTACTTCAAGAGTGTATTTTTAAGTATTGTATGTAGTGCGATAGCATTTACATCAGTAGCCCAAGTGCCTTGGTTATCAACCATGCATATAAAGGATGCGTCTAAAGTGATGGAGTATCTTCCACCTAAGAACGCTTGGTACGGAAAAGGATTTAATCATTCATTGTATTATTGTTACAATACCCCTAAAAAGGGAGCTCGTCCTTTTGATTCTTCAAAAGATATTTTGGGTTCTGAATATGCAAATGAATTTATTAAAATTACAGCAAAAATACCAATAAGTGATGTAACAGCTAAAGATCCATTTATAGTAATCGTTTCTAAAAAAGGGGAATTAATAGATATACCAACACCTGTATGGAATGTAACTCATAATCCTGATGAAAGATTCCAAGATTTTGGAATACGGGATTTTCTAACTTCTAAATGTGAAGCAGTTGCTTTTGTTGAAACCTCAATTTCATTCTTCGTAAGAAAAGACCAAAGTACAGTTACCTTATTCTTCTATAAAGATATGAATACTTTTGTATCGCATAATCTTGGAAAATCATATGCTTTGACTGATTTAGGAGGAAAGGAACTTGCAAGATGGTTGTATTATGTTCCTGTTAAGGATATTACTAAATATGTTCAGAAGGTGTTATTAGACATCTACAACAATGTAGACGGATTTTATAAACTTGACTTTGATAGTTCGACTTTTGATAGTTATTTGAAAGACTTATAAAGCTGAATAAATGTCTTCATGTTACTTTTATTTGTAGTTTGTGTTCCAAATGTGTTCCACTAAAAAATAAATCAGCCACTTACTATTTGTAAATGGCTGATTTTCAATGTCGGGGTGACTGGATTCGAACCAGCGACCACACGCCCCCCAGACGCGTACTCTAACCGGGCTGAGCTACACCCCGAATTGCGGATGCAAAAGTACTGATTAATTTTTAAATAGCAAATAATCCGTTGATTTTTCTAGTATGAATTGTGCCGATTTATAGCTATTGTTCTGATTATTAGTCTTTCTTGGGACTATGCAATTTTTTTCTCAATGAGTTAGTAGTTCTTCTGGTTGCCTTTTATATGATATAAAAGTACATCTTTTAAATTTTGCTTGAATTAGAAAACAATTTGCTTATTTTTCATTTGAAAGCATTAATCCTTGTTTCTGTCCTAAAAACATTATAAAAAGCAGGTCAGTCTATAATAAAACTAAATAGGAAAATGACAAATGAACTAACAATCAGAGAGTTTGTTTACAAATTAATGCAAATAAAAGGTGTTTGATTTCTTTAGTATGATACTAAATTTCCATTATTGGTGTGTGGTAAACTAGGAAGTTATACATTTGTAAAAAGACTTAGTTTAGAAAGGTGTTAAATGTTAGACATTAAAAATAGAGAGACATTAGAGATATACGTCCTGGGTGACGATTTTAAATTTTATCAAAATCTGAAGTATCTTCCTTTGACTTCTTATCCTTCTAATAATCAATCAGCTTTGATTATATATTGTTTAGGTGGAAGGGCCAAAATTACAGTGCATGAAGATGTACACTGGATACAACCGGAGGAATTGATCATATTATTACCTGGACAATTTGTCTCATTTAGTGAGCCAAGTGAAGATTTCTTGACCGTTACGATGGTGATATCTGCTTCACTGTTTAGTGATGCGTTAAGTGGTGTACCCAGATTTTCTCCGCATTTCTTTTTCTATATGCGGAGTCATTACTGGTATCCGCAGTCGGAACGTGACGTTCCCCGGATGTATAATTATCTGGGTATGATAAAAGATAAAGTTACTTCTCAAGATATATATAGGCGGGAGCTGATTATTCACTTGTTGAGGTATCTGTATCTGGAACTGTTCAATGCTTATCAAAAGGAATCTACTTTGATGACTGCCCGTAGGGATACCCGTAAAGAAGAGTTGGCTAATAAATTCTTTGGGCTTATCATGAAGCATTTTAAGGAGAATAAGGATGTGGCTTTTTATGCGGATAAACTGTGTATTACTTCCAAATACCTGACTATGGTAATTAAGGAGACAAGCGGGAAGTCTGCCAAAGACTGGATTGTTGAATACATCATATTAGAAATCAAGGCTTTGTTGAAAAATACAAGTTTGAATATTCAAGAAATAGCGATTAAAACGAACTTTGCGAATCAATCGTCGCTTGGACGTTTTTTTAGAAAGCATACAGGAATGTCGCTTTCACAATATCGAATGAGTAACTTAGAATAATAGTGCGGACAATTGCCTCACAGTAGGCAATAATATCTATAGGGATTGGGAAGAGAAAGGGAATGAAGTTTATTTCATTCCCTTTTATTATGCGGTATATCTGATGTAAGATGGATTAAATTCCCATACATTCGCGATAGAAGTCGAGCATTTCGAAGATAGTGTCCTTATCGGCAGTCTGATTAATGCAAATGTCTCCAATATCTTTCAGTAAGGTGAAATTGATAGTACCTGAAGTATTCTTTTTATCATGCGTCATAAATGCATACAGTTGGTCATATTTCTTGCAGTCGAAAGTAAACACGCCATAATTATCCTTGATAAACTGGACCGTTTGCCGCATTTTCTCTTTCGGGAAACCTACTTTGAGATGAGAAAGATACAGTTCGCACACAATTCCCCAAGCTACTGCATATCCATGTAATACAGGGTGGTTTTCAGCCAGTGCCATACTTTCGAATGCATGTCCTACGGTGTGTCCCAGGTTTAATGCTTTGCGGATTCCATGTTCGAAGGGATCCTGTTCTACAATATCTTCTTTTACTTGTACCGATTGACCTACCAATTGTTTGAGAGCTGCATAATCAATATTAGAGGAATCGAAATTGAGCAATTCTGCCCAATGTGCCGTATTACTAATCAAACCATGCTTCAGCATTTCAGCATATCCGGAGAAAAAATTGTGTGTATCTAATGTGCGCAGGAATTCAGTTTCAATCAATACACTGTTTGCCGGAGCGAAAGCACCGATTTCGTTTTTCAGTCCGTTGAAGTTGATTCCTGTTTTACCCCCCACTGATGCATCCACCATAGCGAGCAGGGTAGTTGGTATATTGATATAGGAAATGCCCCGTTTGAATGTAGCTGCAGCAAAACCTCCGAGATCTGTCACCATCCCTCCTCCAAGATTGATAAGTAAAGAGTGACGGGTAGCCCCTTGAGTGCTTAATGCCATCCAGACGGAAGCGAGTGTTTCCAGAGTTTTATGCACATCTTCAGCTCCGATACAGATTTCTACAGCATCTTTCAGTAGACCCGATTCCTTTAGAGAGGGGAGACAAAGACGCTGGGTATGCTCGTCTGTAAGGACGAATAATTTGTCATGCGGACATCGTTCAATGGCACGACCGAGGCTCGTTTCCAAGCTTTCGCAGAGAATAACTTCTTGTTTACTCATGATTCTTTTGCTTTTTTACTCTGCAAATGTATATAAAATATTTTTTTTACTTACTTTTGTCTCATTAAAACGTTCAATCATGAAAGCATTATTACCTGTATATTGTCGTCCTTTAGGATATGTTGTCTTGTTGGTAGCTCTGTTCATCCCTTTTATTTTGGTGATGCAGGGAGTCGTAACTGATAATAATTTGCTGTTTTATAAAGAATGTACAAAGTTGTTGATGATGGCAGGATGCTTGTTAATAATCTTTGCATTAAGCAAGAATGAAAGCCGTGAAACGGAGCAAATTCGTAATTCGGCTGTTCGTAATGCCATCTTTTTAACATTTTTGTTCGTCTTTGGTGGCATGTTGTGGCGTGTTATGCAAGGAGATGTGATAAATGTCGATACTTCTTCTTTTCTGACCTTTTTGGTTTTTAATGTGCTTTGTCTGGAGTTTGGTCTGAAAAAAGCGCTTGTTGATCGATTCTTTAAAAGATAATTTTCTTTTCAATTAAACCTTTTGCGATTCGATTTGTCAAAAAGACATTGTTATTGCTACTAATATAATCGTAAATAAGGTAAATGAAAAGATTTTCAGCTGGGGTGGTGCTGATGTTGCTATGCACCTTCTCAATTTTTGCACAGAATAAGGTAATTACCGTTTCGGGACGTGTGGTGGAAGCCGACACAAAAGAGCCTGCAGCGCAGGCTACAGTTCAATTGCTATCGTTACCTGATAGCGCTTATGCCGCTGGTATAGCCAGTAGTAACCAGGGATGGTTTACTCTTCCCAAAGTAAAGGCCGGGAAATACGTGTTGAAAGTTTCCTATATCGGGTTTCGTACCAAACTCGTACCGGTACAATTATCTGCTAACGTTACTGATAAAAAGCTGGGAACTATTGCGTTGGATCCGGATGCTGTCATGCTGAAGGAAGCAGTGATTACTGCCGAGGCTCCGCAGGTAGTTGTAAAAGAGGATACACTGGAATATAACTCAGCAGCTTATCGTACCCCCGAAGGGGCGATGCTAGAAGAGTTGGTGAAGAAACTTCCGGGAGCAGAAATTGACGATGACGGTAACGTTAAAATCAATGGTAAAGAAGTAAAGAAGATTATGGTGGATGGTAAAGAGTTCTTTGGCGGTGATGTGAAGACCGGATTGAAGAACTTACCGGTCAACATGATCGACAAACTGAAAACATACGATAAAAAATCGGATTTGGCACGTGTTACCGGAATAGATGACGGAGAAGAAGAAACTGTTCTTGACCTGAAAGTGAAGAAAGGTATGAATCAAGGCTGGTTTGGTAACGCAAGTGTTGCCGGTGGTACAGAAGATCGTTACGGAAGCAACTTAATGTTGAATCGTTTTGTTGATAACAGCCAATTCTCTTTAATCGGTTCGGCCAATAATGTGAACGATCAGGGATTCTCTGGTGGCGGTGGTGGACCTCGTTTCCGGAATAGTAATGGTTTGACTGCTACCAAGATGTTAGGGGCTAACTTTGCTACCCAGACTGAAAAATTGGAACTGGGAGGTAGTGCCCGTTATAATTTCAGTGACCGGGATGCAACATCTACAAACTACTCAGAACGTTTCCTGCAAAATGGAAATTCTTATTCAAATTCGAACAGTAAAGGCCGCAATAAGAATACTAGCTTTAATGCAGACTTTCGGTTGGAGTGGAAACCGGACACATTGACAAATATCATTTTCCGTCCGAACGTTTCTTATGGAAAGTCTAACAGTTATTCTATTTCCGAATCGGGTACTTTTAATGGAGATCCATTTAATTTGGTGTCTAATCCTAATGAGTTTTTGAATAAGATTTTCTGGGGAAGTACGGATGACCCTTTAGAAGCTATTCGTGTCAACGCCAGCAATAGTGAATCAAAATCTGAAGGGCAGGATCTCTCTGCAAATGCTTCTTTGCAAGTGAATCGTAGATTGAATAATCAGGGACGAAACATCACTTTCCGTGGTACATTTAGTTATGGAGATAATGATAGCGAACAGTTTAGTGAATCATTGACGCGTTATTTTGATGATAATGCAAAAAAAGAAGATGATGAGCGTAAACAATATACTACTTCTCCAACCAAGAGTTATGATTATACTGCCGAACTGACTTATAGCGAACCGATTGCGAGAGCTACCTTCTTACAGTTCCGCTATAAATTTCAATATAAATATAGTGAAAGTGACAGAAGCACATACAGCTTGATTCCTGATGCAGATAAAGGACAGGATTGGTTTTGGAATTTTGGTGATGGTCTGCCTGTGGGATATGAAGAGAATAAAGATAGAGATTTGAGTAAGTATGCTCAATATAAATATTATAACCATGATATTAATGCAGGACTAAATATTATCCGCGAGAAATATAGATTGAACTTTGGAGTATCTTTGCAACCGCAGAACACCAGATTGGATTATAAGAAAGCCGAAGTAGATACTGTAGTAAAAAGAAATGTGTTCAATTTTGCTCCTAATGTTGACTTTCGTTACAGATTTTCTAAAGTCAGCCAGTTGCGCTTTACCTATCGGGGACGTGCAAGCCAGCCGAGTATGGAAAATTTGCTTGATGTAACTGATGACTCTAATCCGTTGAATATCCGTAAGGGTAATCCGGGACTGAAACCTTCTTTCTCTCATTCTATGCGTTTGTTTTATAATACTTATAATGCAGATAAACAGCGTGGTATGATGGCTCATGCAAACTTGAATATGACTCAAAATAGCATTACTAATGCCACTACTTATAATCAGAGTACTGGTGGAGTGACTGTTAAACCGGAGAATATCAACGGAAACTGGAATGCGATGGGAATGTTTGGATTCAATACAGCATTGAGAGATAAGCGGTTTACCATAAATTCTTTCTCCCGTGTTAACTATACCAATGCGGTTTCTTATCTTTTCAATGACGATACTAAAATAAATGATAAGAACACTAGTACGACACTGACTTTCGGAGAGAATTTGAATGGAACTTTCCGTAACGACTGGTTTGAATTTACTTTGAATGGTTCAATCAACTATAACTTTGAGCGAAACGAATTACGTCCGGAAAACAATCAGGAACCTTATACGTTCGGTTATGGTGCAAGTACTAATATATCTTTGCCTTGGAGCATGACGTTGTCTACCAATATCACTAATAACGCGCGTCGTGGTTATCGTGATGCCAGTATGAATAAGAATGAACTTATTTGGAATGCACAGATTGCTCAAAACTTCCTGAAAGGCAATGCCGCAACCATTAGTTTTGAAGTATATGATATTCTGCGACAGCAATCTAATATCAGCCGTTCGTTAACAGCTGATATGCGTTCTGTTTCTGAATATAACGGAATTAATAGCTATTGTATGCTTCGTTTCTCTTATCGTCTGAATGTTTTTGGAAATAAAGAAGCTCGTGGCAATATGCGTCATGGCGGTTTTGATGGTGGTGGTCCCCGTGGCCCGCGTGGTGGAAGCTTTGGAGGCGGCAGACCACACTAAAGCAAGTAATAGGTTCAAATAAAACAGGAAGTCCCGGCACAACGATTCAATGTTGTCGCCGGGACTTCTTTGTTAATCCGAGAATTTACTCTATATTTGTTGTTCAGTATCCGTATGAAAGGAGATTCCTATGATTGATTGGAACTATATGCTTAGCCAGATAGCAACAGTGGCTTTTGATATTTTTTATTTTGGAGCCATTATCGGTACGATTGTCATTATCATTCTTGACAACCGGAATCCGGTTAAAACCATGGCATGGATACTCATATTACTTTTCCTTCCTATTGTCGGACTTGTCTTTTATTTTTTCTTTGGGCGGAGTCAGCGTCGCGAACGTATCATTGGGCAAAAAAGCTACGACCGCTTATTGAAGAAACCAATGGCTGAATATCTGGCGCAGGATTGTTCGGATGTTCCCTATGAATACTCCCGTCTTATTCAGCTTTTCCGGCAAACGAATCAAGCGTTTCCATTTGAGGGGAATCGTGTGGCAGTTTATACCGAAGGATATACCAAACTTCAATCATTGTTGCGTGAACTGCAAAAAGCGAAGCAGCATATTCATATGGAATATTACATCTTTGAAGATGATGCTATCGGGCGTATGGTCAGGGATGTGCTGATAGAAAAGGCTTCTCACGGAGTTGAAGTACGGGTTATCTATGATGATGTAGGTTGTTGGCATGTACCTAATCGTTTTTTTGAAGAAATGCGCAATGCCGGTATCGAAGTCAGAAGCTTTTTGAAAGTACGTTTTCCTTTATTTACCAGTAGGGTGAATTACCGTAACCATAGAAAGATTGTCGTTATTGACGGGCGCGTGGGCTTCGTTGGGGGAATGAACCTGGCAGAACGTTATATGCGTGGCTTTTCCTGGGGCATTTGGCGCGATACGCATATCATGTTGGAAGGCAAGGCCGTGCATGGTTTACAAACGGCTTTTCTGCTTGATTGGTATTTTGTAGATCGCACGTTGATAACCGCTTCCCGTTATTTTCCGAAAATTGACTCCTGTGGAAGTTCTTTAGCGCAAATTGTTACGAGTGAGCCTATTGGGCCATGGAAAGAAATCATGCAGGGATTGACTGTTGCCATTACTAGTGCAAAGAATTATTTCTATATGCAAACACCTTATTTTTTGCCTACAGAACAAATATTAGCAGCTATGCAAACAGCAGCATTGTCTGGAGTGGATGTACGCTTGATGTTGCCGGAGCGTGCTGATAACTGGATAACTCATCTTGGATCGCGTTCTTATTTGGCAGATGTGATGCAGGCCGGTGTTAAAGTCTATTTTTATAAGAAAGGTTTTCTACATTCTAAGCTGATGGTTTCAGATGATATGCTTTCCACTGTAGGGTCTACTAATGTTGACTTTCGTAGCTTTGAGCATAACTTTGAGGTGAATGCTTTTATGTATGACGTAGAAACTGCCCTTGAAATGAAAGAAATATTTCTTCAGGACCAGCGCGAAAGTACACAGATCTTTTTGAAGAATTGGGTCAGACGTTCGTGGCGACAAAAAGCTGCGGAGTCTATCGTGCGTTTACTGGCTCCGCTACTTTAATAAGGATGAAATTGTATTTGGATCTTATCTGAATAGTGAGAAGTTTACACTTCCATACACCCTTCTCTCAAGGAAATGTGGATTCTCTTCGAAACTATTGTCTTTTCCGTGTTCCAGCACCAATAATCCTCCTTCTTTGAGAAGATTGTTCTGAAAGATTAATTCGGGTATTGTTTCCAACTCTTTTAAAGCGTAGGGAGGATCGGCAAAAATGAAGTCGAACTGTTCGCGCCCATTCTTGATAAACTTGAATACATCTCCGCGTATCGGCAGACACTTGTCAGTTTGCACCTCTTTCATGATTTTGCAGATGAACGAGTGATGTGCAGGATCTTTCTCAATGCTGATAACACGGTCGCATCCACGGGATACCAGTTCGATACTGATGCTTCCTGTCCCGGCAAACAGATCAAGAGCTGTTACTCCTTCTTCAAAATCGATATAGTTATTGAGTACATTAAACAGATTCTCTTTGGCGAAATCTGTCGTAGGGCGTGCTTTAAATGTTCGAGGCACGTCAAATCTTCTTCGTTTGTAAATACCGCTGATTACTCGCATGTTAATAAGGCTTGCATGTCAATATTAGTTGCAGGATTCATAATGAATACCTGTAAGATAAACTTTTTCAGTTCACTCATTAAAACATCTTTCTCCGGAAGTATTCCGGTTAGGTGTAACTCATCCCGTTCCTGATTAAACTCCAGCTGTTTCCAGGCGTACAATAAATAGTAAATACGGTCTTCTGCATGAGTACATTCGAAGGAATTGGCCAGAAGCAGATGCCCTCGTTCAAAGCAATAGATGTCAATGCCATCTTTGCGTACAGAAGCATACATCTTCTTACTGTTTCCCAATCTGCTTTTTACAGAAAAATAATCGATGAATGGAGTAGATTGAGAATAGAAACGAGCTTCGGGATATTGTTCATTCAAAAAGGTCTGTGCGCTTTTGTCTATGCCGAAGATGACAGCTACATTATTCTTTCTTAGAATATTATAGAGCACCGTTTCGTTTTCTCTTTTCTGATGATTATGATAAAACAGAAGTTCCGCCTGTTCCTCTTCAAATAAGTCTAATGGCGCAATTGTAAAACGCTTGCTTGCCATCATTATATTTACCCGTTTGTAAGGATGATTTAGGAAGTCCGATTCGTGAAAGACCGCCTTTAGATTGGCTGTAAGGGATAGAGATGTGTCTATCTCTTTCTCTATTATTGAAAGCGAATCGTCATGAATCGGGTTATAGATAGAAAAAGAAAATCCATCCGTACTAAGACGGATGGATAAAGTATATTGTTTTGATTTAGTAAAATCAATCATTATTCCCAGTTACCAGCACCATTGTTTGGAGTATCGATAGAACCTACCATCAAGCCGCTATATTTGCCTAGTTTAGAATCCAGGTCTTTTAGGTTGATGATTTCTTGTTTGTCAAGGCCGCTCAAATAAGTTTCGTATGGAGCTTTCACTTCGAACAAATATACTGGAGCACCAGACTTGGCAGTGTCATTTTTCACATTCATCTCAAATTGAGCACCATTTCCGTGAGGAATATATTTCATAGAGTCGGCATTGAATCCTTTTGGATAGATAGTATCCAATACAGCTACCCACATAGTGTCACGTTTGAAGTTTTCAAGTCCCCATTTCTTAACTTCATCGTATCTGCCGGTTTTCTTTGCTTTTTCGATGATAGCCATGGCTTTCTTTTCAGTCAGTCCGTCTTCCAATTGCTTGTCAGTTAACATTCCCATCTTCATAACGAACGGCAATTTTTGATTTTTAACGAAATCAATCAGTGTGTCTAATTGGGGTGCATACATTCCGCGGTGCAGCGAACGGTATTCCTGCTGTGCCTTACGGATGTCGATCAAACGGGCAATGACTGCTTTTTCTCTTTCTTTTTTTGCGTTTTCAAAATTGATAGGACCCATAATGCTGGTGTAACAGATGTAAATCAGTGCAGCAGCACAAAGCACCAATACAATATTAAATACTGTTTTCATGATAAATTATGTTTTTAGTTGTTATATTCGCATCGCAAAAATAGAATAAATAAATTTAAATACGATAGTTCCTCGAACTTTTTTCTCGTACAAAAATGATAAATAACTATTTAGAAAGGCAAATTAAGGAAAATTTTCCTTATCAGCCAACTTTAGAGCAGGAAATTGCTGTAAAATCTCTTTCAGAGTTTCTGCTGTCCACACTGGCAGATGAAGTCTTTGTCTTAAGAGGGTATGCTGGTACTGGTAAAACATCGTTGGTAGGGGCATTGGTGAAAACGATGGATCAGCTGCAGCAGAAATCTGTATTGTTGGCTCCTACAGGACGTGCGGCAAAAGTATTTTCAGCGTATGCAGGACATCCGGCTTTTACTATTCATAAAAAAATATATAGACAACAATCTTTTTCTAATGAGCTTAGTAACTTTTCGATCAATGACAATTTAGCTACCAATACATTGTTTATTGTCGACGAGGCTTCCATGATTTCAAACGAAGGACTGTCGGGCAGTATGTTTGGAACAGGACGTTTATTGGATGATTTGGTGCAATTTGTGTATTCGGGACAAGGTTGCCGACTCTTGTTGATGGGAGATACAGCACAGCTTCCCCCGGTAGGTGAAGAGTTGAGTCCTGCGCTTTTTGCTGATGCATTGAAAGGTTATGGACTTGAAATACGTGAGATTGATCTTACCCAAGTGGTTCGGCAGGTGCAAGAATCCGGAATATTGTGGAATGCCACGCAGTTGAGGCAACTGATAGCGGAGGATGATTGTTATTCTTTACCTAAAATAAAAATAACAGGTTTTCCTGATATTAAACTGGTACCCGGAACTGAACTGATAGAAGAACTGACCAATTGTTACGATCATGATGGTATGGATGAAACGATTGTAGTCTGTCGATCTAATAAGCGTGCAAATTTATATAATAATGGAATACGTGCACAAATTCTTTGGCGTGAAGACGAATTGAACACAGGAGATATGTTGATGATAGCCAAGAATAATTACTATTGGACAGAGAAATATAAGGAGATGGATTTTATCGCTAATGGAGAAATTGCAGTTGTCCGGCGTGTTCGTCGAACTCGTGAAATATACGGTTTTCGTTTTGCCGAAGTTACTCTTCGCTTTCCTGACCAGAATGATTTCGAATTGGATGCGAATCTATTATTAGACACTTTGCATTCGGACTCACCTGCATTGCCGAAAGAAGACAATGACCGATTGTTCTATACGGTACTTGAGGATTATATAGATATTCCAACCAAAAGGGACCGGATGAAAAAGATGAAAGCCGATCCACATTACAATGCTTTACAGGTGAAATATGCCTATGCAATAACCTGTCATAAAGCACAAGGCGGACAGTGGCAGAATGTATTTTTAGATCAGGGGTATATGACGGATGAGTATTTGACTCCGGATTATTTCCGGTGGTTGTATACAGCTTTTACTCGGGCGACAAAGACACTGTATTTGGTGAATTACCCGAAAGAGCAGGTGGAATAGTTTTGTTTTTTGAATGACTTTTAATCTTTATATGATTTAGAGTTTTAAGGTTACATTGATTATATAATCAGTTGATCTCAATATTGTTGGATTCAAAAAAGTCTTTGAGTACAGGTTGTGGTTTGTTTATAGATGAAAAGAGTATTTTAAGATAAGAGCTAGCATTAGATAAAAATAGATAGCAATAATCCCTTTATTTAACTCTATTCACAGATTTGGAAAGAGTAAATAAAGGGATTATTCTATAAACTATTCTTTATATATTAATTATTTGTAAACAATAGTAGTTACATCATTCTTAGTTAAGTTTGGTATCACTTGACCAGTCTTTAAATAAAGAGTCTTAATTTTGCTGCTACGATTGGCGTTTAAGGTTGTTAATGCCGGACATTCCGAAGCATCAATTGACGTAACATAATCATAACTTGCATACCAGGAAACAATACTTAAATCCAAAGACTCAAGTTTACTACTGATGACTTTAAGACTTTCTGCTTCCGAATAAACATAGCTACCTCCTGCATTGAAACTAGTAATTGGATTATCTCCCAAATTATACTCTTCACAAATAGTAGGGCTATTAAATGTGAGTGATGATACCTTATGTAAACCTGAAATGTCAAGCTTTTTCATGTTTGAACAATAACCTAAACGTAATGAAGTCAGGTTAGGGAAATACTCTATTCCGGTTAGATCTTTAATCTGGTTAGAGTATGAGGTGTTAGAGAATGAAGTTGCGTTTAATCCTTCTTCAAGAATAATACATTTGGTATCATCAATAGGGAGAGCCCAACCGTTAGATATACAAAGTGCTCGAAGAACGGCATCTGGAATTTCTACAGGGCTGGCGTCCGGATCTTTTTGAACAATAGCAATATCTTTTGCTAATGTACCACTGGTTTGGGCAATATGAATTGTACCTCCACGCGAAGCTGGTGATGCGGATAGTTTATAAGTAACAGTAACCGTAGTCAAACCATCATCACCTTTTTGTGGTTCGGAAATTGATTGATCAGTGATCCAATCCTTCCCTTTTGTTATGGAAATAGCGTAATTGACGTTGTATTTCACTTTAAAAGAGATAGTGCGTGCTGTTAGATCATATGTTAAAGTGTTACTTTCGGTGATAATTGCATCTGTTTGTTTTTGATTAATATCTACATTGACACTCTCAGTAACGAGCGGGCTTGAGATTGTAATTTTTGTACTACGATCTTTATATGTCTTGTTCTCGGCAGCAGTGAATGATAAAGTTACTTTACCACCGAATTCATTACGTCTATCAAATGTCAGCCATTCTTCACCACCGTCACTATATGTTATCGTTGGGTCGGTCACATTGGTATTAAGTTGAATTCTCACAGTACTTTTTTCTTTAGTAATAGAAAGAGCTTCGTCAGAAAGTAAATCCATTATATATGCAGGTTGAGACTCTACTTGTAGTGGCACAACTGAAGAACCTGTGAAAAACTTGAAGGTTGCAGTACGCTTTTCATCTAATTTGTTAGGATCGATGGTAAAAGTAACTATATCACCATCTTTACCTGAAGTTATTGACGGATGTGCCCAATCACATATTCCTGACAGCCGCCAGTTATCGGAGCTTGTTACAGTTACTGTAGCATCCCCTCCATTTTTATCCACTTGGAGTATATTGGTCGATAGTGAGATTGTTGAATTACCATTATTGATTGATTCATCATCATCAGAACAACCCCATACTAGGAGGGATACCGATAACACTATCATTAAATTCTTAAATAATTTCATATCTATTCTTTTTAAGGTAAAATATACATTAATCAGTTAATAGCTTCACGTTGTGTACTATTCTTTTTATAATAGTAACTTGGATAAATTAATGTTTCATCGTACAAACCTTTACAAACGGATTGGCATCTATATACTTGTGAACCATATAATGATGGGTCAAGTGCGAAGAACATGTAGTATCCATAACCAGCTTCTTTTCTAGAACGCGCTGTAGATTCACTTGAGTTGCCACTGCCTCGTCTTAGTTCTATTGACATACCAGCACACTGTTTCAATGTCATACCGGTACCTGGCCCAGCAGCACTGCCATAGTCAGCTACAGCATAATCGCAATACTGACCAGGTTCGATACCATCGATAACTTGGAGACTACTTGAATACATGTTGCCAAGGTTATAGAGCGAGACAATTTTTTCCGGCATGACAGCTTTACATTCATACATTAATCGTGAACCCGCATAAGCTGATGGTCTTGCAAGCCATGGGTTTGAAAGGTCTGGTGAGTTCGAATATTCATCATCGAAAGCGACGCCGTCCAGATTATAGGCACGGCAGTAGGCTGCCAGTTCCCGGGCGAATTCCCGAGCTCCCATATCCGAAAGTTGAGCGACACCAGCTTCGTCGTGATTACCCAGAATGCTAATAATAATTTTCATACCAGCTTTACGCAATGGTTGTAGATACTTATCATTATTGTCGAGTAAGAATTGAACATTTTCATTGTTCGCTAAATACACTCGTTGTTTCTCTGGATCCCAATTGATATTAGCAGCAAAAAGTACAACATGGTCGAAAAAATATTTACCACTTTCAGTCAGAAACTCAAGGGCATTGAGCGGGTTAGTATCATTAACTTCGAAATAAAGAACTGTTTGTACCGCATCTTCTCCTTTGTTAGTATTAGGTTTGTTGCGATAATCCTGGACGAGAAGCACCATATGCTTGGAAGTTTCAGTAAATGTAACTCCTTCAGTAGAAGATGTTACTGTCAAAGGTACTATGTAAGTTTTATCCTCTTCCATTCCATCAAACGCAGTCAGTGTAACTTTCACGCTTGGGGTAATTTTATCATCAGGGGCAAGTACAAAAGTACCATTATTGGCGATTTTTACATTAGCAGCAGGAAACACTTCGAAATCCGTTTCATGGGTAGCATTATATATAGCTGCATATGATTCCTCAACAGCTATTTGAACATCTACTCCTTTTTGAGGTAGTTTAGAAAGACGGAATACCACATTAGTGCTGTATTCATTATTTCGGAGCTCGATTACCGAACTGTTTTTATTCGTATTTTCGTCCAATAATAATCCGCTCAGTTGAGTCGATGCCAAATAAGAAGATTCATCTATCTTGTTTCCTATTTCAATATCTTCCTCACAAGATGTGAAGGTTGCCATAGTGAACATCACTACTGGCAGGAAAGCATATTTGATACTGTTTATCATATTCATATTCAATTCTTAGTTAAATGATTTATTATTGAGGCAATGAAACAGATTCCCATTTAGGCTCTTTTTCGATTGTCAAATCATAGCCACTCACGCTGTAATCTTTAGCTACTGTACCCGAACCTTCGTCAAATTTCCAATATGCAATGAGCCCTTCCGATTCAGGTTCTACTGTGTAGAAGTGGTTTGTTGCCTGAATTTCTTCTGCTGTTAATGCACGATTCCAGATTCGTACTTCGGAAACGACGCCATCAAAATAGCGGTCATCTTTATAGGAATAACCTACCCAGAAACAACGTGAACCGTCTTCCTCATTGGTATGTTTGGCACCAAGACTAACAGAACTCTTTCCTGTTGAACCGGAAAGCTTTTCTACGCCATTGATATATACTTTGACATTACCTTTATTGAATGCGACAGCTACATGATACCACTTGCCACTTTCAAGTTGAAGGTCTGCGCTTGTACAATTATTAACAGAAGTAGCTACTTGAAGTTGGTTATTCGGAATATTTGCGTCACCGATACGAAGCAAGTAATTGCTTTCAATACCCATCAACGTGTTCAGAGTATTAGGGAATGAATTGGCCTTGAACAGTATCTCCATCGTATTCTCCGTTAGATTATTGAATTTGGAGTCATTTTTGAAGTCCGGGTAAGCACGATTACGACTGATATTACATACCACATTAATAAGTGATGCTCCGCGGAATACATAATAATATGTTTTAGCACTTTGCAAAACGCCGATCCCTTCCACAGATTTAATAGTGACTGGAAGCACATAAGTGGTTTTGATATCAAGTTCTCCTGTATTAATGAATTCAATCGGCAATTCTGGACTAACTATACTACCTGATTTAATGGTAGTCGAAGTTTCTGGCATTGAATAATGCTCTTCGGAAAGAAGTACTGCAGTTTCATCGTAATATGCCAGTTTATAAGTTGATAAAAGTTCGGGAGCCGGTGACATAATCACTTTGATATCATGTTCTTCAGGCTTTGCTATGGCTACTGAAAGACCAGTTTCTACATTTGTATCACCAGCCTTGAATAGTATTTCCTTTGTAAAGTTCGATGCCGAAATGAAGAGCTTATTGTCATAATGCTGTTCATTTTCATCGTTGTTCTGGCAACCGGTGAAAATTATTGAGAAACCGGCAAGAGCTGTAAATATTAAATTGTTTAATTTCATAAGGCAGTTTTTTTATTTAACGGTTGGACTCAATATACTTATAGCTTCTTTTAAGGTTGGGTATACATTGCTGGCATTAAAATAGTCTTTTTCCGCTGCATCAATCGAAATTCCAGCTTTAGTGTAGTCAGGCGTCTTTGCCACTGCCCATTGAGCAGCTCCAATGATGGCAGATGAGCCATCTCCGAGTTCACCATTGTAACTCCCCGAATTGGTAAGATAAGGTGTTGTTACTCCCATGATGAAGCGGTCGGTTGGTACGTTTTTTGCTGATGCCATGAGTATGAGATAAGACATCTCGTATTGGTTTTTTGCTCCATGAGCATTGACAATGATGTATTTACAATCAGAAAGCAGATTTTTACCAATAACATTCTGCGGGGAACCTTTGAAAAGCAAGTCCTTATTAGTATTCGCAACTTTCCAGTTAGCTACCGCGTCAAAGAATGCTCCTTGACGCGCTGTTTCAGCGGCAATTTCATTCTCTTCAACAAGCGAATTGAGGTCGAAGCCTGTATAATTCACTACAATTCCATCTACATCCAAAGCGTTACTTGCGGCGATTTGTTTAGCAACCTCACTTTTACAGTATTCAATAAAACGTGTTGCATCGTCGACAGTCTCTTCTCCTTCTTCTCCATTTTCTGTTTCATCAGATTCGGGATTAGGTACAGCGTTGGCTGCTTCTTCTTCAAGAATCTTTTTCCATGCACTTTCTATAGCGTCGAAATCAACTAATCCCAATACTTTTGTACCCAATCGACGTACTTCCTTCATCTCAGATATATTTGCCTGATTTACTTCCATTGTATTGTTTAGACAAATATAGTCGAGACTGTCAGGCATATCAGTAAGATGTTGACTGCGTGAGGTTGTTACAGTACTTACATTATTAACTGAAACAATTACTACCTGATGGTCTGTTGCTTTAAAGTTGTTGAGAGATTCCAGGTATTGAGCATAAAGTTCCGGATTTTGTTCCTCGATAGAAGGAGTATGTATATTGATGCTTTCTGGGTCTGTCCAGTCAGAACACGAGAACTGCATCATAGAACATGCCAGCATTACAGGCATGAGATATTTTATTTTTCTTCTCATATATGCTATAATTAAGGTAATTTTATTTGTATAATTTAATATACTAAGTACTCTAAGTACTTGGTGAATATTTTTATTTTTCGTTACTCATTGGTTGATTTATTTACAGTCCCACCATACATGAGTTGCCATCGTATCTCCTCTTTTAGTCTTGGACTCTTGTGTCAATGTCGCAACTGCTGCTTCTACGCTTTCTCTATTTTCACGATATTCATCAGTTGGATATGGCATGCGTCGTGCACCTTCCGTGTCATTAACAACTCCTCCACTTGCATTTGCTGCCATTGGCATCAATTTAGGATAACCTGTACGACGATATTCTGTCCATGATTCCATACCATTTGGGAAGTTTGCAATCCATTTTTGAGTAATAATCTGTTCTAAGCTTTTTTCAAAATCACCTCCAGCCCATGCCACAGTGACATTTGTATTAATAGCTCCGGAGTAGTCATAAGTTTGGCCACTTTGTCCTTTCAACGGATCTTTATATGCTTCTACTTTTCCCGTACCCGCAAGATAATTTTCGACTCCATTGGTAATTCCGTTTTCTTCAAACGACAAACGGATTCCTTCCTCATAGAAGTCTTTAGCTGTTCCTCCCATGTTCCAGTTACGAAGAGCTCCTTCAGCACGCAAGAAAGCGACTTCTGATGCACGGAACACAACTATATTATCACTCGTAGTGACTTTCATACAAGAAGAGCCTTGTGACCAGGAGTTATATTGTCCTTGCAGAATACCCCGACGTAAACCTACATAACTTTCTTCTCCAGTATATGCATTTCCCGACACGGTGCCAAAAGTACTTTTATCATAATATGCTTCACGACGAGGATCGTTGTATGCATTCATGTAGCAGGTTAAATCTGCTGAAATTCGTGCATCTGACCATAGTACCATAAAACGTTGCCATGGATTATGATCGGCAACTTTACGATAAGCGCCATCAGTTGCAGCAGTCATAACACCTGCAGCTACAGCTTCTTCTGCCAATTGCTGCGATGTTTTTCCATTCACGTTAAATCCTGCTACATAGCAAGTACGCATCGCCATTCTTAGCTTCAAGGAGTTGGCAAACTTATACCATGCTGATGTATTGCCATTATAAATTCTATCAGCACTTGAGCTGAAGCTTTGGTTGCCAAACTTTCCTAATACTGTAATAATATTATCCAAATCTTCTAGCATTTTGACATAGACAGCTTGCTGAGAATCATAAGGGGATTTGATTGCATTAGCTGCACCTACTTTTGAATAAGGGATGGGACCATATGTATCTGTTACACGTAACATTACGACGATACGATACAACTCGGCCAACGATAAGAAAAGTTCATCATCGCTTTGATTTTTCAAATTGAAGTAATCAGGATAAAACTTTGAATAAAAATCATTGAATGGAATTTTCTTCCAATCGTCCGAAGGATTGTAAGTTGCGTAACGACCAGACCAACCTGTACCCAAATTGGAGTCTGCCACATATCCCGAAAATGCTCCTGCCATCAAACAGTCCACATATTGAGAAAAGTTCTCTTGCTCTGGCATCATCAAATCTTGTAAATTAAGAGCTAATGATCTTACCAAATACCAATCTACTCCCATGTCATTTTGGTCTGGTTCATGAGGATTTTTATTGTAATCTTCAAAGTTTCCTGTACATGCAGTTGCACCGAAAAGAAACATACCAGTGACTATAAACTGTATTATTTTATTTTTCTTCATCTTTTCCGTTTTTAGAATTTAAGTTTCAAATTGAATCCTACACTACGAAGGCTAGGCATCATAAAGTAATCAATTCCCTGATAATAGTTACCTGTAGTGGCTACAGATTCAGGATCGAAAGGAGCCTTGCAATAAATCATCCACAAGTTACGACCTACCAGCGAAAGAGTGATATCCATAATATTTTTCAATTTCTTTCTTGGGATAGTGTAGCTAACAGAAGCTTCTTGCAAACGCAAATTGGTAGCACTATAAGTGTAATATTGAGGAATACCGCTGTCGGCACCAACCACTGTATACCACTTTTGCGCGTCAATCATATCGTTGCCGTTTATCACGACTCCACCATTATCACGAGCTGCTGCTGTAGCTTCGGATACACCATAGGAGTCAAGAACGGCTTGAGTTGCAGAGTAAACAACTCCTCCTAAACGGGCAGTAAGAAGGAAGCCAAGTCCCCAGTTACCATATTGAAAGTCATTGCGCCATGCCATATTAGCTTTTGGAAAAACAGACCCTAAATAAATATCATCAGCTTTGTCATTCACTGCTACATTTCCATCGGCATTTACATAAATCTTATTATTTGAATCTCGAAGCAAGTCAGATTGTGAGTAGAGATCACCTAAAGATCCACCTACTTTTAGAATAAATCGTGCCTTTGACAAACCACCTACATCCATACGATCTTTTGTTATTTCTTCACCGGTTACAGGGTTTATGTAACCATCAATCAGGCTTAAGATCTTGTTTTTATTGGCACTGAATGTGTAGTTAGAACTCCATGAAAACTTGTTCCATGTATTCTTGTAACCAAGTGAAAGTTCTACACCACGGTTACGTACGTTACCTGTCTGCGCATAGAATGTACTATAGCCCCCTGTTGGAGAAAGCTTTGCATCCATGGTTTGATTGTAAGTCTTGGTATTATAGAATGAAACATCAAAATTGAAATGTTTAAGGAAACGTGCAGTAAGACCTACTTCCCAAGAATCTGTACGTTCTGGTTTCAAATCATACAATGGATATGCAGACTGAGAAGAGTATGCTCCTGTTGAAGTATTCCATGAAAAAGTTGGATAAGCAAGGAAGCGTCCAAATGGTAGACCTACGGATGCCCAAGAAGCACGTAATTTTAAATATGAAATACTTTCAGGTAATTTGAAAAGTTCAGACAAAACAACAGAACCTCCTACTGATGGGTAGAAAAAAGAAGACTGTTTTGAGTTCGGTCCCGCTAATTGACTTGGCCAATCATTACGTCCGGTAAGAGTCAAATAGTAAGTACTTCTATAGCCAACTTCTGCAGATGCAAATATAGATTGCGTTTGTTCACGATAACCAGTTTCTTCACGTTTCCCAGTTTCTTTATCCAATTGAGCAACTGTGAAAAAGTTAGGAAGTCCATTCGCTGCAATTGGTCCACTAACGGCAAGAGCTTCAGAACGATTGTCTGAATAAGATGCTCCAATATTAGCTGTTAGACTCCAATCTTCTCCAAATGTTTTATTTATATTCAACAATAAGTCTGCATATGTTTGCTTGTCACGAGTGTTTGTTACACCATAAAAACCATTTTCGCCTTCAGCAATAGTTGCGATGGTAGAGGCATAGTATTTTTGTGTATATGTGTTGTATGAATTATCTAGACGTACACGTCCAGCTACGTTCAACCAACTCAGAATATCGTAACTTAAAGCTGCACTCAACATATAACGATCTTTGTCATTTTCACGCAAGTTACGATAATTAATCCAGTAAGGATTTTGCAAACGGAACGATCCTCCTCCTTGAGGCCAATATTGCGTATACATATTACGCTCTAAATCATAACGTTCGTACATTTTGTAATCTTCCCAGTCATTTCCACGCGGAAACAGGTAAGCAGAAGACAGTGGGTTTGCATAAATACCTTGATTCACCATATTACGGTCTTTCTGCATAATATATTGAGCACCAACATCCAGTTTCATCTTATCTTCTAGGAAAAGAGTGGTGTTACGGAATGTAAAGTTATAGCGGTCGTATTTGTTATTTGGAATAATACCACGCGAATTAACGGCTGCGGCAGAAAGATATGTCTGATTGTGTTCAGTACCAGTAGAAAGTGTTACAGATTCTGTTCCAATAAGTCCAGTCTGAAAATAATCACTTGCAGGATCGTATCCGCGGTAATTAGCTTCGTTTAATCTTTTACCCCAACTAGCATCTGTTCCAGAAGTTCCATAGCGATTCTGAAACTGTGGCATGACGAATGGAGATAACATTTCTGTATTACTAGATACGGTCAAGGCTACACGACCCACTTTTCCTTTTTTGGTTGTAATCACAATAGCACCATTAGATGCATTGCTACCATACAATGCGGCAGCAGCGGCACCAGACAAAACTGACATTGATTCAATGTCATCTGGGTTTATATCAGCTATAGCTTCTGTAGAGCCTTGCGATTGCATCTCTTCAGAACCACCAGAAGCACTCAGGTTATACATTGGAATACCGTCGATAACATAAAGAGCATTAGACGATTGTTCGATACCCCTAGAACCACGCATAACAACTTTACTTGCACCACCAATACCAGAAGAAGAAGAGTTGATATTTAAACCCGCAACCTTTCCGTTCAGCGAATTAATAAAGTTCGCGTCTTTTACGGCTAAAGCTGATTCTGCATCGACCTGTGTGACATTATAACTCAAAGCTTTCTCCGAACGCTTAATACCCAAAGCTGTAACAACCACCTCGTCAATCACTTGGGTATCATCCATCATCGTAATATTAATGGCTGTCTGTCCTTTCAAAGGAATTTCTTGTGTCTTATATCCGATATAAGAATAAACAATAACTGGGTTATTGCTTTTTGTCATAATTTTGTAGTTACCATCCAAATCGGTAATAGCTCCATCTGTTGTTCCTTTTACTAAAATACTAACACCAATCAGTGGCTCTCCTTTAGCATCTACAACTTGTCCAGTTATAGTACGTTCTTTCCCGCTCTGTTGTTGTAGTGAATTAGAATTTTCTTTTTCCGATAAATAAATTATATTCTCTTCTATTTTATAAGAGATATCTTTATTTTTCAAAAGTGTGTTTAAAACTTGCTCTAAAGAAGCATCTTTTACTTTTAAAGGTTCAACTGTGACAGTTGATAGCTTGTCATTGTAGAAAAATTGGTACTTTGATTGTGATTGAATTTGTTTAATTACAGTTCCTAAAGTTGTACGGGGAGTTGATAAGGTCAACTGTGCCGCAGCCCATTGTACAGGAACTGCTATCAACAAAAGAATCAATAAAGCTCGAAATAACTTCGACTTTCGAAGCGAATGTTTGCTTTCCATACATTTAATTTAATGGTTATACATTTTATTAAACTCAAAAAGAAGAGTGTCGACTTTCCCTCCCTTTGTTAATAAAACAATGCTAATATAATAAACACTTAGTCCATTTTCTCTTTTTTTCGAAAAAAGTAAGAAATATCTGATATCCCCTTGAATGACCTATATTTAAAATATACCAAGTACTTAGAGAACTTGAATGAAAATAATGTGATTAAAATCTTTAAGTGATAATATATATGAAAAGAATAGTAAAAAACAGTTTGTTTACAGCAATATTGATGGTGTGGGGGATGATGTATTCTTCATGCGAAGACTGGACAGACCCAGAAAGCATTAACATCCATTACCCTACATTTGAAGAGCAAAACCCGCAACTGTATGCTGACTATATCAGAGATCTGAAACGCTACAAGGATGGAGAACATAAGCTAGTCTTTGTCTCTTTTGACAATCCGGAAACTAATCCAATCAATCAAACCGAACGTCTCACCGCTCTACCGGACAGTGTGGATTTTATCTGTTTGAATAATCCAGAAAAGCTCTCGTCTGAAACACAGGCCGAAATGGTAAAAATACGCGAGAAGAATATCCGCACGCTTTCCTGCATTAATTATGAGAGTTTAGAACAAGAATGGAACAATAAGGCAAAGGATAATTCCGAATTGACAGAAGAAGATGCACAAAGGTATCTGAATGAACGTACGGATGCTATGCTGGCTCTATGTGACAATTATGGATATGATGGTATCCTAATTGACTATACAGGACTTTCAATGGTGGGTATGCAAGAAGATGTGTTACAACAATACAAGGCACGTCAGCAAAACTTCTTCAGCAGAGTGTTGGATTGGCGGATTAAGCATACCGACAAAACATTGGTTTTTTACGGTTATGTGCAGTATTTGGCTCCCGAAAACATGGATATGCTGGATAAATACAATCATCTGATACTGAAAACCGCTTCTTCCAAAAACATGGAGGATCTGACATTAAATGTTTTAATGGCTATTCAAGCAGGCATAGACGTAGCAGGAACGAATGCGGATCTTGTTCCAAAAGATCGTTTTATTGCCTGTACACAGTTTCCTCAACAGGAAGATAATGATATGATAATTGGTTATTGGGATACACGGGATGCAAATGGAAATAAAGTATTGGCTGCACAAGGTACAGCTCAATGGATTGTACAGGCATCACCAGATTATACCTGCACTGGTATTTTTATCATCAATATCCAAAAGGATTATTACAATAATACTTACGGAACAGTACGTGAAACTATTCATATAATGAATCCTAATAAATAGAAATACAATATGAAATTGCATATTTATCAATTAGCATTTATAGCACTTACTGCATTTACGGTAAGTAGCTGTAAGGATACGGATATTAATGATGAACATCATTATGACAATAAGCTTTATATAAGCTCGGTACCCGTAACTGAAGATTTACTGATTAAAGAAGATGTATTGTTTGACAGTCGTAAAATTACTTATCGGCTTGCTGCTCCTGTCGACAACGAAATCCAAGTCAGCTTTGATGCCAAACCATCTTTAACAGCTACCTACAATCTAAGTTATGGGGATAATGCTACAGCACTTCCCGAAGCGTTTTATGATATTCCTGTGAAAAATGTTACGATTCAACCCGGAGGAATTTCCGGAGATGATATCATAGTGAATTTCGTTAATTTGAATCAATTGGACGACTCAAGACGTTATGTGTTGCCTGTTACAATCACAAATGTATCTGGAATTGGACTTCTAGAGAGTGCCCGTACCACTTATTTTATTATCAAAGGCGCTGCTCTTATTAATGTTGTAGCTAATATTAAAGAAAACTATTTTCCGATAAAATGGAATAGTGATGTAAGCAAGATGACTACTATTACAGTGGAAGCATTGGTACGAAGTGATGACTGGGTGGCCAAACGTGATAATGCACTAAGTTCTGTTTTTGGAATAGAAGGTAATTTCCTTATACGTATCGGTGATGGTGACCGTCCACGTGATCAACTTCAGGCATTTGTGCCAGGTGGAAGTTTTCCTCCAGCAAATCACGCACCAGGTATTGGACTTCCGGTAGACGAATGGGTACACATAGCTGTTGTGTATAACACTGTCAATAAAAACCGAATCTATTACAAGAATGGTGTGGCGGTGTATAAAGACCAGTCAGCAAATAGTACGGTTAATTTAACTAAGAATTGCTATATAGGCCGTTCTTTTGATGGTACCCGTTGGCTTCCGGGAGAAATTTCAGAGGTTCGTATTTGGAGCGTAGAAAGAACTGCAGAGCAAATTGCAGATAATCCTTATAAAGTAAATCCTGCCAGTGAAGGACTTGTAGCCTACTGGAAATTTAATGAGGGGTCTGGAAAGGTTGTTATAGATCGTACTGGTAATGGAAATGATATCACTGCGAGTAAAGATTTGATATGGGTTCCTGTAGAACTTCCTCAAATATATTAATCCTTTTAATTAAAAAAGAATATTATTATGAAACAAAAATATCTGATAACAGGGTTGATGGTTGCCATATTTGGAGGCGGCATAACTTGCCTTACCTCCTGTGATGATGATCTTGTCATAAATAAAGCAATAGATGAGTCAGCATATACTGGCATTTATGAAAACAATGGATACTTGCGTGACGGAAAGTCCAATTTGTCCTCTAGCGTAGTGGAGCTATACAAAGATACTTATACTACTTCTGTAAAAATGAGTCTTAGTAAAATGGCGAGTACCAGTACTTCTGCTCAAGTAATTATTGATGCAGACTATTTGGATACTTATAACAAAGAGCATGAAACCGATTTTGAATTGTATCCTGCGCACCTGGTTTCTTTTAAGAATGACGGGAAGTTCATTGTAGATGCACAAACAAAATCTGCTCAGACTGACATCACCATTCAGGCGGACGGCACTTTGAAAGAAGATAAAACCTATGCTTTACCTATAGCTCTTACCCACGTAAGTAGCGACATTACCATAAAAGATGAGAAAGCTGGTCATTGTATCTATTTGATAAAAGATATGAGAAAGTTGGGAAATACTTACAAAGGAGAAGATGTTGTAAAGTCATTTGTCTTCTTTGATGGTACAAATCCACTGAATGCTCTTTCTTTTCAACTAGAAAACGGAAAATTGCTGTGGGATGTAGTTTCCCCATTTGCTGCCAATATCAACTGGGATGCACAAGCCCAACGCCCTTATTTAAAATGTAATGCTTATATACAATATTTGCTAGACAATAATGAGAAATTTTTGCAACCACTTCGTAAACGTGGAACTAAAATAGTATTAGGAATACTTAGTAACGGGGATATAACAGGAGTGGCGCAACTTTCTAAACAAGGTGCCAAAGACTTTGCACGAGAATTAGCTCAGTATTGCAAAGCATATAATCTGGACGGGGTATGTTTTGATGACGAATATGAAGGTGCTTATGATCCGAATAATCCAGCATTAACAGAGCCTAGTGAGGAGGCTGCGGCACGTTTATGCTACGAAACTAAACAAGCAATGCCTGATAAAATCGTAGCAGTATATGCATTAAGAAGAATGTATAGTTCGAAGGCAACCGTTGTTGATGGAGTAACTATTAAAAACTGGATAGACATTGTAGTTGGTGATTATGGTAGAGATCCTTCTCAAGTTCCGTATGGGGACCTGACATCCAAAGAATGTTCCGGTCAATCCATGGAGTTTGTTAGAGGTACAGGTGGCGATTTACAGGGACAAAGACTGATAAACCAAGGTTCTGGATGGTTTATGGGCTTTTCACCGAAGCCGGAAAATTATGGCAATGTATTCCGGCGTCTGTCTGATGTGAAAACTCTGTATGGTTCTCCGTTACAAGCACCTACCGTGTTCTACAAGGACAATGATGCCACACCTTACCAATATCCCGATGATTTGCAATAAATTAAAAAATAATTGTAGAAATGAGAACACTTTATAGATTTTTCTTATTGTTGGCAGTCGGTTCGCTGACAGCCCTTTCTGGATGCGGCGAAGATGAAACTCCAAGTCTGGCTACCTACCCGGATAACAATTTTTCTCTTGTGGCGGAAGACGGAGAAGGTTCGGAAATAACAGTGAATGCCACCTATAATAATGAGGGTATATTAGAATTCGATAAACCCACAATATTCACCTTTCGTTTTAACGCTTCACCCGAGGACGCAATAGTTACTTTTGAGCCAATCGGAGAAGATGTTGAGTTAAGTGATACCAAATTGATAATTCCGGCAGGCTATACGGATGCCAGTGTTACTTTGGGTATAAAAAATATGGATGTTTTTCAATCTAATTACGATGAAGCTACCTGTAATTTAGGAGTGAGAGCTACTGTGCAAGGATATAAAATGCCATCTATTACCTTGGAGGCAAAAGCTTTGATAAAGAAAGAGGCATATGTAGCTACAGGTTTCTTGGAAGGAAAAGCCGGTAATAAAACTACATTCGAACATACTTATTTCAACGGAGATTTTAAGGACACGGAGCGGAATCTATATACATTCAGTGTACAATTGGATCGTCCTGCTCGGAAAGATGTAAAGGTGAAACTTATAACGGAAGGATTGGATGACGAATACCTGAAAGACATTAGTATTACTCCTGCAGAAATTATAATTCCTGCTGGTGAAAAGACATCAGGAGATATTACTTGGGAGATTACTAATGACTTTTTGTTGCGTACATCGGACGACTCGTCAAACACATTAAATATCACAGCTGTTTTTGAATGTGAAGACCCAGTCTTCGTGCAGGATGAGAAAAGAAGTTCTTTCACCTTGAATATAAATAAATATATAAGGGGATTTGAACACATATCTTACAAACGGCCTTCCGGTTAGATAGAATGGTCCAAACAGGGTTGGTCTGTAGATGTGGAAGATAGTAGTGATTTTTATCAAAACGATGGTGGCGGTTCACTTATTGATGGTGAAACCAAAGGTAACTATGAAGGTATATGTTCTGATGGAGATATTTCATTTACACTCGATATGGGAGAGGAAAAAACAATCACTGGAGTGGGTCTTGATTATATATATTATTATGCTCCTCAAAATGTACAATTATCAGTTTCTTCTGATGGAAACACATGGAATTATCTGGGAAAAGTAGCTACTGTTGATGAGAATGCCGATTACTATCAATTCATTAAACCTATAACTGCACGGTATGTGAAATTTGACCTTTTGTCTTCTTGGGGATGTGAGCTTTATGAAATATACGTCTTTAAGTAGTGTTGAGTCTAAAAAGAATATAGGTTAAAGTTTGTATTCGAGAGGCTGTCTCAAGATTGTTTTTGAGTCAGCCTCTTTTTAATTGCTTTTTCAAAGAACGGGCAGGCGCTAATTTCTTTAACTCTAACGTTTGCTCATACCCCTAAATATTTGAATGAAATGCTACATAGTGAAATAAAATATCTATCATAGTATCATTTCTTTCAATAATCTTTTAATTATCAAAGGAATAAGTATGATAGATAGCTTTTAGAAAATGCATCTATCATACTTTTACCAGTAAAAACAGGTTATCTATCATTGTGCAAAATAGCCATATAAGGGTCATAATAGGTGTAAGATAGCTTGTTTTTGTCACAAGGGAGCCATATAAATCTGATTATCGTGGCTTAATAATGTAAATGTAATGGCGATAAGTTTATAGCCCACGTATGTGTTCTGTACAGTCCGCATGTGTGGGCTGTATGGTTTACATACGTGGGCTGTACAGCCTGCACATGTGAACTATAGAAAGACAGCCGCTCCCAATAGATTATTAAGTTGTCAATACAGGTTATCATCCTATAAAGTGTGCATTCTTAGGCCTTTAAATGGATACTCTCACCTAATGCTACACTAAATAGATATAGTATGGGTGTGATAGATACCCGTTTTTTGCAATAAAAGTATGATAGATGCATTTTTAAAAACTTATCTATCATACTTATTCCTTTGATAATTAAAAGATTATTAAAATGAATGATACTATGATAGATGTTTTTCTCACTATGTATTCAAACCTGGCTGTATCATTTTACTTATTTCCGTACGGTGTTGAAATTAATTTTTGATATGCTTGCCTTGTTTTGTCGAATAAAAGCAGCGAAAGATAATAAAAGCAATAGCCTGAAAGCAAAGAAGTCTGCTTTCAGGCTATTGCTTTCAGCCGGAATATTGATGAATAGTTACTTTCTGAAAAATACTGAAAGACTCAAACCAAGATTAGGGCTAAATTATCTCGCAAGGATTATTGTTCTTTAGAGAAAGAATAGGGCATATCTTCTTCTTTAGTTCCTCTATTCTGATTAGGTTGATTGCTCATTTCAACACTGATCGTACCTCCCTTGAGCAAATTTTCGTGTCGGAGATAATTTTTAGTGTAATCAGCACCATTAACATTCATCGAATTGACATAAAAATTCTTCTTACTGTTATTCGGAGCATCAATAACCAAACTATTGCCATTCTCAAAATGGAGTGTAGCTTTCTTGAATAACGGAGCACCTATAATATATTCATCCGTTCCCGGACAAACAGGATAGAAACCTAATGCCGAGAATACATACCAGGCAGAAGTTTGTCCGTTGTCCTCGTCGCCACAATAGCCGTCCGGAGTAGGAGAGTACATACGATCCATTACTTGACGCAACCAGTATTGGGCTTTCCAAGGTTGTCCTGCATAGTCATATAAATAAATCATGTGCTGAATCGGTTGATTGCCATGTGCATAGTTACCCATATTCATCACAGTCATTTCACGGATTTCATGAATCACTTGGCCGTAGTAGCTATCATCAAAAATAGGAGGTACGGCAAAAACAGAATCCATCATGGTGATAAACATCTCTTTTCCACCCATCAAGTCAATCAATCCTTGAGGATCGTGGAATACAGACCAAGTATAGTGCCAGCTATTTCCTTCCGTAAAGGCATCCCCCCATTTCAGCGGAGAGAAAGGAGATTGGAATGTACCATCTTCGTTGCGTCCACGCATTAACTTAGATTCCTTATCAAAAAGATTCTTGTAGTTCATGGCACGTTTTGCGAAAAGATTAATCTCTTTTTTCGGACGTTTAAGTTCCTTTGCCAGTTGGTAGATACACCAGTCATTGTATGCATATTCCAGCGTGCGTGCGGCGTTCTCATTGATTTTTACATCATAAGGCACATAACCCTGTTTATTGTAATATTCATATCCCAGACGTCCTGTTGATGATACTTGTGGATGTACATTCTCCGTTCCGTGAATCAGCCCTTCATACAATGTTTTTATATCGTCCACTTTCACTCCTTTCATGTAAGCATCCACTAAGACGGAAGCAGAATTGTTACCAACCATACAGCCCCTGTGTCCCGGACTTGCCCATTCCGGGAAGAAACCGCTCTCTTTATATGTATTGATCAGACCTTCCTGCATCTCCTTGTTGACTGACGGGTACATCAGGTTCAATAACGGGAATAGGCAACGGAAAGTATCCCAAAAGCCTGTGTCGGTATACATATATCCCGGTAATACTTGCCCATTATAAGGACTGTAATGAATAGCTTGGCCGGCAGCATCCAGTTCGTAGAATTTGCGTGGGAAGAGTAATGAACGATATAAACAAGAATAGAATGTGCGATATTGGTCGAGATTGCCTCCTTCTACTTCTATTTTGCCTAACACTTGGTTCCACGCTTCTTTTCCTTTCTTGGCTAGCTGTTCAATATTATCTTTGCCCAACTCTTTCATATTCAAAGCTGCCTGTTCAAAACTGATGAAAGAAGAAGCAATTCTTGCATGTACTTGTTCGCCTTTATGTGTTTGGAAACCGATAATGGCTCCGGCATGATCCGTTGTCTGTTCGGTAACATTTTCTTGCAGATTGTCATTGGCTACCGTAGCTTTATAAGTGAAAGGCTTGTCGAATTCAATAATAAAGTAATTTTTAAAGTTTTCGGGAACTCCACCGCTGTTGCGAGTCGTGTAACCGATAATCTTGTTTTCTTCCGGAATAACCTTAATATACGATCCCTTATCAAAGGCATCCACTACAACATACGAATGATCGTTTTCCGGAAAAGTGAAACGGAAAAGAACGGCACGCTCGGTTGGAGCCATTTCTGTCACTACATCATGCTCTGCAAGATATACCTTATAATAATAAGGAGTGGCAGTTTCTCCTTTGTGGGCAAACCAACTGGCACGCTTCTCTTCATTGAATTCCGGTTTGCCTACTACAGGCATAATAGAGAATTGTCCGTAATCATTAATCCACGGACTGGGTTGATGTGTTTGCTTAAATCCACGAATCTTATTAGCCGTATAAGTGTATTGCCATCCGTCTCCCATCTTTCCTGTTTGCGGAGTCCAGAAATTCATCCCCCACGGACGGGCAATGACCGGATAAGTATTACCTGTTGATAACTCGAAACTAGATTGAGAACCCATAAGTGGATTGACATACTGCGTCCAGTCTTTGGCTTTTGCAAAGACGATACAACTTAATGCGCATATTAATAGGAGATACTTTTTCATGGTCTTATTTATTATTTGATATGAGAGTCAGGGGAGACGATTCCCCATTTTGTAGGCTGATTGGTCATCTTGATTTCCATCGTTCCTCCATTCGCAATATCCTGATGGTTAAAGAATGGAATGTTTAGAGCCTTACCGTTCAGCAATACACTTTCAATGTATTTATTCTTTTTCCCATTATTCTTTACTACAATACTGAAAGTCTTTCCTTCCGGCAGATTGATAACCGCTTTGTCGAAAGCAGGACGTCCGATGGAATATACCGGCTTGCCGGGACATACCTGATAGAATCCCATAGAGTTGAGTATATACCAGGCAGACATCTGGCCGCAGTCTTCATTACCCGAAAGACCATCTATACTGTTGGCATACTGGCTTCGGTAAACACTATCTACCAACTCTTGAGTTCTCCAAGGGTGGTTAACGTAGTTATATAGATGGATCACATGATGACTTGGTTCGTTTCCATGTGCATATTGCCCGATAAGTCCGCTGATATCTGATGAGGTTGTCTCACCTTCAAGTGATGAATCGGCCGAGAATAAGGAATCGAGTTTCTGTACAAAAGCATCTTCTCCACCCATCAGATTGACTAATCCTTCTACATCATGCGGCACAAACCAAGTCCATTGCCAAGCTGTTCCTTCACAATAATCATCGCTGCGGTGAGTAGATGCGCGCGGATTGAATGGAGTACGCCATTCACCTTTTGAGTCTAGTCCACGCATGAAGCGGATTGATTTGTCGAAATAAAATTCGTACGCCTTGGCAAAGCGTTCATACTTTGCTTTGGATTCAAAATCACTCATCGCTTCTGCAAAGATAGAGATACACCAGTCATCATACGCATATTCCAACGCTTTGGCCACTGATTCGTTTTCGCGGTCACAAGGGATATATCCGATGGCATTCTTATAATATTTTGCTTTCGGCATGAGATGAGGCAATACCAGATCCGGACATTTGATGCCGGTAGTGTCATATTCGGCGGCACGTAGGCAGGCTTTATAAGCCTCTTTGGCATCAAAGTTGCGATACCCTTTCATGTAGGCATCCACGATGACCGGAACAGCATGATAACCAATCATAGTGCCAGTGTAATTGGAAGCCAAGTCCCACATGGGGTATATCCCACCTTCCTGATGTTTCTTAATTAACGAATTGATAAAGTGATTATTCAGATCAGGATCAATGATAGTCATTAGCGGATGTAGCGCACGGAAAGTATCCCATAAAGAAAAGACAGTATATATCGGATTAAGGGTGTCTCCTTGATGCACTTCAAGATCCATTCCTAAATAACGTCCGTCTGCATCAGTGAACAGATTTGGACTGATTCCCGTATGATAGAGGGCCGTGTAGAAGATGGCTTTATCTTCTTTATCGGAAGTTGTAATATCAATTTTGGAAAGATATTCATTCCATGCCGTACGTGCGTCTTTACGTACTTTTTCGAAGTCCCATCCGGGAATTTCTGATTCAACGTTCTTCCGTGCACCGGCAATATCTACAGCGGACACACCTACTTTAACAAGAACCTGCTCGTCTTTACTGGTGTTGAAATGCAATAATGCTTTGCAGACAGGAAGCCGTTTGCCATTGTCCATGGTGATAGAATCCGTAACGAGCGTATAAGAGAATGGTTTGGAAAATTTAGCGTAGAAGTTGATATATTGGTCGAAAGCCCAATAAGTTGTTTTCTTATGTCCACAGATTTCCGTATCGCTTATTACTTCTATTTCCATCTCGGAGTTAGTCTGTCGTTGCAGGCTGTAATCCAGGTCGATGATAAATCCGGATTCGGCGTTTTCGGGAAAGGTATAGCGATGGATTGCTCCTCGTTTGGTGGATGAAATTTCAGCTTTCACCTGATAAGTATCAAGAAAGACAGAATAATATCCCGGTTCTGCGATTTCATTCTTATGTGAGAAAGAGGAAGCGTATGCTAGGCGTTGGCTTTGGGGATCGGTTGTACGATATTGTTGCTTACCTACGGTTGGCATAAGCAAGACATCTCCATAGTCGCAACAACCTGTACCGCTGACGTGTGTGTGTGAGAAGCCATTGATGGTAGAGTCGGCATAATAATAACCGGAACAGGCATCCCAACCATCGATCCGGGTGTCCGGACTAGGCTGAATCATGCCGTGGGGAACTACTGCTCCGGGGAAGGTATGACCATGTCCGCCAGTACCGATGAAAGGGTTGACGTAAGCACTATAATCTTTTACATTAGTGGGGGCTGTGCAGGAGTTAAGTGTGAATAAACCTCCTAAACATCCTACTATTAGGAATGTTTTAAATTTCATGGTATTAATAGCTTTTAAGTTTTATCCGGTTCATCTTTTACTTCTTATTTGGGAGAAATGAAGATATTGTTTCCGACAATTTTATAATCAATAGGTATAGAGTTTTGCAATGATTTTAACACTGACTCGATATTCGATTTCCTTTTCAGTACACCGGAGTAAGTTTTACCCGTCTGAATGTCAGGAGACAGAATGATTTTCACGTCATAGAAACGCTCCAGCGCTTTGGTGATGGTGAAGATATCTGCTTTTTGGAATGGAATCAGATTATCGTGCCAAACAGCATCCAACTTGGCATCCACTTGTTTTACGGTCAATCGTCCATTATTTTTGTTCAGTTCCGCACGTTGTCCCGGAGTGAGGATAATCTGCCCTTCTTCCTTATTACCTTTTACTTCAATCTCACCTTCAATAAGTGTCGCCTCCGCTATCCGGCAACGCTTATCGGATTTTAAATTGAACGTAGTTCCCAGTACGCGTACGCGTATTGCGTCACTTTGAACGGTGAATGGCTTATGGCGGTTTTTGGTGACCTCAAAATAAGCTTCTCCTTCCAGGTAGACATTGCGTTCCTTTTCGGAGAATTCACGTGGATATTTCAAGGTTGCTGCATTGTTCAGCCAAACTTTGCTACCATCCGGCAAGACTACCTCCTTAACAATGCCTTCGCTGGCTACTGCGACCATCATTTGTTGATTGTTTCCGCTTTGATAGAACCAATATCCGACTCCACCACCCATGATCAACATTACAGCAATCACTGCGGCATATTTCATCCAGCGGTGCATGCTTAATATTTTGCTCTGTTTACCTTTCTCTTCGTCCAGCTTTTTATAAAGTTGTTTTTCCGCACGAAGTATCCGTTGTTCATCAGTGTACTGGTCGAATTTACCCAAATGATAAATTTCTTCCATACGAAAGAGCTGGCGGGCGTTTTCTTCCGATTCCTTCATCCAGGCATTGACCTCGATAAGCTCTTCTTCAGAACACTGTCCTGTCAGATATCTGTTTATTATTTCTTCACTCAGATTACTCATTTTCTTTTCCTTCATATTAGTAATACAATTCAAAACGCAAAAACACTTATTATAATCGCCATAAAAATAAGAAAAGAATTGCCCAAAGAGGATCGAGTCGGGCACGCAAGTATTTTAAGGCCTTATACATATGGGCTTCCACCGTGCGGAGTGAAACTCCGAGAATATCGGCTATTTCCTTGTTTTTCATATCATGCAGATAGCTAAGCTTGAAAACCTCTTTGCATTTATCAGGGAGTTCATTAATCGCATCATGGATTTCCTTGCGGAGTTCCTTATCTTCGATCCTCCGAATCACTTCGTTGTTGTCTGGTTGGTAAAACTCTGCACGTCTTTGGTTGATTTCTTCCATGGCAACACAATAACTGTCTTCCACACTGCGGTGTTTCAAGACGTTGAGGGCACGGGTGTAAACGGCACGATAGAGAAAGGCCTGGATTTGCTCGCCTATCTCTATGTGGTCTTTCCGCTTCCATAATTCTACAAATACGTCCTGCACTACATCCTCTGCTTCTTCTTCTCCTACCAGGCGGGTGGCATAGAAAATCAGGCTGGGGTAGTACCGGCGGAATAGTGCTTTATAGGTTATATCGAAGTTTTCGTTCATTCTCTCAGTTGGTTGTTCAGGTTTGGCTTATGGGTTATTTTCTTTGGATATAACTCCGATAGTTTTAGGTGTATTACTCATTTCAAATTCGACAGTCGCTCCACTCATGATTTGCTCGTGAGTAAGATACGTTTTGTCATACGGTTTTCCATCTATTTTGATGGATTGGATATAGATATTTTCTTTGTTCACTTTGGGGGCCAGTACGGTGAAAGTCTTTCCATTCGCCAGATGTAATTGCATTTCCGGGAATAGGGGAGTACCTATCTCGTATTTTCCACTGACGGGGTTAACAGGATAGAATCCCATCGCACTGAATACATACCATGCTGACATCTGCCCGCAATCTTCGTTGCCACAAAGACCGGCAGGCTCGTTCTTGTAGAGCTCGTTCATCACTTTGGCTACATATTCTTGTGTACGGCTTTCCTGTCCTATTGCATTGAACAGGTAGATGACGTGATGGCTCGGCTCGTTGCCGTGCGCGTACTGACCTATCATTCCTGTGCTGAAGAGGGGGAGTTCGGCATCAGCTGCCGGATGGTAGGTGAACATGCTGTCCAGTTTTTCGGCAAATCTGTTTTTACCGCCTACAAGGTCTATCAGTCCGTCAACGTCGTGTTGTACCGACCAGAAATATTGCCATCCGTTGCTTTCGCAGATGTGTGGCGTATAGTCATCGGCTTTGAAGTCCTTGATAAAGGTGCCTTTATCGTCACGTGGCTGCATGAAAGAAGTGGCGGGGTTATATACATTCTTGTAGTTTTGAGAGCGTTTGTAAAATTCGTCCGCAATGTCTTGTTTGCCCATCTTCTTCGCCATTTCGGCAATGCAGTAATCATCGAAAGCGTATTCCAGTGTTTTGGATAACGACCAGTTTTCTGCGTTGTAGTGGTCTGTTACGTTGTAAGGTATGTATCCTAATTCTTTATAGAGTCCAATGCCACGATAATTATCCAGATTAGCCGTTGCTATGCAAGCATTCAGGGCTTTTTTTGCGTCGAAGTCACCGATTCCTTTCAGATAGGCGTCTACAATAACAGGGACAGCATGATAACCGATCATCATGTCTGTTTCACTTCCGTAGAAATTCCATACAGGTAAGCGGCCATTTTGTTCGTAGAAGGCGATGAAGGATTTCACCATGTCGTTGACACGCTCAGGTTCGGTATAAGTAAAGAGAGGGTGGGCAGCACGGTACGTATCCCATAGAGAGAAGGTGCTATAATTAACCCAGCCGTCAGCCTGGTGTACTTTCTTGTCGGGCCCATAGTAAGCTCCGTCTACATCACTGTAAATAGTAGGAGCAATCATCGAGTGATAGAGAGCAGTGTAGAAGTTTACTTTATCGTTCTCATTATCACTTTTTATTTCAATCTTTCCGAGCTGGCGGTTCCAGTTTGCTTTTGTTTCCGCCAAATATTTGTCGAAGTCATTTTCGGGGATTTCTGCTTGCAAGTTTTTAGCAGCTCCTTCCATGCTGACACCGGAAATGGCGGTGTTAACTAATATCTGTTCATCCTTTTGAGTATTGAAGTCGAAGCGGGCAATAACAGCTGTGCCGATACGTTTATTGTCTTTGATGATGGCAGTTGTGTCCAGTTTCATTTTCTCAAAAGGCTTGGAGAAGCGGGTGCGGAAATAGATGTGTTGATCGCGTGCCCAACCATCGGAGAAACGGTAACCTTGAATGGTGACGGAGTCTACGATTTCGATATGAGAATCGTTGGTAAAATCCCAGTTCATGGCTTTCTTCAGATTTAAGAAGATAGCAGATTGGGCTTCCGGAAAGGTATAACGTTGGATACCACAACGCTCCGTGGCAGTCAGTTCGACGTTGATGTTGTAATCAGTCAGGCGTACTTGATAATAACCGGCATGAGCACTTTCATCCTTGTGGGAAAATTTAGAGTGGATGCCAAGTGGTGCTTCCGCTTCTTTGTAGGGAAGAGTGACAGGCATGAAAGAAATGTCATACAAATCTCCCGCTCCAGTGCCGGAAAGATGTGTGTGGCTGAAACCGGCAATCGTACTGTCCGGATAGAAATAACCGGAGATACGGTCCCATCCGGGGAGTCCGTTGTCCGGGCTAAGTTGCACCATGCCGAAAGGAGCTTGGGCACCAGGATAAGTGTTTCCAGTGAAGTCTGTTCCGATAAATGGATTTACATAAGATGTGTAATCTATTTCGTGTTTTTCTTGCGTAGGGGTACAAGAAATGAGCATGCAGGTTAACAGCAGGCATAGATAAGCAGGTGTTCTCATCATTCTTTAGGTATTAGTGATTACTTATTTTATTTATTTGAAGGATAAGAAAAATAATTAATCTGGTCACAAAGGTAGAAAAAAACTGTGACAAGCCTAAATTATAAGCTAATATTTTTAGAAAGAGACAAATAGACTTCTATTTCTTACCGGGTTTGTTTGGTTTTGGGGGAGGGTCGGAAGTATCCTTCCCCGATGCTTTTATAGGGGATTCAAAAGGGGATTCAAGCCGAAATTGTTGTTGGTGAATTCCCTTCTGTAAAATAGTGACGCTATCCGATGCAAATAGTGACGCTATATGCTAGCGATACCGTCACTATCCTGTGCATATACCGTCACTATTTTTTTCTACATTAATAGGGAGTTTCTTATGTATTTATTCAGACGTGTCTAATTTTAAGTCTTTACGTAAAAGGGGGTGTCTATAAGTCTCTTTTTAACGATTTCACCCCTGTCAGTTCATCAAACTCTGACAGGGGTGATTTCTTTTTTTTCGGGGCTTGTTAGACAGCCTCTTTTATTTATTCTTAGATTCCTGCCAGCTCCAGTACTTTTTCAACTGCTGCCGGTAGCCCATCAGCATTTTTACCTCCTGCAGTAGCGAAGTGAGGTTGGCCACCGCCGCCACCTTGAATCAGTTTGGCAGCCTCTTTTACCAGATTACCAGCTTTCAGACCACCTGCAACCAAATTATCGCTAAGCATTACTGTCAGCATCGGTTTGCCATTGTCTGTACTTCCGGCTACGAAGAACAAGTTTTCTGTGATTTCACCCCGAAGTTGGAAAGCGATATTCTTCACTACTTCTGCCGGTAGTGGAGCACAGAACTTGATTACTTTGATACCGTGGATTTCTTGTACATTTTTCAGTAATCTTTCCTTCAGAGCTGCTTCTTTCTCTTTCATGAAGTCTTCCACCTGCTTTTTCAATCCTGCGTTTTCATCCAGATATTTACGGATTGCAATTCTTAAGTCAGGAGCATTGTTGAAGAGAGCCTTTAAGTCGCTGAGTGTATCTTGTATTGTATCCAGCATTTCTTCCACGCGTGCTCCGGTATAAGCTTCAATACGGCGAACGCCGGCAGCAACAGAACTTTCGGAGATGATTTTTACCATACCGATATTTCCGGTTGCAGCTACGTGTGTACCACCACAGAACTCGATAGAAGTTCCGAACTGGATCACACGAACTCTGTCGCCATACTTTTCACCAAAGAGAGCGATAGCTCCCAACTCCTTAGCTTCCTCGATAGGAATATTGCGATATTCTTTCAACGGAATATTAGCGCGGATTCTTGCATTGACGATATGTTCAACTTTACGGATTTCTTCATCGGTCACTTTCTGGAAGTGAGAGAAGTCGAAACGCAATGAATCCGGTGTAACCAATGAACCTTTCTGTTCGATGTGTTCACCCAACACTTCACGCAAAGCAGCATCCAGCAAGTGAGTCGCTGAGTGATTAGCTGCGCAGGCAGCACGTTTGTCGGTATCCACACAAGCCATCATCGGAGCTTCCGGGTGTTCGGGTAACTTTTTGGTAATATGTATCGGAAGATTATTTTCTTTCTTTGTATCGACCACTTCGATCGTCTCGAATTCGCTAACCAATACACCCGTATCACCTACCTGACCACCACTTTCCGCATAGAACGGAGTATAGTCAAGTACAATCTGATACAATGTCTGGTTCTTTTGTTTGATCTGACGGTAACGAAGGATAGAAGCCTCGTATTCAGTGTAATCGTAACCAACGAATTCAGTAGTTCCTTCTTTTAGTACAATCCAGTCACCAGTTTCGATGGCGGCAGCATTACGTGCACGCTGTTTCTGTTGCTGCATTTCTTCATTGAACTCTTCAATGTTGACAGTCATTCCGTTTTCACGGAGAATCAGCTCTGTCAAGTCGAGCGGGAAACCGAATGTATCATATAAAGTAAAGGCATCTTTACCGCTGATTTCAGTTTTTCCATTGGCTTTGGTATCTTCCATTGTCTTATCCAATAGACGGATACCAGTTTCCAAAGTGCGGAGGAATGATTCTTCTTCTTCCTTGATTACTTTTTCAATCAGTGTCTTTTGTGCAACCAGTTCAGGATAAGCCTCTCCCATATTATCAATCAATACAGGAAGCAACTTGTACATAAATGCCTGTTTCTGTCCGAGGAAAGTATATCCGTAACGAACAGCACGGCGAAGGATACGGCGGATCACGTAGCCAGCTTTAGCATTAGAAGGCAACTGACCATCTGTGATTGAGAATGCAATGGTACGGATATGGTCGGCAATCACACGCATAGCGATATCTTGTTGTTTGTCTTTTCTGTATTCTGTACCCGACATCGCTGCAATAGCTTTCAGCATTGGCTGGAATACGTCTGTGTCGTAGTTGGATGTTTTGCCTTGCAAAGCCATACAAAGACGTTCGAATCCCATACCGGTGTCAATAACCTTGGCAGGAAGCGGCTCAAGACTGCCGTCTGCTTTGCGGTTGTATTGCATGAACACGAGGTTCCAGATTTCAATCACCTGCGGGTGATCGTGGTTCACGAGGTCGCGACCGGAGATCTTGGCACGTTCCTCAGCAGGACGAAGGTCGATATGGATTTCGGAACAAGGTCCGCAAGGTCCTGTATCACCCATTTCCCAGAAGTTATCGTGTTTGTTACCGTTGATAATATGATCTTTCGGAAGGAACTGTTCCCAATAGGAAGCAGCTTCGTCGTCACGGCTCAATCCTTCTTCAGGACTTCCTTCAAATACGGTTGCATAGAGATGTTCCGGATTCAGTTTCAAGACTTCTACCAGATATTCCCACGCCCAGTTGATGGCTTCTTTCTTGAAGTAATCGCCGAACGACCAGTTACCAAGCATTTCAAACATGGTGTGGTGGTACGTATCGTGCCCTACTTCTTCCAAGTCATTATGCTTTCCACTTACACGCAAACATTTTTGCGAGTCCGCGACTCTTTGGTATTTCGCTGGGTGGTTACCCAAAATAATATCTTTAAACTGGTTCATACCCGCGTTCGTAAACATCAGGGTAGGGTCATCTTTAATCACCATCGGAGCCGAGGGAACGATGTGGTGTCCTTTCGACTCAAAGAAATTCTTGAATGAATCTCTGATCTCTTTTGCAGTCAACATATAATGAAGAATTATGATTTATGAATTATGAATTATGGGCTGTGGGATATGAGAGAGGGGAGGAATCCCCAATAAATCATAAATCACAACTCATAAATTCGTAAAAACTGTGCAAAGATAGCTTGTTTTTATTACTTTTGCCGTATTAACAAGCGAAATATTTCCAAAAAGATGCGCAAAGTATACTACATCTATAATCCACAGACCCAGACTTATGATCGAATTTACCCTACCGTACGGCAGCGTGCGCTTAGTATCTTGCGTCGGCTTTTCTATGGAATGGGGTTGGGAGCTGGTTGCTTTATTGTATTGCTTTTGATTTTTGGCTCTCCGTCGGAGAAAGAATTAAGAATTGAAAACAGCCGTCTTTTGGCACAGTACAATGTGCTTTCCCGGCGTTTGGACGACGCCATGGGAGTGCTTCAGGATATCCAGCAACGTGACGATAATCTGTATCGGGTGATTTTGCAGGCAGATCCTGTTTCCCCTGCTATCCGTCAGGCAGGTTATGGCGGGACGAACCGTTACGAAGAACTAATGGATTTGGCAAATGCCAAGCTGGTGGTGAATACGACTCAAAAGTTGGACGTGCTTTCCAAAAGGCTTTATATCCAGTCGAAATCTTTCGATGATGTGATTGATATGTGTAAGAACCACGATGAGATGCTGAAATGTATTCCGGCTATCCAGCCAATTTCGAATAAAGATCTTCGTCAGACAGCATCTGGTTATGGTACGCGTATCGACCCTATTTATGGTACGACAAAGTTCCATGCAGGTATGGACTTTTCTGCTCATCCGGGAACAGATGTTTATGCTACCGGAAACGGAACAGTGGTGAAAGTGGGATGGGAAACCGGATACGGTAATACTATCGAGATAGATCATGGTTTCGGGTATCTCACTCGGTATGCTCACTTGCAGGGATTTAATACGAAAGTCGGAAAGAAAGTGGTACGTGGTGAGATTATCGGAAAAGTGGGTAGTACAGGAAAAAGTACCGGTCCGCATCTGCATTATGAAGTGCATGTGAAAGGACAGGTAGTGAATCCGGTTAATTATTATTTCATGGATTTGAGTGCCGAAGATTATGAGAAGATGATTCAGCTGGCAGCCAATCATGGTAAAGTTTTCGATTAAAAATCTTAAAACAGGAGTGTTATGCTTAATACAGACAAAGAGTTGAAGCTATATTATTCAATAGGAGAGGTTGCCGACATGTTCGGAGTCAATCCGTCATTGCTCCGTTTTTGGGAAAAGGAGTTTCCGCAAATATCTCCTAAGACAGCGGGAAGAGGAATACGTCAGTATCGCAAAGAAGACGTAGAAACGATTGGACTTATCTACCATTTGGTAAAAGAGAAAGGCATGACACTTCCCGGTGCCCGGCAACGTTTGAAGGATAATAAAGAAGCTACGGTTCGTAATTATGAGATCGTAAATAAGCTGAAAGCGATAAAAGAAGAGCTTTTGGCTATTAAGCGCGAATTGGATGGACGGGAGTAGAATAACGTTGACCGATAACGAATGTGTCGATCAACGTTATTCTTCTACGCGGCTCACCTGTTTGATATTCTGTATTTTCTTCAGATTGTTACAGATGGTTCTCACATCATCCACATCATGTACCCATAACTGAATTTTTCCCTCAAAGATACCATCTTCGGTTTCGATGGTCAGCTTACGGATATTTACATTGAGCTGTCTGGAGATAACTTGGGTGACTTCATTCAAAAGTCCCATGCTGTCTATACCTTTTATATATATATATACCAGGAAAGATAATTCTTTGTGTGTATCCCATTCTGTCGCTAATATACGGTTGCCATAACTGCTCTTCAGTTTGGCGGCAACAGGACATTGGCGTTTGTGAATAATGATCCGGTCGTTTTCATCCACATATCCCAATACGTCATCGCCGGGAATAGGATGGCAACATTCCGCCATGATATATTTTTTCTGCAAACTTTCTTCCGTCAGTTTGAGCACTTGCTTCGGATTGATCTTTTCTTTTTCTTGTGGCTCTTTTTCTTCCTGCTTCTCTTTGCTGTTGCCGAAAGAAAAAGTCAGATATTTCTTCCAGTTACTGGTTTGCTTTTCTCTCAATTCATTCTTATCCGCTTCTCCCAAGACGATTGCTTTACTGCCAATAGCAGCCAGTAGTTCTTCTTCATTCTTGGCATTATGCAGTTTGCGCAGCTTCTCAATAATTGCTTCTTCCGGACGGATTTCCTCTTTTTTCAGAAACTCATTAAGGATTTCTTCACCTATCTTCTGGTTTGCTTTGCGTTCTTTGCGGAGAATGGCTGCTATCTTGGCACGGGCACGGGCAGTGGTTGCAAAAACTTCCCATTGCGGTTGTACACGTTGCGATTTTGAAGTCAGAATTTCAACTTGGTCACCACTTTGCAATTTATGGCTCAATGGCACAAGTTTGTGGTTGACTTTGGCACCAATACAATGACTGCCAATATCCGTATGCAAAGAAAATGCGAAGTCGAGAGCCGTAGAATTCTGCGGCATAGTCTTCAACTCACCTTTGGGAGTGAACACGAATATTTCAGAAGCAAATAAATTAAGTTTGATGGTATCCAGAAAGTCAATGGCATCCGGTTGCGGATCATCCAATATCTCCTTAATGGTTTTCAACCATTTTTCCAACTCTCCTTCATCTTCGCTGCCTCCTCCTTCTTTGTATTTCCAGTGAGCGGCGAAACCTTGTTCGGCAACGTCATTCATTCGTTCACTACGAATCTGGACTTCAATCCATTGTCCGTTATTACCCATCAGGGTGACATGCAATGCCTGATAACCATTTGCTTTAGGATGGCTTACCCAGTCGCGCAGACGGTCCGGATGAGGCTTGTATATTTTGGAGATGGAAACGTAGATGTCGAAACAGTCGTTGAGTTCTTCTTCCTCATTGCGTGGTTCGAAGATGATTCGGACAGCCAGCAAGTCAAATATTTCTTCGAAAGGAACATGCTTGGTCTGCATCTTGTTCCAGATGGAATAGATTGATTTTACGCGGGCAAGTATCCGGTATTTCAGCCCCATCTTATCCAGCTGTGTACGGATAGGAGCAGTGAAGTCGTTGAAAACCTTGTCGCGTTCGACGGCTGTGGCATTCAACTTCTCTTCTATTTCTGCATATTCTTCGGGGTGTTCATATTTAAAGCTTAGATTCTCAAGCTCTGTTTTTATCTTATAGAGTCCCAAACGGTTGGCGAGTGGAGCATAGATGTAGAGCGTTTCGCCTGCAATCTTATATTGTTTGTTGGGTAACATAGAGCCGAGGGTACGCATGTTGTGCAAACGGTCGGCTATCTTGATAAGGATTACCCGAATGTCGTTCGACATGGTGAGCAGCAACTTCTTGAAGTTCTCTGCCTGTGCTGAAGCACGGTCGCCGAAGATTCCACCGGATATTTTGGTCAGTCCGTCCACAATCTGGGCAATCTTTGGACCAAAGATATTCTCAATGTCTTCCACTGTGTAATCAGTGTCTTCTACTACATCGTGCAGCAAGGCCGCACAGATAGAAGTCGAACCGAGGCCGATCTCATTACATACAATACTGGCAACAGCAATCGGGTGCATAATATAAGGTTCGCCCGAACGGCGTTTGATACCTTTATGCGCCTGATTGGCGAAGTTGAAAGCTTTCGTAATGATTTCAACTTTCTTGCGATGTTTAGTGTTGAGATAATCATTCAGTAGTTCGTGGAACGCCTGATTGATCATCTCTTCGTCACTTATTTCTTTGGGGGGTAGATTATCCATAATTGTTATCCTTTCACTTGCTTAGTTCTGCAAAAATAAGCAAATTTCCGAACGATGCAAGCAGGAAGCTGTTTATTTGTATATTTTCAATCGTTTTCCTGCTGCAATTTTGGTGTTGGACATTCCATTCCACCTTTGTATATCCTTAATCGTGACGCCATACTTTCCGGCGATGGTTGACAAAGTGTCTCCACTTTTTATTGTGTAGTAGGTCAGTTTGCCTTTACCGGCAACGGCTGTTGCCGTTTTGCGGGTTGAGGGTGTAATTTCCTTTACTGCAACGGTTTTCCGGTTGCGGAACAATTCGTCGGCACGATGTGCATAAATTGTATCTTGCTTATCTATAAAAGTACTGATAGCATCGATGGGGAGTCTTAAAGTATAAGGCTTGCTGTCACCCGGGATCATTTGCTTCTTATATTGAGGATTCAAACTCTTGATTTGATCCAAAGGTACATTGCAAAGATCAGCAATCTGTTCGAAGTGCAGATTCTTGTTCACTTGTACTGTGTCGGTACTTGCCGGAATATTTGTTTCCATCGGACAAATATTATGGTCGCAGTAGTAAGTCATCACATAGTTGGCGGCGATAAAAGCAGGCACGTAGCCACGTGTCTCTTTAGGCAGGTAATTATAGATTTTCCAGTAATCCGTTTCGCCATTGGCACGGCGGATTGCCTTGTTGATAGTACCGGGGCCACAGTTATAAGCAGCAATCACAAGATTCCAGTCTCCATAGATATCGTACATTTCTTTGAGATAACGTGCGGCAGCCCAAGTAGCTTTAATCGGGTCGCGACGTTCATCCACCAGGCTGTTTGATTCCAAACCATAGATCTTACCTGTGCCAATCATGAATTGCCACAGACCGGAAGCACCTGCGCGTGACACGGCAGAGGGGTTCAATGCAGATTCGATAATCGGGAGATATCTAAGTTCCAGTGGAAGCCCATATGCATCCAATGCTTCCTCAAAAATCGGCATATAGAAGTTGCAGGCACTTAACATGAAAGAAACCTGATTGCGCAAGCGTCCTGCATACATATCGATGAATTTGCGGATAATATCATTATAAGGCATTTCCATGATAGCCGGAATGCGTGATAAGCGGTCGATATAGACAGAGTCGCTGAATAAAGGGTTGATTTCAGCCGTGCTGCAATCTTTGCCTAAGTCAATATAATTTTTGGCTTTCCAGTCGTTCAACAGACTGTCAAGTGGATATGTCATACTTTTAGGCAGGTCGATGCTTTCTTTGCGTTCAGTTCCATTTTCACGAATCACTACATCTACACTTTGCGCTTTTACCTGAGACGTTGCCACTAGTAAAAGAAAAATAATCGAACAATAGTTAACTAATTTCTTCATGCTTCAATAATAAGATCAATCTAAATTGTGTTTTTAAAATCGTAATACGCATTGCAGACCAACCGACTTGCTTTTTAAACTGTTGGAGCGGAACTGATTGTTATTGTCGATAACAGCCGGTTCTACTTTCATGCTCAAGTCGGGGGTTATATCGAAGTTGGACAACTCTGCATCAACATAAGCGTCGATGATAGAGATCAGATAAACTCCGATAAAAGCAAATATACTAAGGTCCCGATAACGACGGAACATATCTTTTCTTCGTTTTAGTGTGTTTTTCAACTGCTCCTCATTGTAAGTGGAGTTCGGGGGCAGCAAATCTTCGTAACTTTTCGTATTCGGATTGCTGTCCATAATATCCAGATAGGCTTGCGAATAGTCTTTGTACATCTTGCCGTTCCAGCTTAAGGCGTAAGCACAACCTGCAAACCCTCCATATATAATAGGTAACTTCCAGTATTTACGGTTGTAAATCTGTCCTCCACCGGGGAATACGACTGCCAGCCACGTTGCTTTGGTCGGATTCGGGATGAATATTTTCTTGTTTATATCTTGAGTAGGTGGCGGCGCAGTGTCAGTCTTTACAACAATGGATGCCGGCTGCTCTATCTTTTTCAGCTCTTTCTTGTTGACCGCATCCAAGCTGTCCGCTATCTGTATTTTAGCAGCTGACAAACTGTCGATGGCCGGAAGCTCTTTGGATGGTGTTATCCGGATAGAATCTTTTTTCACAGAGTCCTGTGCGGCTGGTTCACGATGTCTTCGTGCACGGGCTTTCGGTGCTTCGCGCTGTATGATTGTTGTATCTTTCCGTACCGGAGTAACAGTGGATTGTGCATACACATCAATCCCTGCCACCTGTAAAAAACAGAGAAGCAGGGCGCTGACTAGTAACTGATATTTCTTACTTTTTCTTGTCATTTACTTCTTTAGCGTATCGAAGATTTCCATGATACGTTCCAGTTCCTCCTCGTTACCGAAAGGAATACTTATCTTTCCTTTTCCCTTTTCAGAGCAGGTGAGTTGTACCTTGGTGTTGAAAAAGCCGGAGAGTTGTTGCTTCAATAAGTTGAATTCTTCAGGAAGTTTACCACGTTTGGGTGTTATTTTCCGTGTGCCGCTTTTCACAGCTTCTCCTTCGCTTAATGATTTAACAATTTCTTCTACTTTGCGGACTGAATATCCGTGCTCTTGTATTTCTTCGAATATTTTAACTTGTAATTTAGGGTCGCCTAATGAAATCAGTGCACGGGCATGTCCCATGTCCAACTGCTTGTTTTGCAGGGCCATCTGTATAGGAGCCGGCAATTTCAGCAAGCGCAGGTAGTTGGCGATCGTCGTTCTTTTCTTTCCGATGCGTTCGCTAAGACGTTCCTGTGTCAGTTCGTATTGATCGAGCAGATGCTGGTAGGCAAGTGCGATTTCTACGGCATTCAGGTCTTCACGCTGGATATTTTCAATCAGCGCCATTTCCATCATGTTTTCGTCGTCGGCTGTGCGTATATAAGCAGGGATTGTTTTCAGTCCTGCTTTTTGTGACGCACGATAACGACGTTCTCCCGCGATGATCTGATACTCATCGTCCGAGAGTTTGCGTAAGGTAATAGGTTGGATGATACCGATTTCCGCAATGGAATCAGCCAGTTCCTGCAATGCTGTTTCGTCAAACTCACGGCGGGGCTGGTTAGGATTGACAGTAATCTTTGCCAGCTCTATTTCATTAATGGAAGAAGACCCTTCGGTTTTCACATCATCCATTGAGAGCAAGACGTCTAGACCGCGTCCTAATGCATTCCTTTTTTGTGTTGCCATATCTTCTTCTTTATATTTATTTATTTCGGTTGATAATTTCTTTAGCAAGAGCCAGGTGGTTTTTGGCACCGGTAGATTCCGCATCGTATAGGATGGTCGGGACACCGTAGCTGGGAGCCTCGCTTAATTTCACATTTCGTTGAATAACGGTGTTGAATACCAGTTCTTGGAAATGACGTTTCACTTCGTCGTAAATCTGATTGGCCTGACGCAGACGAGAGTCATACATTGTCAGCAAGAAACCTTCGATTTCTAAGGCCGGATTCAGTTTTGACTTGATAATTTTGATGGTATTCAACAATTTGCTGATACCTTCAAGAGCAAAATATTCAGCTTGAACGGGGATAATCACAGAGTCGGCTGCCGTCAAAGCATTGATCGTGATTAGACCTAATGAAGGAGAGCAGTCTATCAGAATATAGTCATATTCTTTCTTCAAAGGTGTGAGTACTTCTTTTAGTATCTTTTCTCGGTTTGGGAGGTTTAGCATTTCAATCTCTGCCCCTACAAGATTGATATGCGAAGAGATCACTTTCAAAGAATCAATCTCCGTGTCAAGGATAGCGTCCTGTACGTTGGCTCTGTCAATAATACATTCATAGATAGTGCATTCCGACTGCTTGATGTCTACTCCCAGACCGGAAGAGGCATTAGCTTGCGGGTCGGCATCTACCACGAGTACCTTTTTTTCCAGTGTAGCAAGTGAAGCTGCGAGATTAATCGTAGTCGTTGTTTTCCCTACACCGCCTTTTTGATTGGCCAAAGCAATAATTTTTCCCATATTCTCTAAATTTATTGGCAGCGAAATAAGTGATAAATCCTTAGAGTGCCTACGAAAAAAGAGAAACTTTGCAATTTTTGTTGATAAGTCGCCTGTTTTGTTAATAACTGTCGGACGAAACGGTTACAAAACTTCGACAGGTTCATCATCTACTTTCTCTTTATGAGCTTGCAAATATACATATTTATATTGGATATTTATTTCTTTTTTTGCTCGCTTGCAGAAGATTAAGATTTGTAAACGGGTAGGAGTGGGGGTGAAAGAGACTTTTCGATCTGATGTGGGGAGGTGTTTGGCGGTACGGCTTCTTTTTGTTACTTTTGTGCGAATATAAAAAAGGAAAGGATTGAATATATGGAAAAAGAGAAGCCGTTGATACTTGTTTCGAATGACGATGGCGTGATGGCTAAAGGTATTAATGAACTGGTGAAGTTTCTTCGCCCTTTGGGAGATATCATAGTGATGGCACCTGATGCCCCGCGTTCCGGTAGTGGTTGTGCGCTGACGGTGACGCAGCCGGTTCATTACCAGTTAGTAAAGAAAGAAGTGGGCTTGACTGTTTATAAATGTTCGGGAACACCGACTGATTGCATCAAATTGGCACGAAATACAGTGCTTGACCGGACTCCGGACCTGGTAGTCGGCGGTATCAATCATGGAGATAACTCTGCCACTAACGTACATTATTCCGGTACGATGGGAGTGGTGTTTGAGGGGTGTTTGAATGGAATTCCTTCTATTGGCTTCTCCTTGTGCAATCATGCACCCGATGCTGATTTTGAAGCTGCCGGACCTTATGTCCGCAGTATCGCTTCCATGGTCTTGGAAAAAGGACTTCCTCCTTTGACTTGTCTGAATGTAAACTTTCCCGATACAGCTGATATAAAAGGAGTGAAAATCTGTGAACAGGCGAAAGGAGGTTGGACGAATGAATGGGCAGCCTGTCCTCGTCTGAATGATCCCAACTATTTCTGGCTGACCGGTGAATTTACCGATCACGAACCTGAAAACGAGAAGAATGATCATTGGGCTTTGGCAAATGGCTATGTTGCTATCACCCCGACCACGGTTGACGTAACGGCTTATCACTTTATAGACGAACTTAATCAATGGTTTAATTAGTTGATAACTGTCAGTTATCAACTATCAGCTATCAACTATTATGAAGTATTATCTGATTGTCGGCGAAGCTTCCGGCGACTTGCACGCTTCCCATCTGATGGCTGCCTTAAAGGCAGAAGACCCGCAGGCTAATTTCCGTTTTTTCGGAGGTGACTTGATGGCGGCAGTCGGAGGAACGATGGTGAAGCATTATAAGGAGTTGGCATACATGGGATTTATCCCTGTATTACTTCATCTGCACACTATCTTTGCAAATATGAAGCGTTGCAAAGAAGACATTGTTTCTTGGAAGCCGGACGTTGTTATTCTGGTAGATTATCCGGGATTCAATCTTGATATTGCTAAGTTTGTCCATGCAAAGACACAGATACCGGTTTACTATTATATTTCTCCGAAGATATGGGCGTGGAAAGAATACCGTATCAAGAATATAAAACGAGATGTAGATGAGCTTTTCTCCATTCTTCCTTTTGAAGTGGAATTCTTCGAAGGAAAGCATCAATATCCTATTCACTATGTAGGGAACCCTACCGTGGATGAGGTGGCAGCTTATCAGGCGGCTCATCCGAAAAATAAGGAGCGGTTTATTGTCGAGAATCAATTGGAAGATAAGCCCATTATCGCTCTTCTTGCCGGTAGCCGGAAACAGGAAATCAAAGATAATCTGCCGGATATGTTGAAGGCTGCTTCTGCTTTTTCCGACTATCAGCTTGTCTTGGCCGGTGCGCCTGCCATTGCTCCCGAGTATTATAAACAATATGTAGGAGAAGCGAAAGTGAAAATCATTTTCGATCAGACTTATTGTCTGTTGCAGCATGCGGATGTAGCATTAGTTACTTCGGGGACAGCTACGCTTGAGACGGCATTGTTTCGTGTTCCTCAAGTGGTTTGTTATCACACACCGATCGGAAAAGTGGTTTCTTTCTTGCGGCGTCATATCCTGACAGTGAAATTTATTTCGTTGGTAAATTTGATTGCCGACCGTGAGGTGGTAAAGGAACTCGTTGCGGATACGATGACCGTGAAGAATATGCAGAGCGAATTGAAAAATATCATTGAAAATGAAGCATATAGAAATGAGATGCTTTTGGGGTATGAGTATGTAGCCAAGCGGTTGGGACCTGCCGGTGCTCCCCGTCATGCAGCGCGTGAAATGCTGCAATTGTTGAAAAAATAACTTTCTTTTTCTGAATAAACGTAAAGCCGATGCAGTAAATGCACGGCTTTTTTATTTATAAAGCAGAAGACTAAAATAAAGAAAGGAAAAAGATATGAAAAAATTTAAGTGGCTTTTAGGAATCTTATTATTGGCATTAGTACCAATGTTGCAATCATGTGATGATGATGGCTATTCTATTGGAGATTTCAGTTGGGACTGGGCGACCGTTCATACAACCGGTGGAGGAGGTTATTATTTGGAAGGTGACAGATGGGGAGTGATTGATCCGGTTGCTACTTCTATTCCTTGGTTTAAACCGGTGGACGGTGAGCGTGTTGTGGCTTTTTTCAATCCTTTGTATGATATGGAAGGAGGAAAAGGAGTTCAGGTGAAGATGGAAGGGATACAGGAGCTGTTGACAAAAGAAGTGGAAGATATGTCGACAGAGGAAGAAGCGGAAGAATTCGGAAATGATCCTATTTTGATTTATCAGGGTGATATGTGGTTGGGAGGACGGTTTCTGAACATAATTTTCCGCCAGGAGTTGCCTCGTTCGGAGAAACATCGTATCAGTCTTGTACAAAATAAGATGGAACCGGGAGAGCCGGGCGAACCGTCAGAGCCGGGAACATTGAATGTGGATGAAGATGGTTACATACATTTGGAACTGCGTTATAATACGTATAAGGATGTGACTGACTACTGGGGATGGGGGCGAGTTTCTTATAACTTAGAAAAATTCTTCCCGACAGAGAAAGAGTCCGAATCAACAATAAAAGGTTTTAAAGTAACAATAAACTCAAGAGAACATGGAGAAGGAAGAGTGATCGTTCTTGATTTGAAGCACCCGGTCGGTGTACCGGAAGCAGCGAAGGATGTTCATTCCACTTCTTCGATCCGATAACCTAACTGTGATTTACTGTGTGTGAAAAAGGTCGGGATACTTTCGTATAAGTTCCCGACCTTTTGTATTTTGTTTCAGTTCTAATCGATTGAGAAAGAATCCCCCGTCAGAACCATGTTAATGCATATAGATAAACGACGGCTGCCGGTATAGCCATCAGAGAACTGTCAAAGCGATCGAGCATCCCACCGTGTCCCGGAAGAATGGTTCCCGAATCCTTAACGTGCAACTGGCGTTTCAATAACGACTCCGTCAGGTCGCCCCATGTGCCGAATATAACAACCACCAGTGCCAATCCTGCCCACTCAATCATTGACATAAGTGGGAAGTAGTGGGCGAGAATAAAAGATACTCCGATTGCTACCACTCCGCCGCCGATGGAACCTTCCCACGATTTCTTGGGAGAAATACGTTCAAACAACCGGTGTTTGCCGATCAATGAACCGATGCAATAGGCTCCCGTGTCATTTAACCAAAGGAAAATAAAGATAGATAACGGTAGGATAGGATTGTAACTTACGCTACTGTATTCCGGATCGTTATGGAATGCCAATACATTCAGCAAAGCAAAAGGCAGACCGATATAAAGTTGGCTAAGCATAGAATAAGCCCAGTTAAGTACCGGGTTCTCCTTTTTCAGATACAACTCGCTAATCATCATGTAAAGCAATAAAAGCACATACGGGATGAATATCTTCGAATCGGCCGCATTAATGCAGAATCCCATGACTGCAAGGAATAAGTAAGCCCCGCCGAGCATATTAATGGTCTTGTTTATCTTCACTCCTTCTGCGCGCATATTTACCAGCTGTCCGAACTCATAAATGGTCAGTGCGCTGATAGCGGTGAACAGAATGCCAAAGCTGAATGCGTCATAAAGGATGCACCCCACCAAGATGGCAACGAAGAGTACACCCGTAATAGCTCGTTTTATGAAATTGTTAATCAAAATCTATTCGTTTTAATTAGTTGGACCCGTTAGCTTGTTCTTCTCCATTAGACTTACCCTCTACGGAAACTTTACCCTCCACAGTAACCTTTTTACCTTCTGCGGCAACTTTGGTGTCTATGGATGCTTGTTCTTCCTTTGCGGTATTTTCAGCTTCCTCTTCTTTGATTTCTCTTTCTTCTTCCTTCAACTTTTGGGCAAGTTCTCTTTCAGCTCTTGCGGCATCCTGGCTTTCTTTAGCGGCCATGATTTCTTCCGAGCGGGAAGCCCAAGGGCGTTTACCGAAGATACGTTCAACGTCTTCTGCGAAGATTACTTCTTTGTCAATCAGTAATTGCGTCAGTTCGTTGTGTCCTTCTTTATTCTCTGACAGAATTCTTTTGGCGCGGTCATACTGCTCGTTCACCATTCTCTTGACTTCTTCGTCAATCAATTCGGCTGTCTTTTCGCTGTATGGGCGGTTGAAAGAATATTCATCGTTGTTGTAATAGCATAAGTTCGGTAGTTTGTCGCTCATACCTAAATAGGCAATCATACCATATGCCTGCTTAGTCACCCTTTCCAAGTCGTTCATGGCACCTGTCGAGATGCGGCCGAGGAATAAATCTTCAGCGGCGCGTCCTCCCAAAGTAGCACACATTTCGTCCAACATCTGCTCTTTGGTAGTGATTTGACGTTCTTCCGGCAGATACCAGGCAGCTCCCAATGCACGTCCGCGAGGAACGATAGTCACTTTAATCAGTGGGTTGGCATATTCCAGTAACCAAGAGATAGAAGCGTGTCCTGCTTCATGTAAAGCGATGGAACGTCTTTCAGCTTCTGTTGTAATTTTGGTTTTCTTTTCCAGACCACCGATGATACGGTCTACCGCATCCAGGAAGTCCTGCTTACCTACGAATTTCTTTCCGTGGCGGGCAGCGATCAGTGCAGCTTCGTTGCAGACATTGGCAATATCCGCACCCGAGAATCCCGGAGTCTGGCGTGCCAGCAAGTCTACATCTACACTATCGTCTATTTTAATCGGGCGCAAATGCACACCAAATACTTCTTTACGTTCGTTCAAGTCGGGCAGATCTACGTGTATCTGACGGTCAAAACGTCCTGCACGAAGCAATGCCTTGTCGAGTACGTCTACACGGTTGGTAGCAGCAAGGATAATCACACCACTGTTGGAACCGAAACCGTCCATTTCTGTCAATAACTGATTCAAAGTGTTTTCGCGTTCATCATTTCCTCCCATTGCAGGGTTCTTGCCACGAGCACGTCCTACGGCATCAATCTCATCAATAAAGACGATACAAGGAGCTTTCTCTTTAGCCTGTTTAAACAAGTCGCGAACACGGGACGCACCTACACCCACAAACATCTCCACGAAGTCGGAACCTGCCAATGAGAAGAAAGGCACATTCGCTTCGCCGGCCACAGCTTTGGCAAGCAATGTTTTACCGGTTCCCGGAGGGCCTACCAGTAATGCTCCCTTGGGTATCTTACCTCCCAAATCCGTATATTTCTGCGGTTCCTTCAAGAACTCAACAATTTCCTCCACTTCTTGTTTCGCTTCAGCCAGGCCCGCTACATCCTTAAATGTAATCTTGATGGCTCCGCCTTTTTCAAAAAGCTGGGCTTTTGATTTTCCTACATTAAATACGCCACCGGGGCCACCACTGCCGCCTCCGCTCATACGGCGCATGAAGAATATCCATAACGCAACCAGCAACACAAGCGGGAGTATCTGAATCAGAATTGCGGGGAAAATATCCGATTTGGGCGGATAATCAGATGAACCGTCAAAATGACCGGCTTCCTTTTCTGCCTGCAAAAACTCTTCCAGTTTATCGGTAGATGGCGTTCTACTTGTAATGACAGGGTTGCGTCCCACTTTGGTAGAGTCGGCTCCAAAAACAGCCCCTACGGCGGTCGGTTTAAGGAAAGCTTCGATTGATTTATCTTCATAACCCAATACTTTGCTGACATAACCCTTTTTTACATAGTCCTGAAACTCGCTGTAAGTTACAGCTTTGCTTCCTGCTCCCTTTGAATCACTGCCCCACCAGAGGCCGAGAAGCATAAGGGCAATAATCATATACATCCAGTTCAGGTTGAACTTGGGCATATTAACCTTATTGCTAGGTTTATTGCTATTGTTATTATTACTATTATTATTGTCCATAATCATTAATTAGTCTAGATCGGGGATTTGAGTAAGTTTGGCATCTGCCCAGAGGTGCTCAAGATTATAAAAAGCTCTTGTCTCCGGCAAAAAGACGTGTACCAGTACATCGGCATAGTCCATTGCTACCCATTCTGCATTCCGGAGTCCGTCGATTGCATAAGGCTTGCTGTCCGCACCTTTGCGTGTAAATTCCTTGATTGAATCTACTATTGCACTCACTTGACTGGGAGAATTTCCCTGACAGATAACGAAATATTTACAGATGGTATCTTCTATGCTGGTTAAATCGGCAACGATTATCTTTTTACCTTTTTTTTCTTGAATTCCTTCTTTTATTTTTTCAATTAATACTTTAGTATCGTTCATTCCTGTAATTGGGATTAATAATTCATGTTCTCTATTTGTTTATAACAAAAAAAGGTGATCCTTTGTTTCTGATAATAAACGTGATATTTTTGACAAATATACGCTGATTTATTGGATACAAGAAAGTTATCCCTCAATTTTTGTGTTTTTTAGTGGAGATGCTTTTGTTTGGAAAGCTTATTTGGACATTTTTGCAAAAAAAATATCAGATTTGTTTTGAATTCCCAAAATATTTGTATCTTTGCACCCGCAAACGAAAATCATTGGGCTATGGTGTAATGGTAACACTACAGATTCTGGTCCTGTCATTCCTGGTTCGAATCCAGGTAGCCCAACAAAACACCAGCTTTTTACTGACAAAACCCGCTAAAATTGCAATTTTAGCGGGTTTTTTGTGCTTTGACAAATGCCATCTGAAAAAAGTTGACGCTAATTCGGTGGCAAATTCGGTGACACGAATGCACGTTGATAGTCAAGAAGATACGAGTCTTATGTAAAAAGAAGCTGTGAGGCTGATTAATAAAGAATAAATCCTTAAACAGGTTGTTGTCTTGTTTAGTAGAAATAAAAAACAGGTTTTATGGCTCAAGTGAGCATAAAACCTGTTTTTTATTTCTCTCAATCGGGCAGAAATCTTATTCTTCTGCTTTTATTGATTCATCGATTACTTTGATCTTTTGTAACACCAGTTCCAAGTCTGCTTTCAGTTTATCTACCTTGCGGTTCAATTCGGTCAGCAGGCTACTACCTTTCTTGGAAGTAGAAGTGAGGAAGCCCAGGTTGTTCTCATAAGTCTGAAGCTCATTCTTCATATTCTCATAAGTACGTACCAGTTTTTCGCGTTCTCTGTACAGAGATTGAGTGCCGCCTCCCTGGATATTGCTGATATTCGAACGGAAGTTGCTTAACTTCTTGTTGGAAGCATTGATGTTAAAGCGGTCGAATAGCTGATCGATAATTCCGTGATACTGCTTGTATAACTTATCTTTTTCTTTGAATGGCACATGACCGATAGAGTTCCACTCTTTCATTAAATCCCGAACCAAGGTATTTGCTTCTTCGGCATCCATGTTCTCATCAATTGCGGATAACTTCTCGATTAACGCTTTCTTCTTTTCCATATTCTCTGTTTCTACAGAGCGTTGTGAAGAAGTAGCTTTGTTCTTTTGTTCGAAGAAGTAGTCGCAAGCTGTGATGAACCGTTTCCAGATAGCATCCGAGTGTTTCTTAGCAACCGGGCCGATGGTCTTCCATTCTTTTTGAAGTTTGGTCAGCGTATCGGCAGTTACTTTCCAGTCTGTGCTGTCTTTCAAAGCTTCTGCTTTTTCACAGAGCGCTTTCTTCTTTTCCAGATTCTCGTTCATTCCTTCTTTCAGGCTTTTGAAGAATTCTCCTTTCTTCTTGAAGAAATCATCGCAGGCATGGCGGAAGCGTTCGAAGATCTTCACATTCATCTTCTGGGGAGCAAAACCGATGGTTTTCCATTTGTTTTGCAGGGCAATCACTTCCTGTGTCTTGTTTTCCCAGGCAGAGAATGTTTTCAGTTCATCATACTCAATCGCTTCAACGATTTCGCAGATTACGGTCTTTTGATCTAAATTATGCTGTTCAGCTTCTTTCAGCGATTCGAAATGCTGCTGATGGCGGCGGTTGACAGCGGTAGAAGCAGTTTTGAACCGGTTCCAGATCTCATCGCGCAGCTCTTTGGTTACCGGACCTGTATCTCGGAACTCCTGATGCAACTTTTGAAGTTGGTGGAAAGCGGAAACAACATCTTCTTCATCAGCCAATTTTTCGGCCGCTTCGCAGAGATGCGTTTTGATTTCCAGATTCTTTTTGAAGTCATATTCGCGGAATTCATTGTTCAGTTTCAATAAATCGTAGAACTTCTCTACATATAATTGATAGTTTTTCCAAAGTTCATTCACTTTACCTTGCGGCACCAGTTTCGTCTCATTCCATTGCTGTTGCAGCTTCTTGAACTCCGTATAAGATTTGTTGGCGTCATCTCCGGATTCCACCAATTCTTTCAGCTCTTCAATAATGGAAAGTTTCACTTGCAGGTTTTCTTCTTTCTGGCGTTCCAGTTCGGCAATCTGTTTGCCACGTTTTTCCTTGATAACTCCCATCAGACGTTTGAATTCTTCTTCTGTCGGGTCCTCTTCGGCAACAAAATCTTCAATGTTTCCACCGTTGTCTGTAAACTGTACCTTAGCAGCTTCCAACTCGGCATTATGTAACTTGTAGAATGATTGTTTCAGATTGTCAATTTCCTGCTTGTTCGCATTCTCAGCGTCTTGCGCAAGCTCTTTTAGCTGGTTTAGTACATCTTCCTTAGTGGCAGGTTTAGGAGCTGCTTCAGGTTGAACTTCGGCAGTAACATCTTCAGTCGGAGTCTCTGTAATAGCTTCAGAAACCTCGACTGTTTTCTTTTCTTCTTCTAATTCCCCTTGGTTCAAGGGTTGATTAGTGTCTCGAGCGTCCATCATTGTATATTAGTTTTGGGTCACAAATTAATGAAATAAAACGATTACTTCATACTATTTTGCTTATTTTTTTTTATTTATCGTGTTTTTATGACAATAAAACGGTTATTCCCATGTACAACATCATTCCAATGATGTCATTTGTAATGGCTATAAACGGACCTGTTGCAATGGCTGGATCGATTTTGAACTTTTCCAGCGTCATCGGTACCAATGTTCCGAAAATAGAAGCGAACATTACCACGGCAAACAGGCTGATGGATACGGAATAAGTGACCGTAGCCGTTGCGCCAAACCGGATAAAGTTGTAGGTGTATACTAATAAGGAGATAATAGTGGCATTAATTAAAGCTACTACTGATTCCTTGGTTATCTGCTTGAACGTGTTCTTCGCATCCAGCGAACTGTTTGCCAAACCCTGTACGATGATTGCCGAGGATTGTGTTCCGACATTTCCTCCTGTACCACCGATCAGCGGAATGTATAGTGCCATTTCGGGATGAGCGGCAAAGGTAGCGTCGAAATTTCCCAATATCATAGAGTTGCCGATTCCGCCGATCATTCCGATTAATAACCAGGGAAGGCGGGCAGTGGTTTGTTTCAATACATTGTCGTCCGTTTCTACGTCCTGCGAAAGACCGGATGCCAACTGATAGTCACGTTCCGACTGTTCACGAACTTCATCCATGACGTCGTCGACGGTGATTTGCCCTACAAGTCGGCCGATACTGTCGATAACGGGGATAGCCACCAAGTCATACTTTTCAATCGCCTGTACCACCTCATCGATGGGAGTATCTACGTGCACCGAAATCGGATCTTTCTGCATCACGTGTTTCACTTTGGATACAGAAGGGGAAGTAATCATCTTCTTGAGCGGGAAGATACCTCGCAGACGTTCGTCGTCATCGATGACATATACGTAATAGATTTCGTCCAGTTCTTCCGCCTGTTGCCGCATCTCTTTCAGACATTCGGGCATACTCCAGTTTTCGTTGACGAGTACCATTTCCGTACCCATCAAACCACCGGCGGTATTTTCGTCATATTTCAACAAGTCGACGATGTCTCCTGCCTGTTCGATATCCTCGATGTGCGAAAGAACCTCTTCTTGCTTGTCTTCATCGAGTTCACGCATCAGGTCTACGGCATCATCTGTATCCATGTAGTCAACGAAGCGTTTGGCGATTGTTTCCGAAGGAAGCATTTCGAGCAGCTCTTTACGAGCATCTTCGTCCATTTCGACAAGCACGTCGGCAGCAATTTCGTTATCGAGCAGGCGATAGACGAACTTAGCCTCTTTCGAATTCAGGTCATTGCACAATTCGGCGATGTCGGCCGGATGGAGGTCGATGAGAAGACCTTTTACCTTGTCGGCGTCTTTTTGCTCAATAAGGTGTTTAACGTTGTCAATGTATTCCTCGTTCATCGTTGTCAATTACAAATTACGAATTACAAAATCCAGTTCTCTGCTCACTGTTGCCCGCCAACTATTGGGCGTTGTCGGCCGTCTTTAGTGCTTCTTCCACTTTATTGGTCAGATCGATAAATTCTGCTACCGATAGTTGTTCCGGGCGTTTATTAAATAATATGTCCTCTGTGAGTGGACAATCTTTACCTAAAATAGGTTTGATAGAGTTGCGCAATGTTTTGCGTCGTTGGTTGAAAGTCGTTTTCACTACTTGTTTGAACAATTTTTCGTCACATCCCAACTCTTTTGTCTCGTTGCGTGTCATGCGGATAACAGCGCTTTTCACTTTGGGAGGCGGATTGAACACGTGTTCGCTGACAGTGAATAAATATTCCACTTTATACCATGCCTGTATCAATACGCTGAGGATACCATAAGTCTTGCTGCCCGGTCCGGCTGCAATACGTTCGGCTACCTCTTTTTGAATCATTCCCGTGCAACAGGGGACGATATCTTTGTTGTCCAGCATCTTGAAAAAGATTTGGCTGGAAATATTATACGGGTAATTACCAGTCAGCACGAAAGGTTTCCCGTCGAACAACCGGTGAAGATTCATTTTCAAAAAGTCATCCTCGATGATGTGGTCTTCCAATGAAGGATAAGCTTCACGAAGATAAGCAACCGACTCATAGTCAACTTCTACGACCTTTACCAACCGGTCTTTCTTTACCAGAAACTGGGTCAATACTCCCATACCCGGCCCCACCTCCAAAATAGGCAGTTCGGGGAAGGTGTCGACAGTATCGGCAATATCTTGCGCAACTTTCAGATCTTTCAGAAAGTGTTGTCCGAGAAACTTTTTAGGCTTTACTAATTTCATTTACCAACTAAATAATTACTTTTGCAGCCGACAAAGGTAATTCTTTTAAATGAAGAACGTACCACTATCTATTAAAAAATAAATGATGTGTCAGCGAAGCTAACGAAGAATTAAGGATGAAGGAACTATTAAAAAAGACGCTGAAACTGATATTACCGGTTGTTTTAGGCGGCTTTATCTTATTCTGGGTATATCGCGACTTTGATTTTACAAAAGCGGGCGATGTGTTATTACACGGTACAAATTGGTGGTGGATGCTCTTCTCATTATTGTTTGGAGTATTTGCGCAAGTCTTTCGTGGTTGGCGGTGGAGGCAGACATTGGAGCCGTTGGACGCTTTCCCGAAAAAGAGCGATTGCGTGAATGCTATCTTCATTTCTTATGCTGCCAGTCTAGTGGTTCCCCGAATCGGGGAGGTGAGTCGTTGCGGAGTGTTGGCGAAGTATGATAATGTCTCGTTTGCCAAGTCGTTGGGAACAGTCGTTACGGAGCGGTTGGTTGATTCGTTGACTATCCTTCTCATCACAGGCATCACTGTATTGCTCCAATTACCGATATTCGTCACTTTTCTTCAGCAGACCGGGACGAAAATCCCTTCGTTAGTCCACCTTCTGACTTCAGTATGGTTTTATATCATTCTGTTTTGTTTTATTGGCGTGGTGATACTTCTTTATTATTTAAGAAAAACGTTGTTCTTCTATGAACGGGTGAAAGGATTTGTATTGAATATATGGGAAGGAATTATGTCTTTAAAAGGCGTACGCAACATTCCTCTCTTTATTTTTTATACATTGGCCATTTGGGCTTGTTACTTTTTCCATTTCTATTTTACATTCTACTGTTTTGCCTTTACGGCACATTTGGGTATCCTTGCAGCATTGGTCATGTTTGTTGGCGGTACGTTTGCCGTGATTGTGCCTACTCCTAACGGGGCGGGACCCTGGCATTTTGCTATAATTTCTATGATGATGCTTTATGGAGTAAATGTGACGGACGCCGGAATATTTGCCCTGATTGTACACGGTATTCAAACCTTTTTAGTTGTTTTATTGGGTGTATATGGCTTGGCTGCTCTACCGTTTGCCAATAGACATCGAGCATAATTTTTCAGCTAAAAGAGTGTATTCTTAAATGTTTTTGCTAACCTCCTTTGTCATCTGAAAACTTTTCCATAACTTGGCACTGTTTAATTATCAGATTTAAAATAGTTTTAAAATATTTATTATGAGTACTATTCTTTCTTTAGCTCCACAAAATGTGTGGAAGCATTTTTATTCGTTGACACAGATTCCCCGTCCGTCAGGACACATGGAAAAGATTACAGCATTTCTTTTAGGTTTCGGAAAAGAGCTGGGGTTGGAGTCTTTTGTAGACGAAGCTGGTAATGTGATTATCCGTAAACCCGCCACTCCGGGTATGGAAAACCGGAAAGGTGTGATTCTTCAGGCGCATATGGATATGGTTCCGCAGAAGAACAACGATACTGTACACGATTTTGAAAAAGATCCGATTGAAACTTATATAGACGGTGACTGGGTAAAAGCAAAAGGCACTACTTTGGGCGCAGATAACGGACTGGGTGTAGCAGCTATTATGGCAGTGTTGGAATCGAAAGAGTTGAAACACGGTCCTTTGGAAGCTCTTATCACGAAAGATGAAGAAACCGGTATGTACGGTGCATTCGGCTTGAAACCGGGTACAGTGAACGGAGAGATTCTTTTGAATTTGGATTCTGAAGATGAAGGTGAGTTGTATATCGGTTGTGCCGGCGGTATGGATGTAACTGCAACTTTGGAATATAAAGAAGTAGCTCCTGAAGAAGGAGATGTGGCAGTGAAAGTTACATTGAAAGGATTGCGTGGCGGACATTCGGGGTTGGAAATCAATGAAGGACGTGCCAATGCTAATAAGTTGCTGGTTCGTTTTATCCGTGAAGCTGTTGCCAGTTATGAAGCCCGTCTGGCTAGCTGGGAAGGTGGTAATATGCGTAATGCCATTCCACGTGAGGCACATGCGGTAATTACGATTCCAGCTGAAAATGAAGAAGAACTGATGGGCTTGGTAAAATACTGCGAGGAGTTGTTCAATGAAGAATATTCGGCAATTGAAACACCGATCAGCTTTACGGCTGAACGTGTGGAACTTCCTGTAGGTGAAGTGCCTGAAGAGATTCAGGACAATCTGATTGATGCAATCTTTGCTTGTCAGAACGGCGTGACCCGTATGATTCCTACTGTTCCGGATACGGTAGAGACTTCTTCCAATCTTGCTATTATTACGATTGGTGGAGGAAAAGCTGCCATTAAGATTCTGGCTCGCAGCTCGAGCGATAGCATGAAGGAATATCTGACTACCAGCTTGGAGTCTTGTTTCTCTATGGCAGGTATGAAGGTGGAAATGACTGGTGGATATTCCGGTTGGCAGCCTGATGTTAATTCTCCGATTTTGCATGCGATGAAGGCATCTTATAAACAGCAGTTTGGGGTTGAACCTGCGGTGAAAGTAATTCATGCAGGTTTGGAATGTGGTATTATCGGTGCTATTATTCCGGGATTGGATATGATTTCTTTTGGCCCGACTTTGCGTTCGCCGCACTCACCGGACGAAAGAGCATTGATTCCTACTGTGCAGAAGTTCTATGACTTCCTGGTGGCTACTTTGGAACAAACTCCACTGAAATAAGCGTATTCTCTTTACGTAAATATTCTCCTATTTATATATAAATAGGTATTTATATTAAAGGCACGGATGACATTTCATCCGTGCCTTTTTGTCATATTTGTTGCAGCATATATTGTTATTTTTTGTCTTATAACAAATAAATTAATTGATGCAAGTCAATAAATATGCTATAAAACACAAAAATCTTCTTTTTTTAGGTGTAATGTATAAACAAAGGCAGTATTTTTGTGTTATAAAACATGTAATTAGGAGGATAACAAAATGAAAAGTTTAAAAAGATTGTTTAGAAAGATCGGCGAAGCCGATGTGCATGTTTGGGGATATTCAACAATTAATGCTAAACCAAACAAGTAAGTTTTATTTTTAGTTTTCAGGAATTAGTAATTTAAAAGTTTAAAGATTATGGCAAAGAAAATGGGTTCTTTAGTTAGAAAAATCCTTAGTGAAATCGGTCGTAATGAAATGCTTTCATGGGGGTACAGAATTGAGAAATGAGTACAAGTACATTAACTAGGTTTAGAGTGGGGATACGTTATTAAAGACGATATCCCCACTTTTTTATATATATAGAACTATATGGTGTGGGGCTGGGTATAAAGTGTATGGATTGGACTTAAATACTACATAGTGAAAAAAAAGATCTATCATACTTATACTGTGTCTATTTTAGTGTAGTATTAGATGGAAATATCCATTTAAGGGCATGAAGATGGATGTTTTATGGGATAATAACCTGTATTTGATAGCTTAATAATCTATTGGGAGCGGTAGTCTTTTTATAGTGCACATGTGCAGGCTGTACAGCCCACACCTGTAAACCATGTAGCCTACACATGCGGGCTATACAGCACACGTATGTGGGCTATAAATTTATCGCTGTTAAAATTGGATTATTGAGCCATGATAATCGGATTTATGCGGATTCATTGTAACAAAAACAAGTCATCTTATATTTATAGGACCTTTGTTTGGTTATTTATGTCAATGATAGATAACTTGTTTTTGCTGGTAAAAGTATGATAGATATACTTTTATAAAGTTATCTATCATGATTATTATATTGATAATGAGAAGACTATTAAAATGAATGATAGTATGATAGATGTTTTTTTCATTATGTAGAATTTAATTCAAAACCCAGACAAAATGAACTGTCCAACTAAATAACAAATCGAGTGATCGCTTTTTATCTTATTTTAGAGCGTATTTGTTAATGGGCTACTGTCTATAGGATACGGTACAGAGCTGATAGCTTGATAAAAGTTTTTTTTAAGCTAAAAAGTACAAATCTTTAAACTTTATTTCTTTACTTTGTTATTTATAGAGTGAGACTTATAGCGAACTTAAACTAGAAAGATTATGAAAGTAAAGCAGATTTGTATGATGGTGCTACTATGGTTGGGAGTGATTCCGGCGGCGCAGGCACAGACTTTCGACAAATTATGGAAAGAAGTGGAGCAAGCGGAGAAAAAGAGCTTGCCGAAGACAGTGATAAAACTGACTGATGAGATTTATCAGAAAGGGGAAAAAGAGAAAAACTCTCCGCAGATGCTCAAAGCATATACGTGGCGGATGAAATACCGGGAAATGTTGAATCCAGATAGTCTTTATGCCTGTCTGAACGGGCTGGAGCAGTGGGTGAAACAGACCGACCAACCAAAGGATCGTGCTATTTTGCACTCTCTGATAGCCGAAATTTATGCAAATTATGCTGCCGACAATCAATGGCAACTTCGCCAACGGACAGAAATCGTAGGCCAAACGCCTTCCATGGATATACGCGAGTGGACTGCCAATATGTTTGTAGAGAAAGTGCGGACAAATGTAAAAGAAGCCTTGGCTGACTCTGTGTTACTGCTTAAAACTTCTTCACGTGACTATATCCCTTTCGTAGAACTGGGGAAAACGAGTGAATATTATCACCATGATCTCTATCATTTATTAGCTTCCCGTGGCATTGACGCTCTATTACAAGTGGAAAGACTAAGTAGTGGGCATGCTGAAACGAACGCTGTAAATCCCGTGAAACAGGATATAATAGCTATTTATGGAAATATGCTTTCTGCTTATAAAGCAGCCGGATTGAAAGAGGGTTATGTATTGACTGCACTTAACTATTTGGAATGGCGACGGGGAGCGGAACGATATATCCGACCTCTCCAAGCAAAGGGAGAGTCTTCGGTATTGACGGATGACAATTACCTGAAAGCATTGAATACATTGAAAAGTGAATATGCTTCGGAACCGATATGTGCTGAAGTGTACTTGGTGCAAGCTCGTTATGCTATTGAAAGGCAACAGCAGGTTGATGCATTGCAGCTTTGCGATGAGGCGATTCGTCTTTATCCGGGGTATGACAGAATCAATGCTTTGAAAAATCTTCGGGAAGAGATATTGGCTCCTTATTTGAATGTTTATGCGGCAGATCAGGCTTTCCCGAATGAAGAGATAGAACTAAGAGCCTCACATAAAAATCTGGATGGTTTCACCGTCCGGATTTATCAGGCGAAGAAACTGATAAAAGAACAACATTACTCTGTAATTCGCCCGGAAGATTACCGGACACGGGACACGGTGTATACATTCAAAGTTCCCGAACTTGGAGCTTACGTAATGCGTATCATACCGGATATTCGTGCGAAGAGAGACAGTGAAAGCAAGTTTGATGTAACACGTTTCAAAGTGTTGACTTGTCGTTTGCCGGAAAAACAATATCAAGTGGTGACGCTGGACGGACAGACAGGACATCCTATTTCGAATGCGAAAGTTACGATGTATAGTAACGATGAAAAAGTATTGCAGGAGTTTACGACAGATAAAGATGGTAAGGTTGTCTTTCCCTGGAAATCTGAATACCGCTATCTGAAAGCTTCCAAGGGTACGGATACGGCGATGCCGAAGCAAGGTGTCTATGCAGGAAGTTACGGATACTACGGTGACGAAGATAAGGTGGCTGAAAATATGACTTTATTGACTGACCGTTCTTTGTATCGTCCCGGACAGACGGTGTATGTAAAGGGAATTGCATATTCTCAAAAATCAGACACGGCGAATGTGCTCCCGAACAAGGAATATACGGTGACTTTATTGGATGCGAATAATCAGGAAGTAGGGCAGAAGTCGGTACGCACCAATGAGTTTGGCTCGTTTGCCACTGATTTTGCGTTGCCTTCGGCTTGCCTGAACGGAATGTTCTCTTTGAAGGCAGGAAGAGGCCGTACAAGTATACGTGTGGAAGATTATAAGCGTCCGACATTTGACATCACTTTTGAAAAGCAACAGGGAAGTTACAAGTTGGGAGATGAAGTGCAGGTGAAAGGTAAGATAGAATCTTATAGCGGTGTATTGCTTCAGGATCTTCCGGTGAAATATAAGGTGACACGTTCTACATACAGCCTTTGGCGGTTTGCGGAATCGGTACAGATTGCTTCCGGTGAAGTGACGGCCAATGAGAACGGAGAATTTATGATACCGGTTCGCTTGCAGGAAAGTGACTCTTATAAGAATGATGATAAAGTGTATTACCGCTATTCCGTTGAAGCTACTGTTACCAATGTGGCGGGCGAAACACAATCTTCTACGGATGTGATTTCGGCTGGCAACCGTTCGTTGGTTTTGCAGGTGGAATTGCATGATAAGACTTGTAAGGATAAGCCATTCGACACGATGTTTAACGTGCGGAACCTGAATGGACAACCTGTGGAGGTGAAAGGAAGTTATTACTTATATCCTGCCAAAGACAAGGATTTCAAACAACTGGAAGAGAAACCGGTTGCAACGGGAACTTTTACTTCTAACGAAAATATGACGCTCGACTGGAAGAATCTTCCGTCGGGACCTTATGTATTGAAAGCATCGGTGAAAGATAATCAGGGCAAGGAAGTGACTGTTGATACTAACACAATTCTTTTCTCTATTGAGGATAAGCGTCCGCCTGTAGAAACGATGGTATGGTTCTATGGAGAAAATATGGAATTTGATGCTGCCCATCCGGCTGTATTCTGTTTTGGTACGTCGAAAAAGGATGCTTATGTGATGATGAATGTATTCTCTGGTGATAAATTACTGGAAAGTAAGACGTTGAACCTATCTGATACGATTGTTCGCTTCGAATATCCATATCAGGAGAGTTATGGTGACGGGGTGTTTGTGAATTTCTGTATGGTGAGAGATGGGCAGGTTTATCAGGAACACGCACGACTGACCAGACGCGTGCCGGATAAGACATTGGCAATGAAGTGGGAAGTGTTCCGCGATAAGTTGCGTCCCGGACAGAAGGAAGAATGGAAACTGACGATTAAAACGCCACAGGGACAAGCCGCCAATGCGGAAATGCTGGCAACGATGTATGATGCTTCACTGGATAAGATATGGAACCGTCAGCCGAATTTCCAAATCTTCTATAGTCAGATTGTCCCATATTCTAATTGGATGAGCGGATATTCCGGCAATAATTCATTTAATTACTGGTGGAATACGAAGAGTCTCAAAGTGCCGGGATTGGAATATGATCATTTTGTGATGCAGCCGGGGTATGGTGTCGGAATTGCTTTAGAAGGAAAACTGGCTGGAGTGATGGTGAGAGGATATGGATCGACAAGAAAGGCGACACTGACAGGCAGTGTTGCAACTTTGGGCAGTGCGCCGAAGATGAAATCGGCTATGGCTGCTGATGCCGTGAATAATGTAGAGTTTCAATCGGAATTAGTATTGACGGAAAGAAAAGCGGATGAATTGTCTGACGACGAAATGCTCCCCGAAGCTTCTGCTGACTTGCGTACGAATCTTGCAGAAACGGCCTTCTTCTACCCGCAACTTCGTACCAATGAACAGGGAGAAATCTCGTTCTCCTTCACAATGCCCGAAAGTCTGACACGTTGGAATTTCCGTGGATATTCTCATACGAAGGGGATGCTGATGGGAACACTGGACGGTGAAGCTACCACGAACAAAGAATTTATGCTGACTCCTAATCTTCCCCGTTTTGTACGTGTGGGAGATAAGACTTCTCTTGCAGCTTCTATCTCTAATATGACTGGTAAGCCACAAGCCGGAACGGTAAGTCTGATTCTTTTTGATCCGATGACGGAGAAAGTGATCAGTACACAAAAACAGAAATTCAGTCTTGCTGCCGGAAAGACGGTTGGCGTGAACTTTCAGTTTACCGTCGGTGATAAATACGAAATATTGGGATGCCGGATGATAGCCGACAGTGGTACTTTCAGCGATGGAGAACAACAGTTGCTTCCGGTGCTTAGTAATAAAGAGCATTTGGTAGAGACACTTCCAATGCCTGTACGTGGAGAAGAAACCCGTACTTTCTCGCTCGACCGCCTGTTCAACCAACAAAGTAAAACGGCAACTGACCGTAAACTGACTGTCGAGTTTACAGGAAATCCGGCTTGGTATGCTATTCAGGCATTGCCTTCCTTGAGTCTTCCTACAAGTAATAATGCGATCTCTTGGGCCACTGCATACTATGCAAATACCTTGGCTTCGTTCATTATGAACAGTCAGCCGAAGATTAAAGCGGTATTTGAAAGTTGGAAATTGCAAGGAGGTACGAAGGAAACCTTCTTGAGCAATCTGCAAAAGAATCAGGAAGTGAAGAATATTATTCTGTCCGAATCTCCTTGGGTGCTCGAAGCACAGACGGAAGAGCAACAGAAAGAACGTATCGCCACTTTGTTTGACTTGAATAATATCCGTAGCAATAATATTGCGGCCTTGACCCGGTTGCAGGAGTTGCAGAACTCAAACGGTGCATGGTCTTGGTATAAAGGAATGAACGGCAGCCGATTTGTTACTACCTATATCACCGAACTGAATGCCCGTCTGGCAATGTTGACAGGTGAGAAATTAACAGGTACTGCTCTCTCCTTGCAGCAGAATGCTTTCACTTACCTTCACCAATCGGCTTTAGACGAATATAAGGAAATCTTGAAAGCACAGAAAGAAGGAGCGAAGTTTACCGGTGTTTCGGGCAGTATTCTGCAATATTTGTATCTCATCGCTATTTCCGGAGAGCAGGTGCCCGCGACCAATAAAGCTGCTTATACCTATTACCTTTCTAAGGTAGGAGAGTTACTTTCTTCTTCTTCGATGGATACGAAAGCGATTGCCGCTATTGTACTTGATAAAGCCGGACGCAAGAAAGAAGCACTGGAATTTGTCGCTTCTCTGAAAGAATTCTTGACCAAGACGGATGAACAGGGAATGTTTTTTGCTTTCAACGAGAATCCGTATACATGGGGCGGAATGCAGATGCAGGCTCACGTAGATGTGATGGAAGCATTGGAGGCGATAGGTGGTAACAACGATACCGTGGAAGAAATGAAACTTTGGTTGTTGAAGCAAAAGCAAACGCAACAATGGAATTCTCCGGTAGCTACTGCCGACGCAGTATTTGCGTTGCTGATGAAAGGTGTTAACTTGCTTGACAATCAGGGAGATGTACGGATTGTGATTGCTAATGAAGTGCTGGAAACGGTTGCTCCAAGTAAAACGACTGTTCCCGGACTGGGATATATCAAGCGTACTTTCACACAGAAGAATGTGGTGGATGCCCGTAAGATTGAAGTGGAAAAGAGAAATTCGGGTATCGCCTGGGGAGCTGTGTATGCAGAATTTGAATCCCCCATCAGTGGTGTGAAACAGCAGGGTGGTGAGTTGAATGTAGAGAAACAATTGTATGTGGAACGTATGGTAAATAACGTCCCTCAATTGCAGCCTATAACAGCGAAGACTGTTCTTCAGGTAGGTGACAAAGTTGTTTCCCGTTTGAGTATCCGTGCAGACCGTCCGATGGACTTTGTACAGTTGAAAGATCAGCGGGGAGCTTGCTTCGAACCGATCGGCAGCATTTCCGGTTATCGTTGGAATAGCGGACTTGGCTATTACGTAGACATCAAAGATGCGTCGACCAATTTCTTCTTCGATCATTTAGGAAAAGGAGTATATGTATTGGAATATAGTTACCGTGTCAGCCGTGCAGGAACTTACGAAACTGGCTTGGCAACTATGCAATGCGCTTATGCACCGGAGTATGCTTCACATTCAGCTTCGATGACGGTAGACGTTAAAGAGTAACGCAAGACATTTGTAAGAGAAATATTCAGGCACGGATTATGCCGATTTCACGGTGCATCAGATAAACTGAAACCGTAAAATAGGTGTAATTCGTGCCTGAATCTATTTGATACCTCTTGATGGAGAGAATAATCCTCTTTCGTCAATCTGTGTTAATCTGTGTAATCTGTGATGAAAAACTCATCTAAAACCCCTACATTTGTGCACCAAAATAAAAAATATCGCATGAAACGTAGTTTGCTATCTATATTATCTTTGCTTACTGTCGCTTTGGCAGCCGTTGCCCAACCTCGTATCTCTTCAAATAAAGAGACACATAACTTCGGACAAATTGAGTGGAAACGTCCGGTGACAGTGGAATATACCATCACCAACACAGGAAACCAGCCATTGGTACTGACCAATGTCACTACCTCTTGTGCCTGTGCCGTGGCCGACTGGACCAAAGAACCGATTGCCCCGGGAGGAAAAGGAGTAGTGAAAGCTTCTTTTGACGCAAAGGCATTAGGACATTTTGAAAAGTCGGTAGGAATATATAGCAATGCCAGTCCGAGTCTGGTGTATCTGAAGTTTACCGGTGAGGTAGTGGAGGAAATTAAAGATTATACAAAGATACTTCCTTATACAATCGGAAATATTCGTTTAGATCGTGACGAGTTTGCTTTCCCCGATGTTTATCGCGGACAGCAGCCTTCATTGACTTTCAATATCGCCAATCTTTCCGATCGTCCTTACGAACCGGTGTTGATGCATCTGCCTCCCTATCTGAAAATGGAAGCGGAGCCCAAGGTCTTGTTGAAAGGCAAGAAGGGAACTATCAAACTGACTCTGGATGCGAGCCAGCTAAAAGATTATGGATTGACGCAGACTTCTGTCTACCTTTCCCGTTTTTCGGGTGATAAGGTGAGCGAAGATAATGAAATACCGGTTTCGGCTATTCTTCTTCCCGACTTCTCACGTATGACGGAAAAAGATTCTTTGAATGCCCCTGCCATACATATTTCAGAAACGAATATAGATCTTAGTATACCGTTGATAAAGAAGAGCAAGGTAAGCCATGATATATTGATTGCTAATTCCGGAAAGACTCCGTTAGTCATCAGTAAGTTGCAGGTATTCAATTCGTCGGTAGGGGTGAGCCTGAAGAAGACGGTCCTTCCTCCGGATGGAATGACGAAGCTCAAAGTAACTATTCGTAAGCGTGACGTAGGTAATAAGAAGCATCATTTACGTATCCTGATGATAACGAATGATCCGTTACGCCCGAAAGTCGAAATCAATATCAAACGCTAATCCTGTGATTATGGAACATCCTGAAAATAGTGAAGAATATAAGGGGCTTGTTGTCAATAAAGGTATTGAACAACCCTCATCTGTGAATCCCTACTTAAAGCGGAAACCTAAGAAACGCCAACTTTCAGTAGCAGAGTTTGTAGAAGGTATCGTAAAAGGTGATGTCACTATATTGAGTCAGGCTGTGACATTGGTGGAAAGTGTAAAGCCTGAACATCAGGCTGTCTCACAGGAAATCATTGAGAAGTGTCTGCCATTTTCCGGTAATTCGATCCGGGTTGGTATCAGCGGCGTTCCCGGTGCAGGAAAGAGCACATCCATAGATGTATTCGGTCTGCACGTGCTCGAAAAGGGGGGCAAACTGGCGGTATTGGCCATCGACCCTAGCAGTGAGCGTAGTAAAGGCAGTATATTGGGGGATAAAACCCGTATGGAGCAGCTTTCCGTACATCCTAAATCATTCATCCGCCCTAGCCCGTCAGCTGGTTCTTTGGGAGGAGTGGCACGCAAAACACGTGAAACAATTATTCTTTGTGAAGCTGCCGGATTCGATAAGATTTTTGTGGAAACAGTAGGAGTAGGACAGAGCGAAACGGCTGTTCACTCGATGGTTGATTTCTTCCTGTTGATTCAGCTATCCGGTACGGGTGATGAACTGCAGGGGATTAAGCGTGGTATTATGGAGATGGCGGATGGTATTGTTATCAATAAGGCCGATGGAGATAATCTGGAACGTGCCAAGTTGGCTGCCACTCAATTCCGTAATGCATTGCATCTGTTTCCTGCACCTGAATCCGGATGGATTCCCAAAGTGTTGACTTACTCCGGTTTTTATAACCTCGGGGTCAAGGAGGTATGGGATATGATTTATGAATATATTGACTTTGTCAAGGGTAACGGTTATTTTGAATATCGCCGTAACGAACAAAGCAAATATTGGATGTATGAAAGCATCAATGAACAACTTCGTGATAGTTTCTATCATAATCCAAAGATTGAAGCGATGCTTTTAGAAAAAGAACAGCAGGTATTGAAAGGCAACCTGACTTCATTTATAGCTGCAAGAAGTTTGCTCGATACTTATTTTGAAGATTTGAAATAAGATTACTGGGAAGCACGCTACGTTCGTTTGGCTGCCCTTCATAAATTGATATCTGAATTGAAAAATGTGGTAAAGGTACCCTATTTAGTATTTTATTGCCTATATTTGCCGTCATGTAATAGCATGGTTAATTCCTTAAAATCGTAAAAAACTAGATGGATAAATTGGTCATGACAGAAGATTTTGAACTTTATTCTCAAATGAAAAAAGGGGATAGGGAAGTCTTTAATACGTTGTTTTTGAAATATTACCCTGTGCTATGTGCTTTTGGCAAATATTATGTGTCCATGGAAGATGCGGAAGAGATCGTTCAGGACATAATGGTCTGGTTATGGGAAAACAGATCGTTTCAGGTGATAGAAGTTTCTCTAAGAAGTTATTTATTCAAGTCTGTCAAAAACAAATGTCTGGCATTGATTGATAAGAACCAGACCAAAAAACGTTTCTGCGAACATGTATTGGCAACAGAAATGCAGGGGACTTTTGAAGATCCTGATTTTTATATTGCCGAAGAATTGATGACGAAAATAGAAAAAACAGTCGCACAGTTACCGGAAACGTATCGTGTTGCTTTTGAAATGAGTCGTTATCAAGATAAAACCTATAAGGAAATAGCGCAGGAACTGAATGTATCTACCAAAATTGTAGATTATCGTATTCAGCAGGCTTTGAAGATTCTTCGAACAGAACTCAAAGATTATTTGCCACTGATTGCAGCTATTTTCCCTTATTTCCTTTCTAAATAAATTGTATTGATTTCCAGTGGTTTAAAATAAATAATGCAGCTTTTTCTAAAAAAAGTTGCATTTTCGTTTAGGAACTATCGCGAGTTTCCAGTCATATTAGTAAAACAGGGAAAAATGAATAGAGAATTAAATATAGCAATGGATGAGGCTATGTTACTCCGGTATTTTTCCGGAGTATTGGAGAACGAAGAAAAAGAACAGGTAGAAACCTGGATTTCTCTCTCTGAAGAAAACAGGAAAACTGCCAAACAGATATTATATCTATATCGTGCAACCGATGTTGTACAAACTTTGAGTCAGGTAGATGCAAAAAAGGCATTAGTAAAGGTTGATAAGAGATTGTCTAAACGGATGAAAAGAGGTTGGTGGGAATGGACAATGAGAGTTGCAGCTATTTTGTCCATCCCATTGCTAATCTCTTCTCTTTATTTCTTTTTCAGTCAGGATGCCGATGTAGACCAGTATGTTGAGATCCGTGCAAATCCCGGAATGACTTCGCAGATTACTTTACCGGATGGCTCTCAAGTGTGGCTGAACTCTGCTTCCTATTTGAAATATCCGGTTCGTTTTACCGAGAGTGACCGACAAGTCGAACTGGAGGGCGAAGCTTATTTTTCAGTAAGGAAGGATGCCGGAAGGCGATTTCTGGTTAACGTGGGAGATAATGTGCAACTGGAAGTTTTAGGTACGGAATTTAATGTGGATGCTTATCCGAAAGACGATTTCGTAGCGGCCAGTCTGGTAACGGGCAAAGTGAACTTCCATTGCCGCCAACAAGGCCAGGAGACGGTGCATGTGATGATTCCTGGGCAGAAAGTGGTATATGACTTCGGGAGTGAAAAGTTGGTATGTACGGATACTTCCATCGAATCGGATATAGCATGGAAAAGCGGAAAGATTATTTTCCGCGACACTCCGATTGAAGATGCTTTAAGGATTTTAAGCAAGCGATTTGAAGTTGATTTTCAGCTTACAAACTCATTGTTGAAAGAGTATTGCTTTACCGGTACTTTTATAGATCAGCGTTTGGATAGGATTCTGGAACATTTTAAAATAGCTTCAGGAATAAAATATAAGTATATTGAAACCACCAGGAAAGGAGAAGAAGTCGTAAAAGGAAAGAGCGTTATCGAAATTTATTAACTAAAAAAGACTATGATATGAAAACACATCCGCCTTAAAACAAAAATATGGGAAAAAATATTGCAGTATTTTTCCCCATATAAAAATTCATTAAACCAACTTGTTTGCAGACAAGTGCAGTTAACTTTATTTTTAAATTTAAAAGTCCAGCAAATTTATGCAAAAACATTGTAGTATCCAATTTTTTTGGATAGGAAAGTTACTATGCGTAACCTTAAATAAAATTCCACTGCCTATGAGATTATTAATTATTATGTTGTGCATCTCCGTGGGATGTATCAGCGCAGCGAATACCTATGCTCAAAACACAATTTTGGAATTGAATGTGGAGAATCAAACTGTTGAAAGTGTCTTGAATAAAATAGAGGCACAAACTGAATTTGTATTTTTCTATAACAGTAAACAAGTGGATGTCCACAGACGTGTGTCTATAACGGCTAATAAGCAGAATGTCTTTAAAATACTAGACGAACTTTTCAAAAATACGGATGTAGCCTACTCAGTACTGGATAAAAGCATTATTTTATCTAACAAGCAATTGCTTAAAACGGAAAATCAGAAGAAAATAACCGGAAAGGTGGTAGATGCTAATGGAGAACCCATTATTGGCGCAACGATTGCTGTTAGAGGTGTCAGTGTGGGAACAGTCAGCGATGTTGATGGGAACTTTGTATTGTATGTCGAAGCCGGAAAAGAGGTGTGGTTGGACGTTTCTTATATCGGTTATAAAAAGCAGGAAATCAAGACTGACGGAAATAAACCTCTGACAATCACTTTGATCGAAAATATGGCGATGTTGGATGAAGTGGTGGTAGTTGGTTATGGTATACAGAAAAAAGTAAACCTGACAGGTTCCGTAGCCGATGTAAACTTTGATAATGATTTGACAAGTTCCCGAACTATCACTAATGTTTCTAGTGCCTTATCTGGTACGATGCCCGGTTTGAATGTGAGACAAGGTTCAGGTATTCCCGGAGCGGATGGAGCTACTTTACGTCTAAGAGGGGTCGGCTCCCTAAATGCCGGTCAGGACCCGTTGATTTTAATTGATGGACAACCTGGCGAAATCGGACAAATTAGTGCCAATGATATTGCTTCTGTAACTGTTTTGAAAGATGCCGCATCTGCTGCTATTTATGGTTCTAGAGCTTCTAACGGTGTTATTCTTATAACAACTAAAACAGGTGAGAATACAAACGGGAAGATAGAACTTGAATATAGTGGGAGTGTAGGCTGGAATGGGGCGACAAAACTTCCTGAATTGGTAAGCAATACTGCTGATTATATGGATTTATGTAATCAGGTGGCAAGGAACTCGCAGAGAGGAGAATTGTACAGAGATGATTTTATAAATTTATGGAGAGAACAGTCAAAGGTTGATCCAATAAAATATCCGAATACGGATTGGTGGGATGTACTGTTGAATACCAATATGGTGCAAACCCATCAAATATCTTTGAGAGGTGGAAATAACAAGGTTTCTTCATATACCTCTGTCAATTTCCAGAACAATGATGGTTTGATGAATAATACTTCTTATAAAGTTGTAAATTTGAGAACCAATACAGATTTTATCGTAAATGATTGGTTGAAGGTAGGTGTAAACGTATCAGGCATGCTAGGTGTGAATGATGCTGGTAATATAAATGGAGCTCTGGAATGGTTCTATTCTACAACACCGGGTATGGTTCCTCGTCATCCGGACGGAAGGTATGGTACAGGGCAGACAGGAACGGGAGATAAAAATAATCCGTTATGGATATTGGAAGCTCTACAAGGTGAAAAAAATAAGCGCCGTTTTACTGGTAAAGTATTTGCGGCGTTGACTCCTATGAAGGGTTTGGTTATCAATGCAAGCTATTTTAGAGATCTTTATAACTACAAAGAAAATATAGTCGACACAGATTCTCCGCGTTGGGATTTCCGTTTGGATCAACAAATAACTACAGGAAGACAGGGGATTATAACCAATATGGATAGTAATAGTGATAGATATGTGATTGATTTATTTGCAACTTATAATACAACGATTGCTAAGAAACATAATGTAGGTATACTGGTTGGATATAATCAGGAATATTGTAAAAGCTGGTGGTTTAATGCTCGCAAGGCAGGCTTGATAAGTCTTTCTACTCCGGTATTGACCGCTGCTTCTGATTTGCAGAGTTCGGATGGTGGAAAGGACGACTATGCCATGAGGTCTTATTTCGGGCGTATAAATTATGATTATGCCGGTAAATATCTGTTTGAAGCTAATGTACGCATGGACGGTTCATCTCGTTTTGCACCGGGAAATCGTTGGGGAACTTTCCCTTCTTTCTCTGCCGCATGGAGAATATCAGAAGAAGATTTTTGGAAAGACCTTAAACCAATTGTTGATAATTTAAAAATCAGAGCTTCGTGGGGACGTTTGGGTAATAATGGCATTGGTAATTATGACTGGCAGAATGTATATAGTCCTGCAAATACTTCTTTTGGTGATGCTATTCAGCAAGGAGTATGGACTACAGCAATTGCGAATCGGGATATTTCTTGGGAAAAGACGGATGTCGTTGACTTGGGATTAGATGTGAACTTATTTGGAAGCCTTTCTTTAACATTTGATTATTATAACAAGCTGACGCATGGTATTTTGTATCGAAATCCTATTCCGTATGTAAATGGTGGTTTGGGAGCTCCGATGATAAATAGTGCAAAAGTTCGTAACAGAGGTTTTGAGTTTTCTGCTTCTTATAATAAGAATTTTGGTGATTTAGGATTTGCAGTTTCTGTAAATGGAGCATACAATCGTAATGAAATAATAGATTATAAGGGCGATTATCTTGAAATCAATGGAGCTACTGTATGGACCGAAGGACAACCTATTGGGAAATTTTATATGAGAGAAATAGATCATATTGTACAGGACAAAGCCGAAATTGACAAGTTGGTGAGTGAGGGATGGACTTTTTCGCCGTCTCGTCCTGAACCTGGTGACTTCTTGTATAAAAATTTGAATAACGATAAGAGAATAGATGATAAAGACCGAGTTCTCAAAGGACAGCCGCTTCCTTTATTCACATTTGGCGGTTCAATTGCTTTTTCTTATAAGAATTTTGATCTAAGTGCCTTGTTTTCAGGAGTGTCAGGATGGGATCGATATCTTAGTACTGGAATTTTCAGTCTGACAAATGCGGACACGGAACGTCTATTCTTGAAGAAGTTTCAAAATCAATGGTCGGAAACGAATCGGAATACTAATATACCTAAACTTTATGCAAGTAATGAGAAGAATAATCAGGTGTCCGATTATTATTTGTATGACGCAAGTTTCTTAAGATTGAAGACACTTCAGCTGGGTTATACTCTGCCCAAGAATTTGATTCCTAAAGTGCGTATCAGAGCTTATTGTAATTTGGAGAATTATTTCACAATCACTTCTTATCCGGGAATGGATCCAGAAATGAATGGAGATGTGGGTTATCCTATATTGAAAACTGTATCTTTAGGTGTTAACATTAAATTTTAATTAGTTATGAAATCAATATTTTATATTATATCGGCTTTTGCTCTTTTGTTGACTGGCTGTACGGACTTCTTAGATCGTTCGCCTTATAATGATTTGTCGGGTAGTACAGTGTGGACTTCGGATGCTAATGCGAACATGCAATTGAATGGCGTTTATAAACTGACTAAGAATGGATGGGCGATGCAGGGATATTGCTATCATTTTACTTGTTTTGGTCCTGATGGATACGATTATTTCCGTAATTCTAACATTGAGATGGCCACAGCTACTACTCGTGATGGCATTTTCTTGTCAGCTTATGTGGAGTATTATAAGGTGATTAATGCTGCTAATGACGCTATTGCAAATCTGACGGATAATCCCAATATCACTCCAGAACTTCGGGAAAGAATGATTGGAGAAGCTCGTTTTCTTAGGGGATTTTCTTATTTCATGCTTTGGCAGCTTTATGGTGGTGTTATTATTTTAGATAAACCAACTCAACCCACTGATACATATTTACCCCGTAATACGGCAGATCAGGTGAGGGATTTTGTGATAGAGGATTTCAAAGATGCAATTGAACGTTTGCCATTGGAATATGGTGATTCTGAAAACGGTAGAATTACGAAAGGTGCAGCAGTCGCAATGTTGGGGCGTACCTATCTTTACGATCAGCGTTGGGGAGATGCGGCTGTGGAATTGCACAAGCTGATGGAAGAACCTTATAAGTATGATTTGGTTGAAGATTATGCGAAACTTTTCGATTGGAAATACGAAAGAAATACTGAATATATTTATGCATTATCATTTATAGCACAGATTGGTTATGGTACAGCTTATGATAGTTGGTATGGAAACCGTTCCTCTTTTATAAACGGAGAATCTTACTGTTTAGGATCACATATTCCTTTTGAAACCAGTACGTATGCTGATGGAAGTCCTATTGATTTGAGCACACGGCCTAAAAGAAGCGATTATCAGGATGAAGTGACTTTTGGTAATGATTTGATACAGTGGTATGATGATGTTATCAATTCTCCTAAAGGACTGGATAAACGTATTAGCGTAAATATGATTTTACCTTCTGCTACCTATTATGGAAAGGATAGTAAATATTTTAAAGTGTATTGGCCTTATGAAGCACATGTCAATGATGACCCGCAAGCATTAGGAGTGACTTTCAATGATTTTGCTACTTATTCATGGCGTAAATTTGTTTGTGTTGGTGATGAGGGATATTGGGCTTATCAGGGACCGACAGATATACCGCTGATTCGTTTTGCTGATGTATTACTAATGTATGCCGAAGCTAAGAATGAAGAATTGGCAGCACCCGATGATGATATTTATGATGCGGTGAATCGGGTTAGGAAAAGAGCGGGATTGAACGAACTGTCCGGATTGGATAAAATGGCTATGCGTAAAGCCATCAGAATGGAACGTTTTCATGAGTTTCCCGGAGAGGGACACTTGTTCTTTGATGTAAGACGTTGGAGAACTGCACATACCAATGATCCTGTTTTTGGATTGAATCATGATGTGTATCAGTTTACAGGTGAAAAATTATTTACTCGTTCTTTCCCGGAGAAATTTTATTTGTGGCCTATACCGGAAGCGGAAAGGGATCTGAATCCGAAACTTGATCAGAATGAGGGCTGGTAATTGTTTTAATTTTAAATGAATATAATATGAAAAAGATAGCATATATAGTATTTCTGTTATTCTGTGCTTGTTATATTTCAAGTTGTTCGGAAGACAGATATTTTCCCGGTGAGATTTATCAGGATGTGGACAATAATGGAGATGGCGATGACGGTGATGTGGTGGAGAAAGTAAATGAGAATTTGGCAAAAGGAGGAATTGCTTTGTCGGGGAGTGAGCAGGATGGCGATCATGGCGCTGCATTGTTGATTAATGGTTTAATTCAGGGAAATGAAGAATATTTCGGAACTTATCAGACTGGTGTGGACCATGAAGAATGGGTACAGATAAAACTGATACAGAAACAAAAGATTAACTCTATCTGGCTTTATCCGAGAGCTGCAAATGAGGGCTTTCCTAAAGAATTTAAGCTGGAGGTTTCTACCGATGCTAAAACATGGACTTCTGTTGTGGAGAAAACGGGTTATGAAGCAGCGACTGCTGATCCGCAGAAGTTTGATTTTGATCCTGTGGTTGCTTTGTATGTGAGATTGACTGCCACTAAACTCGCTATAGCTAATAATATGTGGACGGGTGATAAAGATGTATATTATATACAGTTGAAGGAAATAGAGGTCTATTTAAATGATGAAACAGGTGTTGATCCTGACCCGGAACCAGAGCCGGAGCCAGACCCGAATGAACCTAATCTTGCATTAGGAGGATTTGTTCAGGCTATTAGTGAAGAAGATGGGCATGGGGTTCAGTTCTTGGTTGATGGAAATTTCGCGGATAGCAACACGACTTACTTCGGTACACGCTCTTCATCATCTAGTGAATCTCAATGGGTGAATGTGAAGCTGACGCGTGAAGATGATTTTAATGAAGTATGGTTGTATCCTAAATATGGTGGAGAAGGGGTAGATGGTTTTCCTATTGATTTTAGGATAATGGTATCGGTAGATGGAGAGGAGTGGAAAGAGGTTGTGTCAAAAACAGATTATCCAGTTCCTGCATATACTCCCGAAACTCCAACGCCGGAAATTTTTAAGTTTGAAACTGTGCATGGTGGATATGTCAAGATAATAGCTACTAAGTTATTTTCAGATAATAATATGTGGACAGGTTGGCAAGATGTGTACCTGATGCAATTTGCAGAGCTCTGTGTTTACAATACCAATGTTGTTAATTAGAAAAATATGATAAATAGAATCTTGAATTTTATGTTTCTAGTGTTGATTTCGCTGCAAGTTCTGTCTTGTTCGGATAACGATATGGTTGAACCTGCACCGGAACCAACGCCGGAGCCACCCGTTGAAGAAGTGCCCGATGTGAAGAATTTAGCATTGGGCGGTGTGGCTATCGCTTCCAGTTTTGATTCAGGGCGAGCCCCTTTCTATCTTATTGACGGAAAAATTGAGGCTGCCGAGAATCAAGGGTATTATAGTAGCGTCGGTTTTACGGAGAATCATACAGAATGGGTTCAGATTGAGTTAACCAAGGAATCGGAGATAAACTCTATTTGGGTGTATCCCCGCTACGATGGCATTCATGCTGGTTTTCCTGTAGACTTTACCTTGCAGACATCTGTTGATGGTAAACAATGGAATATAGTAGCTACTGTAGAAAATAATACAGAAGTAACAGATGCATTGCCTCGTAAGTATACCTTTGCTGATGTGAATGCAAAATTTGTTCGTCTGGTCGCTACAAATCTTTATTCTGCGAATAATGAATGGACGGGATATAAAGATATTTATATCTTGCAATTAGCTGAAATCGAAGTTTACAAACGTGTACAATCTGTATCATCTGTGAGATTGGGCTCTTATTTTTCTGTGGTGGGCGAACAGGTGGAAGTTAGCGTTGATGTTGAAACTGAACAGGTGAAGGATAATGCAGGTGTTACGATAGAATTGGTTGCAGCTGAAGATGGACACTCGTTGGAAACTTCGGTAAAACAAACAGGAAAGCTGACAGATAATAAGGCTGCTTTTGTTTTAAAATTATCTTCAACTTTATCCGAAGGTGAATATAAAGTAAAAGCTACCGTGGAGGGAGATAAAGGAACATCAGTTGGTTATTCGGCTCCATATATAATATCAGCAGCTGATGGAAAAACTTATTATATAAGTTCTAGCCGGGGAAATGACGAAAATGACGGATTAAGTGAAGATACGCCCTTCAAGACATTGACTAAAGCTTCTCAATTGGAACTGAAACCGGGAAGCAGGTTGCTGTTGCGTGCAAGCGACGTATGGCAAAGGCAAATGTTGATGCCCAAAGGAAGCGGAACGAAAGAAAAGCCGATTGTGATTGGAGCGTATGGAACAGGGGCCAAGCCTATTATCAGTCCGGGATATAATAACAATACGATATATGGTATCCGGATTGTGAATGGAAGCGGGTATGAAATTCGTGGATTGGAAATAATGAATTGTTATGGTGGGATTGTATTCTGGTATGAGAATACGTATAACCACAAGTATATTCTGATTGAGGATTGTTATGTGCATCAGGTAACAGGAACTACTACCGGATGGGGTGGTGGATGGGATCAGAAAATGCCTGTGGATTTGGTAATGGCTTCGGGTATTTGTATTAATGGTTCTGACGCTTACGGTAATAGCCGGATTTGTGAAGATATCACCATCCGTAATACGAAGATAGACCGTTGTGATGTTGGTATTCAGTTTATTTCCCGCGATCATGATTTTTCAGGAAAGTGGAACTATCATGGAAAAGATAAAACGACATCGAACAGTTTTTATGATGTGAAAATAGCCAATTGTGATGTTACCCGTTCTTATCGTACTGGAGGAATTTGTATCAGTTGTGTGAGTAAACTGGATGCCCGTGATTTGTTGGTTGACGAAACCGGATATCAGGGAGTCGGCATGTATTGGGGAGTAGCTGGGTTCCAAGTGTCCCGTGTTAGTGATTCCTTGATTGAAAATTGTACATTCTCTAATACGATAAAGGGTAGCAGTCCCGACGGACAAGGGTTTGACTTTGAGTCGGACAACCAGAACGTGACGGTTTGTAAATGCAGATTCCTTAATAATGATGCCGCAGGGTTATTGTGTTTTGGTGGAACTTGGCCGGGAGCTAATGCGGGTAATGTGGTAGACGACTGCTATTTTGAAGGTAACAATAGAGTCGATGATAATCGTATTTTTAATATAGGATATCCCGCTAATAGCGGTATCGTGAAGAATTCTGAAATTCACATGGGGAATAAAGCTACTACTTTTTATTCTTATCCATTGGCTTTTGATGAGTCCAACAGGGTTTATGATGCTGACGGAAAGTTAATATATAGTGGTGGTCCTTCACGCACTAATCTTATGTTTGAGGAACGATTTGGCTCTGATTTATCAAAATGGAAAGATAATGCGGCAGGTAGTTCAGTAACCAGTGGCAAGTTATCCGTCGAGAATAATAGGGTTGTTTTTGCAAAAGGAGGAAGTGACTGGAAAAATTATTTTCTTGAGGCAGAAGTAACTTGTAAGTCGGAGGTTGCCATTCCGGGATTGGTGTTCTGTGCTGACGATAGTGGAAAGAACTATTATATTGCAAAAGTTAATTTGCTTCGTAATTACCGGAGTACAATTGATATTTATAAAGTGGTAAACGGCACTGAAAATACTTCTCCGTTGGCTAGTTATCCATGTTATAGTATGCTGAAAGAGACAGCTTATAAAATAAGGGTAGAGTTGAAAGATTCTTCTATTCAGGTATATATGGATGGAAATTTGATGGGGACATTGACAGATGCTACCTTCTCTAAAGGTACTGTTGGTTTGGCCAATGGTCATTCAGGAATGGCATTGTTCGATAATTTAATCGTTTGTCCTCTTTAGCTGGGATCTTTTTTCAATAGGTAGTAGCTGATTAAATGATTGGGAATAAGTGGGCAGGCTCATATATGATGAGTCTGCCACTGATCCTGTTGTCTTTTCAATTACGATGTTTAATGATTGAAATGTAAAATAGTATGATAAACCGTACACTTGTAACACTGTTATTGATAATAATGCATTTTCCGCTCTGTGGACAAATTCGGTTGCCGGGATATCAGGGTGAAAAGGTGAATCCTGCATTGTTTATGGGGCAGTGGCCGGCACGTTGGATTTCTATGCCTGATGAGCCTGTGGATATTTATGGAGTATATCACTTCCGGAAGACTTTTGAGTTGGATACGCTTCCAAAGCATTTTTGGGTACATGTTTCTGCTGACAACCGATATAAGTTGTATATAAATGGAAGTTTAGTATCGTTGGGACCTGCCAGAGGAAATGTATTTAATTGGAATTTTGAGACTGTCGATCTGTCTTCCTGTTTGAGGCAGGGAAAGAATGTGCTGGCTGCTGTGGTTTGGAATTATGGTGATAAAAAGCCTTTGGCACAAATGAGTTTCAATCGGACAGGTTTTATAGTGCAAGGTAATACGGTGGCGGAAGCTGTTGTTAATACAAATGATACGTGGGTTTGTATCAAAAATGGAGGATACAGTACTTGGGAAACTCCCGTTTGCGGATATTATGTGGCTGGTCCCGGAGAATTATTGGATGCTGCATCATATCCCTGGGGATGGGAACAATCGGATTATGATGATTCCGGTTGGATAAAAGCACGGCAGGAACTAGCTGGTTCTATGAAGGGAGGAGCAGATTATCCGGGACGTCTTTTGGTTCCCGCTCCGATACCGCCAATGGATTATAAAATGGAACGTTTTTCTGAAGTTAGAAAAGCGGATGGAGTTAGGTTACCCCGGAATTTTCCATCTCAAAAGCTGGCATTTACTGTTCCGGCAAATAGCAAAATTCATTTGATATTGGATCAGGGACAACTGACTACCGGTTATTTGTCGATGTTTTTTAGCGGGGGAAGAGGGGCGGAAGTTCGTTTGGGTTACACAGAAGCCTATTATTCGAATCCCGCTACAGGTGCTAAAGACAACAGGAATGAGTTGGATGGAAAAATGTTTGTAGGTTATGAGGATGAAATAATATGTGACGGTGGGAATGACAGGGAGTATACTAATTTGTGGTGGCGTACTTGGAGATATGTGGATGTACGGATTGAGACAAAAAATGAACCTCTTGTCATTGAGGATCTGTATAGCACTTATTCGGCTTATCCGTTTGTAAGAGAAGCCCGTTTTGTGGCACCGGAGAATGAATATCTGGAGAATATATTGGAGATAGGATGGAGAACAGCCAGGCTGTGTGCGAATGAAACCTACATGGATTGTCCTTATTATGAGCAACTGCAATATTTTGGAGATACACGTATTCAGGCAATGATAACATTGTATAATACGCATGATACTTGTATGGTGAAGAATGCATTGGAACAGGGGCGGCAGTCGATTGTAGCAGATGGAATAACGATGGGACGGTATCCTACCAATTCTCATCAATTTATATCTTCGTTTTCACTTTGGTGGATAGGAATGGGGTATGATTACTGGATGTACAGGGGAGATGAGGAATATTTGAAAACATTACTGCCTGCTTATCGTACTATATTGGCCTGGTATGAACAATGGTTGAAACCGGATCATACACTGGGGTATGTACCTTATTGGTTTTTTGCAGATTGGGCGGAAGGATTTCCTAATGGAGAGCCTGTGCGCGAAAAGAATGGAAACTCTGCTTTACAGGATTTGATGTATCTTCTTACATTAGAGTCTGTTGCCAAAATGGAAAAGGCATTTGGACTTCCGGCTATGGGAGAACATTATGCGAAGATAGCATCGGTTGTAAAAGTTGCCATACAGAAAAAATATTGGGATGTTTCTCGCGGGTTGTTTGCTGATACGTATAAACACAATAGTTTCTCTCAACATGTGAATTCGTTGGCAGTATTGGCAGGGGTGATTACAGGAGATAAAGCCCGGCAGGTGATGCATTCTGTGTTGACTGATACTGATTTAATACAGGTTACTATCTATTTTCGCTATTATTTGAATCAGGCTTTAAACAAGGCGGGTTTGGGGGATGAACTGCTGGAGTATCTGGGAGTATGGAAAGAACAAATGGCATTGGGATTGACTACATGGGCGGAACGTCCTGAACCCTCCCGTTCTGATTGTCATGCTTGGGGAGCGAGCCCTAACATCGAGTTTTATCGTGTTGTATTGGGGATTGATTCTGATGCGCCAGGTTTTGGCAAGGTACGTATTGCTCCTAATTTGGGGACATTGAAGAAAGTTTCAGGAACCGTTCCTCATCCTTTGGGAGATATTGCAGTGAACTATGAGGTGGATAAAAAAGGAAAGTTGATTGCTACGGTAGATTTGCCGGAAAACATTAAAGGTACTTTTGTCTGGAAAGGTCAGAATTATCCGCTTGTGTCTGGGCATCAGGTTCTTACTATTAATCAGCTGGCTTCAGCAGGACAACGTAAGTATTATGTAAGTTCGAGTACTGGGGATGACTCCAATGACGGACTGACTCCGAAACGTGCATTTAAAACACTGGCAAAAGCATCGCAGCTAAGACTCTTTCCTGGTGATAGCCTTTTATTGAGGGCGGGTGATATATGGTTGAAAGAGTCTTTGTTTCCGGTAGGGAGTGGCAGGCCGGAAAATCCGATTGTTATCTCTTCTTATGGGAAAGGGGCACGGCCTCATATAAAGCCCGGACATGATGCTATTTATGGAATAAGGATTGTGAATGATGCCGGATATAAAATAAAAGGTATGGAAGTTTCTGACTGTTATGGAGGAATAGTGGTTTGGGAGGAAAACACGTATAACCATGAATATATATGGATTGAAGATTGCTACTTTCATGATATAACAGATAAGGATGAGCCGATTGGCGGTGGACGAAACGGACGTCCCGTTACTCCGGATTTGATTTATGGGATGGGAGTCAGTATATGTGGAGCGGATGCTTTTGGAGGGCGAACATTGCTTTCGGATATTACTATTACGAAATGTAAATTTGATCGTTGTGATGTGGGAATTGAAGTGATAGGAAGAGACTATGATGATACCAGTGAATGGAAACGTCATGGACACGATTTGATATCGGCAAAGGCTTTTCTAAATGTAAATATCTCGGATTGTGATGTACAGCGCTCATACCGTACGGGAGGGGTAATGCTGTATTGTATCACGGGCGGTACGGCCGAAAATATCATAGTCAATGAGACTGGTTATGAGGGTATAGGTATGTGGTGGGGAGTAGCTGCATTCCAATGCGCCAGAGTACACAACTATTTGGTGGAAAACTGTACGTTCTCGAATACCATTAAGGGGAAGAGTCCGGATGGACAGGGATTTGATTTTGAAGCAGATGTACATGATGTGATGGTTCGTAAATGTAGGTTTATCAATAATGAGGGTCCTGCTGTATTGTATTATGGCGATAGTTGGGCAGGAATCAATGAAGGTTGTGTAATAGATAGTTGCTATATCGAGGGGAATAACTGGAGTACGGATGGAGATTATGTCAGTAAAGTTTTTGGCGTGGGAAAACCTGCTAATGAGGGAATAATAAAGAATACGGAGATACATTTGCGCACCGATGACCAGACTTTTGACTGTGCTCCGATAGTGTTTGATGCATCAAATAGGGTGTATAATACCACTGGGAAGTTAATATATGGAACGGAAATAACAAAATGAATAATCTGGAAAAACAAAATGATATGAAACGATTTTTAGTATTGATATTGGCTATGATACCTGTTTGTGGTATGATGGCACAGAGTTCACAGGAGTCTAAGATGAATAAATTTGTAGATAACCTGATGAGTAAAATGACTATTGAAGAAAAAATAGGTCAGTTGAATATGCCTAATATTGATGGGGCGGTTATTACCGGTCCTGTAAAGAATACGGATACCGGTGAGCGTTTACGAAAGAATGAGGTAGGAGCTTTGCTGAATCTTCAGGATGTGAAGAAAATCAGGGAAGTTCAGCAGTTGGCTTTGGAGCATAGTCGTTTTAAGATTCCGTTGTTGTTTGGGATGGATGTGATACATGGTTATAAGACAATTTTCCCTATTCCTTTGGCGCAGGCGGCAACCTGGAATATGGATATGGTTGAAGAGGCAGCCCGTATTTCGGCGGTAGAAGCAAGTGCCAATGGGATTTGCTGGACATTCAGTCCGATGGTGGATGTTACGCGGGATGCACGATGGGGACGTATTGCCGAGGGAGCTGGAGAGGATCCGTGGCTTGGTGGTGAGATTGCCAAAGCATACGTGCGCGGTTATCAGGGTGACTTGTCGGCTAATTCCAATATATTGGCTTGTGTGAAACATTTTGCTCTTTATGGAGCTCCGGATGCCGGGAAAGATTATAATACGGTTGATATGAGTCGTCAACGTATGTTTAATGAATATATGTTACCTTATCTGGCAGCCGTAGAAGCGGGAGTGGGCAGTGCAATGAGTGCATTCAATGAAGTAGAGGGCATTCCGGCTGCAGCCAATAGATGGCTTTTGACTGACTTGTTGAGAGGACAGTGGGGATTTGATGGCTTTGTAGTGTCTGATTGGGATGCTGTTCGTGAATTGACGGAGCATGGAATTGGAAATATGCAGGAAGTATCTGCTAGGGCACTTATTGCCGGTTTGGATATGGACATGGCAAGTGAGGGACTGGTGAGCACGCTGAAGAAATCCTTTGATGAGGGAAAAGTTACGGAAGAACAGATAAATACGGCTTGCCGCCGTATATTAGTTGCCAAATATAAATTAGGATTGTTCAAAGATCCATTTAAGTATTGCAATGAGGAGAGGACGAAGAAAGATTTGTTCACTCCCGAACATCGGCGGGCAGCGAGAGAAATGGCTGCTGAAAGTTTTGTTTTATTAAAAAATAAGGAGCGGCTTTTGCCTCTTCAAAAGAGTGGCAAAATAGCCGTTATTGGCCCGTTGGCGGATAATCGGAGAAATATGTTGGGAACATGGACTGTGAGCGCGGATCTGGATACTCCTGTATCTGTACTTGAGGGGATAAGGGAAGCTGTGGGAGACAAAGCCGAAATCAATTATGCTCGCGGAAGTAATCTCACGTATGATGAAGAATTGGAAAAGAGAGCTTCTCATTGGGGAAAAGGCTTCCCGCGTGACGGACGGACAGATAGTCAGCTTCAACAAGAGGCTTTGGATATCGCCAATCAATCGGATATTATAATTGCAGTGATGGGAGAAGCGGCTGAAATGTCTGGAGAGAGTACGTCGAGAGTCGATTTAAATATTCCGGATGCCCAGAAAGACTTGCTTAAGAAACTGGTAGGTACAGGCAAGCCGGTGGTTCTTGTTTTATTTGCGGGCAGGCCGTTGACGTTGGTTTGGGAAGAGGAAAATGTTCCTGCTATTTTAAATGTCTGGTTTCCGGGTACGGAAGCGGGAAATGCGGTAGCGGATGTGCTTTTTGGAGATGTAAATCCAAGTGGTAAACTTACGGCTACTTTTCCGCGGAGTGTAGGACAGGTTCCTATTTCGTATAGCTACAAGCACACTGGCAGGGCACCTAATAAAGAAAAACCATCAGAAAAGTATCGGACAGGGTATATTGATGAGACGTATGAACCTCTATATCCTTTTGGGTATGGATTGAGTTATACACAGTTTGAATACGGAGAGTTATCGTTGGATAAGGAAGTAATAAACAATACGGAGTTTTTGACTGCAAGTATCACTGTGACCAATAAAGGGACAGTGGATGGAAAGGAGATCGTTCAGCTTTATTTGCGTGATGTGGTAGGGAGTGTCACCCGTCCATTGAAAGAACTGAAAGGATATGAAAAAATATATCTGAAAGCTGGTGAGTCTAAGACTGTTCGCTTCAGGATTACTCCGGAAATGCTGAAATTTTATAATTATAATATTGAGTATGTATATGAACCGGGTGAATTTGATGTGATGGTTGGTTGTAATAGTAGAGATGTACAAACGAAGCGGTTTACACTGAGTTAAAGAGATAATAGGGAATGAGAAAATTTATATCATATATTATTTGTGTGATTATTCTCTTTGTTATGGTACAATGCGATAATAAGGGAGGGATTGAAGAAAAAACGATTCCTTTTTTGCAGAAAAATGGGGGAGCAGTCCAGTTGATGGTCAACGATGAACCCTTTCTGATGATTGCTGGAGAACTTCATAATTCCACGTCTTCTACGGTTGAGTATATGGAACCTGTTTGGGCACGCCTCAAATCGATGAATTTGAATACTGTGTTGGCTGCTGTGACTTGGGAGTTGTTAGAACCTGAAGAAGGAATTTTTGATTATCATTTGGTTGATAAAATGCTACAAAAGGCTCGTGAGAATGATTTGAAACTTTGTCTGCTTTGGTTTGGCAGTTGGAAGAATGGAGAATCGAGTTATGTGCCGGGTTGGGTTAAAAAAGATACGGAACGTTTTTTTCGGGTGAAGAATAAAGATGGGAAGAATATTGAAACGATTTCTCCTTTCTGTAGGGAAGCCCAGAAAGCGGATGCAAAAGCGTTTGGGGCATTGATGAAATATCTGTCGGAGGTTGATAAGGAACGTACGGTAATTCTCATCCAACCGGAGAACGAGGTTGGAGTATTTCAGGAAATAGATTACTGTTCACAGACTTTAGCAGAGTTTGAAAAAAAGGTTCCGGAAAAGTTGATGACTTATCTTGGTGCTAATAAGGATATCTTGAATCAACATATAAAAGAGATATGGGAAAGTAATGGCTCGTTGAAAACGGGTACATGGAAAGAGGTGTTTGGGAATACTCCTTTTACTAAAGAGTTTTTTATGGCATGGCAGTATGCCGACTATATTGATGAAGTGGTTAAGGTAGGAAAAGAACAATATCCGTTACCCATGTTTGTCAATGCATGGCTGGTACAATATCCGGAACAGTTGCCGGGAGGATATCCTACAGGTGGACCCGTTTCACGTGTCATTGATATATATAAAGCTGCTGCCGGTCACCTTGATATTTTAACTCCTGATATTTATTTGCCTGATTTTAAAAGAATAGTTGCCGAATACCATCGTACGGATAATCCTTTATTAGTCCCGGAATCCACCATGGAGCCGGGAAGAGCTTTTTATGCTTTTGCCGAACATGATGCAATTGGTTTTGCTCCATTTGCAATAGAGGACGGGAGTGAATATTTTCTTCTAATCAAATCGTATGAAGTGTTGCAAGAATTGCAATCTTTAATTATCCGATATCAAGGTTCGGGAAAAATGCGTGGTATATTGAAGTATGGTGATGAAACGCAACAGGTGTTCTCATTTAAGGATTATACGCTAAAAGTGGTGTATGAAAAGAATAATGAACCGGCTTACGGCCTGATTATACAAACGGATATAGATGAGTTTCTGGTTGCAGGGATGAACTTTAAAGTATTTATTTCGGCAAATGATCCCAATAAGATAGGATATTTTGAACAGATATGGGAGGGAGGCTATGAAGCTGGGAAATGGAGCCCTACTCGTTTATTGAATGGTGATGAGACATGGCATAATTATGCTTTGATCGCTGTAGGACGTCTTTATGACTCTTTAGAAGTAAATGCATCTAAAGGCTTTTTGGAAGCAGGGGGAGAGCAAAATTTTACGTATTCTTATGCAAGTCGTAAGAAGATAGCTACTCCTGGAATTTATAAGGCTAAGGTGTATATCAGAAATTAATCAAGTTATTCTGATTATATTTTAGGTGAACATAAATATTGTTGAGCTTCGGACACTCGTGAGTTGAAGTAGAATTGTAAGATACAATAATATCTTGTCAAGTTGGCTATAATGGTATTTTTTACATAATTTTGTTTGGGTGTATAGAGGGTAAAGTAATTAATCGATAAAAAATAGAGGGTTATGATACGAAAATTATTAATGCTTTTTTTGCTTTTAGTCTGTTGTCTTTGTCAGGCACAGAATAAATATGTATTAACGGCCGATAGTAAGAAAAAAGTCGGCGTAGAGTATGGCGGGCATATTTATGCTCATTTTGATAAGTCCGTTGTGTTTCCCGGTACGATACGTGAAGTAGATATCTATGTACCTGCCCAATATGATGGAAAGACTCCTGCATGTGTCTGTGTGTTTCAAGATGGAATGAGTTATAGAGCGGATACTGTAGTGTCCAATCTAATATCCAGTAAAGAAATCCCAATGATGATATTAGTGGCTGCTTCTCCGGGACAAGTCATAGGTGATTTTGACCCGGATAGTCCACGGGCAAACAGGACATACGAATATGATACTCCTTCTCCACGTTTTGGACAGTTTGTTTTAGAGGAACTTTTGCCTTTTGTCGAATCATTGAAGACTTCCGAAGGGAAAAGTATAATACTATCGAAAAATAAAAATGACCGGATGATCACAGGTTGTAGTTCCGGGGCTGCCTGTGCTTTTAATGTTGCCTGGAATACCGAAGAGTTCACTCGTGTTTATAGCTCTTGCGGTTCGCTGACGGGATTAAGAGGTTCTTTTACGAATTCCACATTGGTTCATAAATTTGAGCCTAAACCTATTCGGTTTTATTTTCAAAGTGGTTCACATGATATGTGGACTTCATTTGGTGATTGGTGGAGTGCTAATCAGGCTATGGTGCGTGCCATGGATTTTGCAGGTTATGACTTCACCTATCAATTTACGGAGAATGCGGATCATTGTGATGATAATGTAACTCAATTATTTCCGGATGCAATGCGCTTTCTTTGGAAAGGATATCCGGGGAATCCTCCATCACCCAAAAGGGAAACACATAATTCTATGTTGAGGCAAGTTTTATTGGATGGCAAAAACTTCGAACAGGTCGTGTCTAGCATCGAAGATAACTCTATTTTACTTTCTAATAATAAAGGAGAAATCCTTGTTGCTTCGGAGAAAGGAGCAAAGTTGCTTGATGATAAAAGAGAAACTATGATTATTGATAAAAAGGTGCTGGCTATAGGAATAGATAATGAAATGTTGGCATATGAATCTCGGAAAGGTTTAGTCATTGCAGATAAAAATGGGCATATCCGGAAAAACATAAAGACTGAAATATGTCCATGTAATGCTGTCGCTTTGAGAGATGGCGGTTACTATATAGTTGGAAAAGAGAATCAGGGAGATCTGTTTACTTCAATCTGGTATTTGTCGAATGAATATGAGTTATCAAAAAAGGCAGATGGATTAAAAAGTGTGTATTCATTGGCGTTAAGTGGCAACAATAACTGGTTATATGCTTTTGGATATGACACGCGGCGTGGATTCAGCTATAAGGTGAATAAGGAACATAAGGATTTACTATATGGGCAGGAATTCTACTATATTCATGTACCGGATCAATCTGATGGAGCAGAAACGACATCCGCAATCTGTGATAATTTGGGAAGAACGTATCTGGCAACGGCGTATGGTATTCAGATCTGTGATTATAATGGAAGAAGTGAAGCTATTCTATCCATGCCGGGAAATGTGAAACCTGTATCTGTTGCATGGGGAGGAGAAGCTATGAATGTGCTTTATGTCCTTTGTAATAATGGTTGGATTTACAAAAGAACGTTAAATACGAAAGGAGCTTCTTTAGAGGGAGTAATGCCGGTTATTAGAGTTGGGGCCGGATAAGTGGTCTGCTAAATAAATTTGTTATGTAAATATAGATTGTATGAAGAAAATTATTTTAGCATTTGATTCATTCAAAGGATCAGCAGGCTCACTGGATATTGCCCGGTACGCCCGGCAGGCTATTCGGAAAGAACTACCTTATTGTGAGGTATTAGAATTTCCGGTAGCTGATGGTGGTGAAGGAACTACCGAGGTCATTTGTACTGCTTTGGAAGTGAATAAGATCCTCTGTGAGGTACATGACCCGTTAATGAATCCGGTGGAAGTTTCTTATGGAATAACAAAAGATGGAGCTACTGCAATTTTAGAAATGGCATCAGCAAGCGGATTGCCTTTAGTCGCGTTTTCTTTACGCAATCCGATGAATACGACTTCTTATGGGACTGGCGAAGTGATCTTGGATGCATTGAACCGCGGGTGTCGTCAATTTATTGTAGGACTTGGCGGCAGTGCAACCAATGATGCCGGCATGGGTATATTAAGTGCTTTGGGTATTTGTTTCTTTGATAAATCGGGAGAACGATTAGAACCTAAAGGGAGTAACTTGGCTGCGATTGAGTTTATAGATGAAACCTTTGTTCATCCAGCTTTGAAAGAAGCCACTTTTACAATGGCCTGTGATGTTCATAATCCGTTCTATGGTTTGCAGGGAGCAGCCCATGTATTTGCACCACAAAAAGGGGCTACTCCGGACCATGTTATAAGTTTGGATGAAGGGCTTCGGCATTATGCCGAGGTTATTAAGAGACAAAAACAGATGGATATTGCTTTTATTCTAGGTGCGGGAGCGGCAGGTGGTATTGGCGGAGGATTGCTTCCCTTTATACAGGCAGAGCTAAAGTCGGGCATTGATGTCATATTGGATATTCTTCATTTTCGTGAAGCATTGCAAGACGCAGATCTTATTTTCACAGGTGAAGGGAAATTGGATGTACAAACGGGCATGGGTAAAGCGTTAGGCGGAATTTTGAAGGAAGCTCGGAAAGAAAATGTCCCTGTCATTGCTTTGGGTGGTGGGGTCGAAGCTACTGAACAACTGAATAAAATGGGATTTACTGCTGTATTATCTATTCAGCCTGCCCCTGTATCTTTGGATAAAGCTATGCAGCAGAAGTTTACGTTGGATAATGTAGAGCGTACTGTAACCCAATTGATACGTATTATAAAGCAATTCAGTCTAAATCAGAAATAAAATCAAGAGTTTTTCATGACAACAATAGGTGCTCTAATCGGATTAATGTTATCCGTATTTTTGATTATCAAAAAAATAGCTCCAGCTTATAGTTTAATAGCCGGAGCTATTGTCGGTGGTTTATTAGGTGGATTGCCTCTGGTGGAAACAGTAAAAATGATGACGGAGGGAGTAAAAGACGTGACTCCGGCCATTATTCGTATTCTTACCGCAGGAGTGTTGTCTGGCGTTCTTATTAAAACGGGAGCGGCTACTACTTTATCCAATGCTATCATCTCTTCATTAGGTGAGAAACGAGTATTTGGAGCTTTGGCTTTAGCTACCATGTTACTTTGTGCAGTCGGTGTATTTATAGATGTCGCTGTTATAACGGTTGCTCCTGTAGCTCTTTCCATAGGTAAACGATTAGGATTGTCTCCTTCTGTATTGTTAATAGCTATGATAGGAGGAGGAAAATGTGGAAATATCATTTCTCCCAATCCCAATACGATTATTGCAGCTGATAATTTTGGAGCAGATCTTTCATCAGTTATGTTAGCTAATCTTTTACCTGCTTTTTTAGGATTACTGTTTACGGTATTTGTGATAGTGCGCTTTATTCCTAAGCGATTGATGGTGATGCGTGAGATAAAGGAGGAAGTGCAAGATGACAGGCAGCTTCCGTCACTTGCCAGTAGTCTGGTAGCTCCTATAGTAACGATTATACTTTTAGCTTTACGTCCTGTTGCAGGTATTGCTATTGACTCATTGATTGCGCTGCCCATAGGTGGTCTTTGTGGATTACTTTGTATGAAACAGTGGAAGAATCTTTTGCCTTGTATGGAGTATGGACTGCAAAAGATGTCTTCTGTTGCTATTTTATTGGTTGCTACTGGTACTATTGCCGGAATAATAAAGAACTCTACGTTAAAAGACTGGATATTAAATCTGTTGGCGCAAGCACACTTTGATGAAGTTATGATTGCTCCTGTATCAGGGGCACTGATGTCAGCCGCCACTGCTTCTACTACAGCAGGAAGTACTCTTGCATCCGCCTCTTTTGCAGAAACCATATTAGCAGTAGGGATTTCCGCTGTATGGGGAGCTGCAATGATAAATTCCGGAGCAACTGTACTGGATCATTTGCCCCATGGCTCTTTTTTCCATACCACTGGCGGCGTTTGTGAACTAACTTTTAAAGAACGGCTAAAGTTAATACCTTATGAAACTCTTATTGGTGCAGTGTTAGCAGCTTCTACCACCTTGTTATGCTTACTTTGTTAGTGTGGCTTATACTTCTTTTCCTATCTTTTCGAAGTCAGCTTTCGATTTACTCTGTGTTACGATATACACTCCCAGGAATACGAGCGCGATAGCGATCCCTTTCTTCCAGCCGAAACTTCCGATTCCCATAGTAATTGCTGCAATTGTAGCCACAATCGGTTGCATATAATTGTACATACTGACTACTGTAGGACGGAGAAGTTTCTGTGCAGTCATGATACAGAGATAAGCGAGGAAACTACCTCCTAATACAACATAAAGTACCTGTAGAATGGCAACAGTGGAAATAGAAGCCCATTGAATAGTGGAAATATCGTAATATGAAAACGGTATATAACATATCGAAGCGTATATAAACATCCACTTATTAATTGTTACTGCCGAATATCGTTGAGACAATCCTTTGAATACAGTCAGGTATATAGAGAAGCTGATTTGTGCAACGAGACAAAGTAAGTCGCCAATCAGGCTTCCATTTCCGTTGCTTCCTGCCTGGCTGCTCACAATGAGAATGAGCGCTCCCATAGCACCTACAAAAATCCCCAGTACTTTTTTATTTGTCACCGGTTCTTTTAAATAGATAGCCGCTACAACCATTGTTACGATCGGTAGAGTGGTAGTTACGATAGAAGCGTCAATAGGAGAAGTCATAGAAAGCCCGAAGATAAACACTCCTTGATTGAATACTAGCGCAAACAGTGAAGCAAAGAAGATTTTCAGCATATTCTGATGATTCACATGTTCCTGTTTGCAAAACATGGAAAGGATCCAGAAAGCGGCTGCTGCCCCCACCATGCGGAATGTAGTGACAGAAATTGGAGAAAACTCTTGAAGAGCCGATTTACCGATGGGAGACATTAATCCCCACATAACGTTTGCCGTAAGTGCAAACAAATGACCATACGGGTTCTTACTTTTGTCCATGTTGATACTATTTATTTTACCATATCTCTGATATCATTAACAATCAAATAGAGAAAACGGTTGCAAAGGTAGTCTTTTATCGTATGATTTGTTTATATTTGCCTTGATTAAACTTGAATATTATGGAACAACAAGCTAATTATATCCGTCGTATCGAGATACACGGACTATGGGAACGCTTTAACATAGGATGGGACTTGCGTCCCGATGTGAACATCCTCTCCGGCATCAATGGAGTGGGGAAGACTACTATTCTGAACCGTTCGGTGGGATACCTCGAAGAACTTTCCGGTGAAATGAAAAGTGATGAGAAGAACGGAGTGCGTCTCTTTTTCGACAATCCTCAGGCAACCTATATTCCTTATGATGTAATCCGGAGCTACGACCGTCCTCTGATTATGGGTGACTTCACAGCCCGCATGGCAGACAAGAATGTAAAGTCTGAACTGGACTGGCAACTCTATTTGTTGCAACGCCGTTACCTCGATTATCAGGTCAACATTGGTAATAAGATGATTGAAATGCTTTCCAGCATTGATGAAGAAGAGCGTCGTAAGGCAGCTACATTGTCTGTAGCCAAACGTCGTTTTCAGGATATGATTGACGAACTGTTCAGCTATACACGTAAAAAGATAGACAGGAAACGGAACGATATCGCTTTCTATCAGGATGGTGAACTATTATTTCCTTATAAACTGTCGTCCGGTGAAAAGCAAATGCTGGTTATTCTGTTGACCGTACTCGTGCAGGACAACAGCCATTGTGTATTGTTTATGGATGAGCCGGAAGCCTCGCTTCATATAGAATGGCAGCAGAAACTGATTGCTATGATACGTGAACTGAATCCGAATGTGCAGATCATCCTGACTACCCATTCGCCTGCCGTCATTATGGAAGGCTGGCTGGATGCCGTGACAGAAGTAAGCGATATATCTACCACCGTAGGGTACAAGCTCAACAAGGATTCTTCCAACTGTAATTTGTAAATCGTAATCTGTAATAAAAACAAATGGCAACTTCACTACGAGATAATCTGACTTCTTCTTATTTCAATGCTGCCCATAAGCTTTATCCGAAGAAAGCCCGCCGCCGTATCATCGCTTACGTAGAAAGCTATGACGACATCGCTTTCTGGCGCACATTGCTTGAAGAGTTTGAAGACGACGAACACTATTTCCAGGTGATGCTTCCTTCGGCTACTTCTCTGGCAAAAGGAAAAAAGATGGTACTCATGAACACGCTGAATACTGCTGAATTGGGGAGAAGTCTGATTGCCTGTGTTGACAGTGACTATGATTTCCTGTTGCAGGGAGCTACCAATACCTCCCGTAAAATCAACCGGAACAGGTATATTTTTCAGACTTATACCTATGCCATTGAGAACTATCATTGTTTTGCCGAAAGCCTTCACGAAGTATGTGTGCAGGCTACGCTGAATGACCGTTCCATTTTAGATTTCAACTTCTACCTGAAGAAGTACTCCGAAATTGTATATCCGCTTTTTCTCTGGAACGTATGGTTTTATCGCCAACGGGATACTTACACCTTCCCCATGTACGATTTCCATACCTATACTTCTTTGCGCGAGATTAATCTCCGACATCCGGAAAAGAGTTTGGAATCCCTTCAACAACGGGTTAATCAGAAGTTGGCAGAGTTGGAAAAGAAATTCCCCCATAACATCAATCAGGTGAATGGATTGCGGACTGAATTTAAGGAGCTGGGCTTGGTGCCGGAAACTACTTACTTGTATATGCAGGGACACCATGTGATGGATAATGTGGTAATGAAATTACTGATTCCGGTCTGCACCGTGCTGCGCCGTGAGCGGGAACAGGAAATCAAGCGACTGGCCGAACACAATGAGCAATTCAGAAACGAACTGACTTGTTATCAGAATAGTCAGGTGAACGTAGAAATCATGCTCAAGAAGAATGTAGCCTACAAACGACTCTTCCATTATGATTGGCTACGGCAGGATATCAGTGAATATTTGGAAGAAGGAAAGAATAAAGAAGAAAAGAAACAGAGATCATAAATAAAGGAAAAACTAAAAAAGAGAGAGACGATTGCTTATGAAAGAAGTAAAAGAAGTGGTTGATACAGTGAGTGTAGCATTGGCAAACGGGCAACCGGAAGAGGCAGGTAATGTAGTGATTCAAGAAGTGAATCATGCTTTGCTCTCGATGGGAGTGGATGAAGCTATGGCTGATAAGATTGATAACTTTATCATCTTATTGTTTATTATTGGAATAGCATTACTGGCCAATCTGATTTGCCGCAAGATTATTTTGCGTACCGTAGCCAAATTGGTGAGACAGACAAAAGCTACTTGGGATGATATTGTATTTAATGATAAAGTAATGGTGAACATCAGCAGGATGGTGGCACCTATATTGATTTATATATCTATTCCTATTGCCTTCCCCGAACATGCAGACTCTGCTTTGCTTGATTTTCTTCGAAGACTTTGTATGATTTATATCCTTGCAGTCTTTCTTCGCTTCGTCAGTGCTTTGTTTACGGCTGTGTATCTGGTATATAGCGCGCGCGAGCAATATAAAGACAAACCATTGAAGGGACTTTTACAGACAGCGCAAGTCATTCTTTTTTTTATTGGGGCTATCGTCATTATCAGTATTCTGATAAAGCAAAGTCCGGTGGTGTTGCTGACCGGATTGGGAGCTTCCGCTGCGGTTCTGATGTTGGTTTTCAAGGACAGTATCATGGGATTTGTCTCCGGCATCCAACTTTCCGCCAATAATATGCTGAAGGTGGGCGATTGGATTACGATGCCGAAATATGGTGCGGACGGTACAGTGATAGAAGTAACATTGAATACCGTTAAAGTACGTAACTTCGATAATACCATCACCACCATTCCTCCTTATCTATTGATTAGTGATTCTTTCCAAAACTGGCAGGGAATGCAGGAATCCGGCGGACGTCGTGTGAAACGCTCTATCAATATAGATATGACTAGTGTGCATTTCTGTACGCCGGAAATGTTGGCAAAATACCGGAAGATACAACTGTTGAAAGACTATGTAGATGAAACGGAAAAGGTAGTGGAAGAGTATAATAAGGAACATCATATCGACAACTCTGTGTTAGTGAATGGACGCCGGCAAACAAACCTGGGAGTTTTCCGGGCCTATCTGACTAATTATCTGAAGAATCTGCCTACCGTCAATCAAGACCTGACCTGCATGGTACGTCAGCTTCAGCCCACCGAAACAGGTATCCCGTTGGAACTTTACTTCTTTTCTGCCAATAAAGTGTGGGTTGCCTACGAAGGTATACAGGCAGATGTTTTCGATCATGTGCTTGCCATTATTCCCGAATTTGACTTGCGTGTCTTCCAAAACCCGTCGGGGGCAGACCTGCATCGGATAGGGGTAAAGATAGAAAACTAATCAAACGATAAAACGCTTATAAATTGCTATTACTATGACTACACCGTTATCCAACCAGATTATCCGTGAAATCACTCCTTTATCAGATAAGGATTGCTTTTACATTGCGGAGCGTTATAAAACGGAATTCACTTATCCTATACACAATCACTCCGAGTTTGAATTGAATTTTACCGAAAAAGCTGCCGGAGTGAGGCGGATTGTGGGAGATTCTTCCGAAGTGATAGGTGATTATGATTTGGTGTTGATAACAGGAAAAGACTTGGAGCACGTTTGGGAACAGAACGACTGCCATTCGAAAGAGATACGGGAGATTACGATTCAGTTTTCTTCCGACCTTTTCTTCAAGAGTTTTATCAATAAGAATCAGTTCGACTCTATCCGCCGAATGCTGGATAAAGCACAAAAAGGGCTTTGTTTCCCGATGTCTGCCATACTCAAAATATATCCGTTGCTGGATACGCTTGCTTCCGAGAAACAAGGATTTTATGCGGTCATTAAGTTTATGACGATACTGTATGAACTTTCTCTCTTTGAAGAAGAAGCACGTACCTTGTCCAGCTCGTCTTTTGCCAAGATAGATATCCATTCGGACAGCCGACGTGTGCAGAAAGTGCAGGAGTATATCAATACACATTATCAAGAAGAAATACGTCTGGGGCAGTTGGCCGATATGGTGGGGATGACGGATGTGTCATTCAGCCGCTTCTTCAAACTGCGTACCGGAAAGAACCTTTCTGATTATATCATTGATATTCGGCTGGGCTTTGCTTCCCGGTTACTGGTAGATTCTACGATGTCCATCGCCGAGATTTGTTATGAGTGCGGCTTTAATAACCTTTCCAATTTCAACCGGATCTTCAAGAAGAAAAAGAGTTGTTCACCTAAAGAATTCCGTGAAAACTACCGTAAAAAAAAGAAACTGATTTAGCTCATTCTTCCTGATGAACTAATTCATCGGATGCGGAGAATTAGGTTTTGTTATGCATGAAATTAATCGTAATGAGAGATAAATGTACGAAGTTGCGATTTTAGATCAGCCTGTAAAACGGGTTGTCCATATACTGTAACTGATTGATAATACGTTTGTAACATCTTGTCATCATCTTGCAATGACTCTTTCAATAGATTGTATTTTTTTCGTCTTACGGTTGTAATGCCCGCCCTCTATCTTTGCCTGCGTAATTAAAACGTAGAGCAAAGTTAGATGAAAAAACTATTTCTTATCCGATTTTCAGTGGCAGTCTTCTTTTGTCTGTTGTGTGTACTTCCCGCATTAGCTGCCAATATCAAGATTAAAGGAGCTGTAAAAGACAAACTATCCAAAGAACCTTTGATAGGAGCTACGATACGTTTGCTCGGAACTCAAGCGGGAGCAGTGACCGATATGGAGGGTAATTTCGAATTGAACAGCATGGGCGTTCTGGAAGGTATGTATGATATTGAGATTAAATATGTAGGCTACAAAACAGAAGTGCGCCGTAAAGTGCGTGTGGAGAATGGAAAACTGGTGATACTGAATTTGGAGCTGGAAACCGATGCGCAGGAACTTGCCGATGTGGTGGTTGTAGCTAAGAAGAATAGGGAAAATGAGAATATGCTGTTGCTCGAACAGCAAAAAGCAGTAATTGCCGTACAATCTGTTGGTGTCAGGGAGCTTTCCCGCAAGGGCGTTTCGGATGCAGAAGGTGCTGTGACGAAAGTTGCCGGAGTGTCTAAACAAGACGGAGTGAAAAATGTTTTTGTCCGTGGATTGGGAGACCGGTACAATGCAACTACTTTTAATGGATTTGCTCTTCCTTCCGAAGACCCGGAATATAAGAATATCTCTCTTGATTTTTTCGGTACAGACATTATTCAGTCTGTAGGTGTAAATAAAGCATTCAATGCGGGAGGCAGTAGCGATGTCGGAGGGGCAACTATTGATATCGTATCCAAAGAACTAATTGGCAGCGGTAACTTGGGATTCGGCATTTCCGGTGGTTTAAATACACAAACGGTAGCAGCCGATTTTCTGAAACAGGATGGAGTGAACTTCATGGGCTTTGCCAATCGCACCGAACCTGCCGATGAAAACTCATGGAACTTCCGAAATAAGTTAGATCCTTCCGCTCAACATTTTCAAATCAACCGGAGTTACAGTATTTCCGGAGGTAAACGATTCTATGTCGGAAAAGACAAAAATCCGCTTTCTTTCTTCCTGACTGCCGGGCATACGACGGACTATCAGTATACGGATGAAATCATACGTAATACAACTACCAGTGGTACGGTCTACAAAGATATGAATGGTAAGAAGTATGCGGAGAATATCAGTCAACTGGCACTTGCCAATGTGGATTACGATATGCAGAACCGTCATCACATCAGTTATAATTTTATGATGATTCATGCCAATACTCAGTCGGTAGGTGATTACAACGGTAAGAACTCGATTTTTAGTGACGACTATGAAAACCTCGGATTCACCCGTCGTCAACAAACGAATGATAATATGCTGATCGTTAACCAACTGATGACTAACTGGGGATTGAGCAAATCATTAAGTCTCGATGCAGGTGCTTCCTATAATATGGTGAAAGGGTATGAACCGGATCGTCGTATCAATAACCTGACTAAAGCGGAAGATGGCTATACGTTGCTAAGGGGTAACTCACAACAGCGCTACTTCTCAACTTTAGATGAAGACGACTTGAATGTAAAAGCAGGTTTAGTCTATCGTCTGAAAGATAATATAGAAGAGATTTCGAATGTCCGTTTCGGATATACAGGCAGGTTCGTAGATGATAACTTCAAAGCTACGGAGTATAACCTGACTGTAGGACATGTTTCTACCATCCCTTCTTTGGATGACTTCTCGCTTGACGATTATTATAATCAGGAAAACTTTGCTTCCGACTGGTTCAAGATACAGAAGAATATAGATGAATATACCGTAAAAAAGAATATCCATTCTGCTTATGTCGAGGCTACCTACCAGTTTGCTCCCCGTTGGATTGTGAATCTGGGAATGAAATACGACAAGGTAGATATTGAAGTGGATTATAATGTGAATCGTGGAGGTTCTAAAGGGAACAATACCATTCAAAAAGATTATTTCCTGCCCAGCTTGAATCTCAAATACAATCTGAATGATAAAAACTCGCTTCGCTTGGGAGCTAGTAAAACATATACGCTTCCGCAGGCAAAGGAAATATCTCCTTATCGTTATGTCGGTGTGAACTTCAACAGTCAGGGTAACCCTAATCTGAAACCTTCGGATAATTATAACCTTGATCTGAAATGGGACTTTAATCCCACTCCGACCGAGTTGATTTCTCTCACGGCTTTCTATAAACTTACCAAGAATCCAATATCCCGCATAGAAGTGGCAAGCGCCGGAGGTTATCTTTCTTATGAGAATATAGCGGATAAGGCAACTGTAGCCGGAGTGGAAGTGGAAATACGTAAGAATCTGTTTGTCCGTCCGGTGAGTAATGCTGCGCACGGAATGAATAAACTCTCTTTGGGATTGAATGGCTCTTATATCTACACGAATGCAAAAATGCCTTTGGCAACGGTTACTACCGGTTCGCAACTGGAAGGAGCTGCACCGTGGATTGTTAATTTCGACCTCTCGCATAACTTCATGAAAGGAGAACGTAGTTTTGTCAATACATTGGTACTTAATTATGTGAGTGATAAGATATATACCATTGGTACACAGGGTTATCAGGATATGATGGAACAGGGAATCCTGACATTGGATTTTGTGTCTCAAGCCAAACTGAACAAGCATCTTTCACTTAACCTGAAAGCTCGTAACTTGTTGAATCCCTCTTATAAGTTAAGCCGCAAAGCGAACGAAAACGGAGAAAAGGTGATACTGAATGATTATAAGAAAGGAATAAATATAAGCCTGGGAGTGTCGTGTACATTCTAAGCCGGGTGATGAAATAAGATTATTAACTAATAATGAAAGCAAAATGAAAAGATTGTTTGTGAACTTTATGACGTTTGCCGTTATGGCAACAACACTTACATTGACTGCATGTAGCAGTGATAGTGACGGAGACGGTGATGGTAACGGAGATGGTGGAAACAACGGTGGGACCGGTAGTTCTATTGTTGTGGGTGAAAATATCCTGTCCGGCACGCTGACCGGAGAACAGACACTGGAAGCTAAGGAATATATTCTGAACGGAACGGTAGTAATTGAAAATGGAGGGCGTTTGAATATCCCTGCCGGAACAACGATTAAGGCTCGCGAAGGTTTCAGCAGTTATCTGCTGGTAGCACAAGGCGGTAAACTTTATGCTGACGGTACAGCTGATAAACCGATTGTTTTCACAGCCAATTCAACAACTCCTACATCCGGTTATTGGGGAGGAATTATTATCAATGGTAAAGCTCCGATTTCCGGTTCGAACGCTAATAAGAGTGATATAGGTCTGACGGAAATCGACAATAACTATAAATACGGTGGTAGTGTCGATAATGACAATTCCGGTTCACTGACTTATGTGAAAATCTGCTATGCCGGTGCCCGCTCTACTGCTGATATCGAACACAACGGATTGACACTGAATGGCGTTGGAAATGGTACTAGGATTGAGAATATCTACATTCTTGAGAGTGCGGATGATGCCGTCGAATTCTTTGGCGGTACGGTGAATGTAACCAACCTGTTGGCTGTGAACCCGGATGATGATATGTTCGACTTCACTCAAGGATATTCCGGTAAATTGAAAAACTGCTATGGTGTTTGGGAAAGCGGTTATACCAGTACAGAAGCAGATCCACGCGGCATTGAAGCAGACGGTAACTTGGATGGCATTTATCCGGATCATTTACGCCAGTCGGACTTTGCGGTTGAAAATATGACGATCGTAAATAATGCTGCAAATACAACGGATAATGTAGACCGTATGCAAGATGTGATTAAGATTCGTCGTGGAGCAAAAGCTACTATCACCAATGCCCTTGTCAAAGGTTCAGGTGGTACAATCGATTTGATTGATATGAGTGACAGTAAAGGTGCAGGAAATGCAGCTTCCAGCGTCAGTATTACCCACACGTTGAGTTTTAAGAATAAGCTGAACGGTATATTAAATACATTTACCGAGCCAACTACGAATACTGGTGCAGATGTATCCCTGTTCACTTGGAGCGGATATAATTTCTCTTCCTTATAAGCAAGATATAGAGTAGCAAAGTGTATCTTTTTCAATTAGGAGATATGGGAGAATTTGTAATAAACAGATTCTCCCATATTCTATTTATTTATTTTCGTAATCTTCTTTTAGCTTTTTTATTTGCTCCTTTATGGTATGAGTGATTGCCTTTTTTGTATATTTGTCGACCTATTATCTTACAATGATACAAAATATGCAAACAGACAACGAACGATACAAAAAAATGGCTTCTCTTGCACAAATCGGGTGGTGGGAAGTAGATTTAACGGCAGGATATTATTTATGTTCCGATTATCTTTGTGACCTTTTGGGGTTGGATGGTAACACTATCTCTGTTTCGGATTTTTCGAATTTGATACGTGAAGATTACCGAAAACAGATTGCCAGGGAATTCCGGGCAAATACTTCTATTCATAAGGACTTTTACGAACAAACTTTCCCTATTCATTCAAAATATGGCGAGGTCTGGTTACATACCCGCCTGGCTTTTCGTGAGAAAGGTATAGGAGCTAATGGAGGTGATAAGTCTTTTGGAATAATCCAGCGTGTTGAGGCTCCTAAGGAAGAAGATCAAAGGGATGCATTGAGACGTGTGAATGACTTGCTTCGCCGTCAGAATTTTGTTTCACAGTCGTTGCTTCGTTTTCTCCGTGATGAAGAAGTTGATTCCTGTATAGCAGATATTTTAAAGGAAATTCTGAATCTTTATAATAGAAAAGGTCGTGTTTATATTTTTGAATATGATGAAAGTCATACTCATCATAGCTGCACTTATGAGGTTGTTTCCGAAGGAGTATCAGCAGAAAAAGAGACTCTGCAAGGCATACCTACCAGTCAATCGAGATGGTGGAGCGAACAGATATTAGCCGGAAAACCTATTGTCCTGGATACATTGGAACAGTTGCCTGAAGAAGCAGTCGATGAGTATCAGATACTTGCTGTCCAAGGGATTCGATCTTTGATGGTTACTCCTTTGATGGCAGGTGTCCATGTTTGGGGATATATGGGTATTGATTTAGTGAAAAATTACCATGACTGGACTAATGAAGATTTTCAATGGTTCTCCTCATTGGGAAATATCATAAGCATTTGTATTGAGTTGCGTAAGGCTAAAGACAAGGTAGTTCGTGAACAGACTTTCCTGAATAATCTGTTTCATTTTATGCCGATGGGATATATACGTATATCCATTATCCGTGACGAGAATAATGAACCTTGTGATTATCGGGTGACGGACGCGAATGAGGTTAGTTCAACCTTCTTTGGTCATCCTTTAGAATCCTACATTGGTGCTTTGGCATCTGAAAATCATCCTGACTATCTCCAAAAAGTTGATTTCCTGAAAGAAATTTTGGGAAGTAACTCTTATAGGGAGAAAGATGAGTATTTTTCTAGAACGGAACGATATACGCATTGGGTTATTTACTCTCCCGGAAAGGATGAAATAGTCGGTTTGTTCCTCGATTCTACGGGATCGGTGCAGGCTAACCGGGCATTGGACCGTAGCGAAAAGCTCTTTAAGAATATCTTTGCTAATATCCCGGCAGGGGTAGAAATCTACGATAAGGACGGCTATTTGATGGATCTGAATAATAAAGATCTGGAGATATTTGGTGTGGTGAATAAATCGGATGTGATAGGGGTTAATTTTTTTGAGAATCCGAATGTACCGCAGAGCATCCGTGATCGTGTACGGAATGAAGATTTGGTAGATTTCAGGCTTAATTATTCTTTTGAACAGACGGAAGGGTATTATGAAACAAACCGTTCTAATGTGATAGAACTATATTCGAAGGTTAGTAAGTTATATGATAATGAGGGTAACTTCAGCGGATATATTTTAATAAGCATTGATAATACAGAACGGATTGATGCAATGAATCGTATCCGTGATTTTGAGAATTTCTTCCTGATGATATCCGATTATGCAAAAGTAGGTTATGCCAAGTTGAATCTTTTGAATCGTAAAGGGTATGCCATAAAACAATGGTATAAAAATCTAGGTGAGGAGGAAGATGCACTCTTGGATGAGGTTGTGGGTGTTTATACCAATATGCATCCTGAAGACCGTCAACGTTTCCTCGATTTTTATGATGAGGTCAGAGATGGAAAAAGAAGGCATTTTCAGGGTGAGATGCGTATCCGTCGTCCTGGAACAAAGAATGAATGGAATTGGGTGAGTAGTAATGTGATGGTCACTAACTATAAACCGGAGGAAAACGAAATAGAAATCATCGGTATCAACTATGACATTACAGAATTGAAAGAAACCGAAGCTGAACTGATTCAGGCACGCGATAAAGCGGAGATGATGGATCGCTTGAAAAGTGCTTTCCTTGCAAATATGAGTCATGAAATCCGTACACCGCTAAATGCTATTGTTGGCTTCTCCGACTTGCTGGTGGAAACTGCAGACCTGGCAGAACGTCAGGAGTATGTTAAGATTGTACGTGAGAATAATGATCTCTTGCTGCAACTTATTTCAGATATACTTGATTTATCAAAGATTGAAGCTGGTACGTTTGAATTTACCAATGGGGATGTAGATGTAAACTTGTTGTGTGAGGATATTGTCCGCTCTATGCGCATGAAAGCGAAAGAGGAGGTGGAGCTGGTATTTGATGATCATCTTCCGGTTTGTCATGTCATTAGTGACCGTAACCGTATACATCAAGTAATCTCTAACTTTGTTAATAATGCAATGAAATTTACCTCCGAAGGGAGTATTCATGTTGGATATAAACTAAAAGAAGGAGAACTGGAGTTTTATGTCGAAGATACGGGTATTGGTATTGATAAAGAGCAGTTACCGCATATTTTTGAACGCTTCGTGAAGCTTAATTCTTTTGTACACGGCACTGGATTGGGACTCTCTATCTGTCAGAGCATAGTTGAACAATTGGGAGGATGTATTGGCGTTGACTCTGAAAAAGGAAAAGGATCACGGTTCTGGTTTACTATTCCCGGAGTAATTGTGGTGGAAGAGATGTGTTGTGCCCAGTAAAGAAACTTTTATATAAAAGAAGCGGTCTTGGTTTTATGTCAGTCGACATCTAAACCAAGACCGTTTCTTTTATATAAAGGTAGTTCGTTTAAATTCCGAACGACAGTTTATCAATAGACTGATATACGATACTTGCGATACCCAGTCCGATAATACCCAGCGTGCAAAGTGCCAGTCCCCATTTTGTGCAACGGTCGCTGCGGAAAGTAGGAATCGGGTTGTCGGAAGGAGTGATATACATTGCTTTTACAATCAGCAGATAGTAATACAATGAAATCACTGTATTTACCAATGCGATGAATACCAGCAAGTGGAAACCTGCATCGAAAGCAGCCATGAAGATAAAGAACTTAGAGAAGAATCCGGCAAATGGAGGAATACCTGCCAATGAGAACAGAGACAAGGTCATCAGGAAAGCGATTTTCGGATTTGTTTTATAAAGTCCTGCGTAATCTTCAAGCGTGAATTTCTGACTGCGTAATGCCACGATGGTAATTACGGCAAATACTCCGAGGTTGGCAGCAGCGTACACTAGTACGTAATATACCAAAGCTGTCATGCCCTGTGCTGTACCTCCGATAACGCCCAACATAATGTATCCCGCTTGCGAAATACTGGAGAACGCCATCAAGCGTTTCAGATTTTGCTGACGGATAGCAAATATATTGGCAATAGTGATAGAAGCGATGGTTACCCAGTAAAGTACTTCCTGCCAGTCATTGATCATTGGAGCGAATACTTTGATAAGGACAGCCAATAATACAAATGCTGCCGATCCTTTTGATATAACACTCAAATAAGCGGTAACTGCACTCGGAGCGCCTTCGTAAACGTCTGCTGTCCATAAGTGGAACGGAACCAGTGATAACTTGAATGCCATTCCTGTGAAGAAGAATACAAATGCCATGATCTGTAACGGATTTCCGTCGATATGGGCAGGGAGGTCATCGAAATAAAGAGTTCCGGCAGAACCATAGAGCATTGACAGGCCAAACAACAGCAATGCACTGGAGAAAAGAGCTGTCAGAATGTATTTGGCACCTGCTTCGGCAGAGTTATGACGGTATTTATCGAAGGCTATTAATGCTGCCATTGGAATAGAAGCTGTTTCGAGTCCGATGAAGAACATCAGGAAATGTCCGGCGGAAATCATGAGGTACATACCAAACAAGGTAGAGAGTGTAAGTACATAGAATTCTCCTTGTTTGAATGAAGTATCTTCTCGTTTCATCCACTCGTGCGCCATCAGAAAAACAATCAGTGTACCGACGTTCAGGATTGATTTAACAACTGTGTGCATCGGTACATAGTGATACATACCGCCGAAGGCATCGGCAGCAGTCCCCGGGATCAAGTTGATAGCCGTATGGATAGCCATCAGAATAACGGGCAACATTGTGTTCAGGCGTGCTTTCCCACTATTTTTGTGTGCATCCGGACTCATGAAGAGGTCAGCTAGAAATAGCAGCAGTAAAACAGCTATGAGCGACAGCTCTTCTCGCATATATAGAAATTGTGAATAATCCATCTTGTTTATTTATGAATTAAGAATTATGATTTATGAGTTAGGGGATTAGTTGTGAGACAACAGGTAATACGCTTTCACCAATCATGTGGCTAACCCAGAATGGAGCCATACCTAGTCCGGCAACACAAACGATGAGGCAGATAACGGCTACACGTTCGTCCCAAGTTGCATCAGTCAGTTCGAGATGATGTTTGTTGGTGCAGGTTCCGTATAGAATCTTACCTACCAGACGCAGGATGTAGACTGCGGTAATCACAATCGAAGAACAGGCGATGATAGTCAGTACGCGGTGGAACTGGTCGTTATTTTGGAAAGAGCCGACGAAGATGGTCATTTCGGCAATGAAACCACTTAATCCTGGCAGACCGAGGTTGGCAAGACCGGCAATCACATAACATACACTAAGGAACGGCATGATTTTCATTAAACCGGCAAGTTCGCGAACGTCACGTGTGTGTGTACGTCCATATATCATACCGATCAGAGCAAAGAACAAGGCTGTCATCAATCCGTGTGAAAGCATCTGAAGAATTGCTCCTGTTGCTGCTGTCTGGTTCAGCATCAGAATGGCGAAAAGAACCAGTCCGCAGTGAGATACGGATGAATAAGCATTGATATATTTCAAGTCGGTCTGTACACAAGCGGAGAATGCACCGTAAACTACAGAGATACCTGTCAATATCAGGAATATCCATGAAAGTTCGTTGGCTGCTTCCGGCATCAGATACATGGCGATACGGAAACATCCGTAACCTCCCAGTTTCATCAATACTCCGGCATGAAGCATAGATACGGCAGTCGGGGCGGAAGCGTGACCGTCAGGACTCCATGTGTGGAACGGGAAAAGCGCGCCCAATACACCGAAGCCGAGGAAAGTCAGCGGGAACCAAATGCATTGCTGTGCAAAAGGTATGTTGTGCAACTGTGCAATTTCAAGAAGGTTCATGGTGGTTGCCCCTGAGCCGAAATAGATTCCGAGAATACCGATCAACAGGAAAGCGGAACCGCCCATCAACATAAGGGTCAGTTTCATCGCTGCATATTCTTTACGTCCTGATCCCCATACACCAATCAACAGGTACATCGGTATCAACGCAATTTCGTAGAACATGAACATGGTGAACAAATCAATGGATATAAAGAATCCGAATACTCCCATAGACAACAGGGTGAACCAGAGGAAATATTCTTTCGTCAGCGGTTGCAGACGCCAGGAAGCGAATGTACCGGTGAATACGATGACAGCAGACAATAACAACATGGCTACCGAAATTCCGTCAACACCTACTGAATAAGATATGTGAAGCGGGGCATACCAAAGCGTATCTGCACGGAAAAGCATTTCTGCCGTGTTTCCGGCGCTACGCTCTCCCAGATACAGGAATGTAAGTACGACGGAGGCAATCAGAAGTGCCGATGCGCCAGTAACCATAACCCCCCGGATGGCTTTGATTCCTCGTGCTGCCCAGAGTCCGGCCAGCATCAATAAGGGGATAAGTACGAATATTGATAAGAAATTCATATCGTTCTGTGCTTTATAAGATTAATAGTAGGATAAGTGCCAGTGCACCGCAAAGGAACACATACGCATATTGTTGTACCTGACCACTCTGCAAACCACGGATTTCGTCGCTTGTTGTGTTGGTGGCCCATGCCAGGAAGTCAAAGAATCCATCCACTACATGACGGTCGAACCATGCGATAGGAGTAGAGATGCAGCGGAAGATAATCTTATGCGTAATAAACTGGTAGATATCATCAATATAGAAGCGATTGTAGGCTGCGTTGTGTAGACCTTTGAATCGTTTTGCCAATGAATCGGCAACAGGCTGTTTCGCATTCTTGTACATCCATGTAGCGATCGCAATCGAAATAACCGCAATAACAACACTTGTAATAGCTACTGACAGATCAAGATGGATAGAGTAAGATTCACCATTCGAACTAATGAAATGTCCGAAAGGAATAAATCCTGCTCCACAAGTTACTACTGCCAGGAACATTAATGGGAAAGTCATAGCCAGCGGACTTTCATGTGGTGTGTGATGTGCATGGAGTTCTTTGTTTTCTTTTCCCCAAAAAATACCGTAGTAAAGACGGAACATATAGAAAGCAGTCATTGCAGCGATGACTGTCATCACCCATCCCATTACAGGGCTGTATTGGAAGCAAGCAGCCAGAATTTCATCTTTCGAGAAGAAGCCCGAGAATGGAGGAATACCGGCAATAGCAAGACAAGCAATCAGGAATGTCCAGTGGGTGATCGGCATATATTTGCGTAAACCTCCCATAGCGGACATTTCATTAGAATGTACAGCATGAATAATGCTACCTGCGCCGAGGAAGAGCAATGCCTTAAACATGGCATGTGTGAAAAGGTGGAACATGGAAGCCATGTAGCCCAAACCTCCTTCGTGCGGATTCATAGAAGTACAAACACCCAGGGCTACCATCATGAAACCAATCTGTGAAATGGTAGAGAAAGCCAGTACACGTTTGATGTCTGATTGTACGCAAGCCACACTTGCTGCATAGAATGCTGTAAATGCACCTACCCAGGCAACCATATGCAGCGTATTCGGTGCATATGCAATGAAAAGTGGGAACATACGTGCCACCAGATATACACCGGCAACTACCATGGTAGCCGCATGAATCAATGCGCTGACCGGAGTAGGACCTTCCATGGCATCCGGTAACCAGATATGCAATGGGAACATGGCACTTTTACCGGCACCGCCGACAAACATCAATCCGAGAGCCAGCGGAAGCATGGAAGCTCCACCGCTAATCAAGGATACCGTATCCGGGGTGAATCCGAATGTGCCGCCATAATATCCGTAAATCAGGATACCGATCAGGAAGCCCAAGTCAGCAAAGCGAGTAACAATAAACGCTTTCTTGGAAGCAGCGATGGCAGCCGGTTTTGTATAATAAAAACCGATTAACAGGTAAGAACTTACACCCACCAGCTCCCAGAAAAGGTACATCTGGAAGATGTTGGTTGCGACGACCAATCCCAGCATAGACATGGTAAACAGGGATAGGAAAGCGTAATAGCGTTGAAAACCGACTTCTCCTTTCATGTAACCGAAAGAGTAGATATGTACCATCAGTGACACTGTAGAGATGACGATCAACATCATTACTGATATAGGATCGAGCAAGATGCCCAAATCGAAGTGTAAGGTCTCTGTAAAAGGAAGCCACGTGAAGTTGTAAGGTATCAGTGTGGCGAATGTTCCGTCTTCCAGTCGTGGAGCGGAGAAATATTGGATAGCTGTAACGTAGGATAGTACTGCTACTGCTCCCAGTATCAGCGTACCGATTGTACCCGCTGTCCGGTGGGACATCCATTTACCTCCGATTCCCAATATGAGAAAGGAGAAGAAAGGAAGAAGGAGTATTAGAATTGTTAGTTCCATACAGTTTTATTTTTATTACTTGATTTATTATTATTTGCTCTTGGTCCCGTAATATTTCATTGCTATACTCGGACCATACGTTTTGTTTCCCGGTGTGGAACACCTTGTTCCAAGGCATGAAACAAATCACCACTTCAGCTCGTCCAAGTTGCGTACCTGGATGCTTCGGAGGTTACGATAAATGTTAATCATGATGGCAATGGCTACTGCTGTTTCCGCAGCCGAGATGGCGATGGAAAAGAGTGCAAAGAAGTAGCCTTCCATTCCTTCCGGAAAGAGAAAACGGTTGAACACGGCGAAGTTGATGTCCGTGGCATTCAGCATTAACTCTACAGAAATCAGGATGGCCAGCGTGTTGCGGCGGGTAAAGAATCCATAGATTCCTGCAAACATCATGATGGTAGAAACTACCAGATAATATTCCATGTGTATCATATTCGAACTCTATTTTGATAGTTAATACTTATTTATCTTTTACGTGCAATGATGATACCACCGATGATACAAGCCAGCAACAAGATACTGACAGCTTCAAAAGGCAATACATAGCCGTATTTGTCACTGCTAAGCAGGGCGTTCCCGATAGCATGAATGTTAATCTCATGCGGGGCAAGATTAGCTGTCTGCATGAAATTATGCTTCAACGTGATAAACAGGATAATTGCTAAACCGGCAATCATTGTGATGAGCCCGGACAGGAGCTTACTTCGTTTCACTTTCTCGGCTCGGTCACCTTCTCCGCTGGTCAACAGGATGGAGAATACATAAAGAACGACGATACCACCGGCATAAACCATTATCTGAACGGAACCCAGAAAGGTGTAACCCAGCAAAAAATAGATGCCAGCCGTGCCGAAGAGCACGAAGAGCAGGTAGGTAGCCGAGCGTACGATACGTTGGGTAGTCACCGTCATGATGGACATAGCAATAATAAATGCTGCCAAAAAGTAGAATACTACTGTTTCAAGTGTTGATCCCATATCTAAACTTCTTTTTTCTTTTCTATTACTTTACTACCGTCGTGATTCAACTTCAGGACAAGTTTCGTCCGGTCGAAGACTGCATGCTCGAAGTTCTGATCGAACGTGATGGCATCGTGCGGACAAGCATTGACACAGAGCTGGCAGAACATACAGGCACCCAGATCATATTCATAGGTTGCCAGGATTTTCTTTTTCTTTCCATCTTCTGTTTCGACGGTTTCGCTGGTCACTTTGATTGTATCGTTCGGACAAGCCATTTGGCACAGTCCGCAAGCTACACAGCGATGTTCATTATTCTCATTGTGGGGCATATTCAGCGTACCACGGAAACGGTCGAACATTTTCAGCTCTTTCCGGTTTTCGGGATATTGCTCGGTCACTTTCTTACGGAAGTATACCTTGATGCTGGTTTTCATACCCGTTGCCAGTGTACTGATGCCATGCACCAGACCACCTAAGTACGTATATTTTTTATCTTTATATTCCATAATTTTCATTTATCAAAAGTGGAAGCCGAAAGCTACGCAGCATGCCATTAATAATAGATTTACCATAGAAATTGGGACCAGATATTTCCATTCCAGATTCAAGATCTGGTCGATACGCAAACGTGGGAAAGTCCATTTGATCCACATCAAAAGGAATACCACAAAGAATGCTTTGGCGAAGAACCAGATAAAGCCTGGAATATAATCCATTACAGTGTTAAATCCATCCAAACCAACGATGTGCAGCGGCATCCATCCTCCCAGGAAGATAGTGGTGGCAACACTGGCTACGATAAACAGATTCAAGTATTCTGCCAGATAGAAGAAACCGAAACCCATACCGGAGTATTCAGTATGATATCCGGCTGTCAGTTCACTTTCCGCTTCAGGAAGGTCGAACGGTCCGCGGTTACATTCTGCATTTCCGGCAATCAGATAGATGATGAAAGCAATGACTGCAGGAATATGTCCCTTGAAGATAAACCAGCCATCGGCTTGTCCTTCTACGATTTCAGAAAATTGCATTGTTCCCATCAGCACTACCATCGTCATGATACTCATGCCAACAGAAAGTTCGTAACTGATAATCTGTGCACCGCTTCGCATGGCACCGATCAAAGAGAATTTGTTGTTACTACCCCAACCGGCCAACAAAATACCGACAACTCCAATGCTGGAAGCTGCCAACAGGAAGAACACGCCCACATTAAAGTCCAGAATCGCCGCACCTTTATTAAAAGGAATACAAGCGAATGTCAGGAATGAAGCGATAATCACCATGAATGGAGCAAGATTGTAGAGGAAATGGTCGGCACCTTTCGGCATGAAAATTTCTTTGGTCATCATTTTGAGTACGTCGCAGACCACTTGGATAGAACCCCATTTACCAACACGGTTCGGGCCAAGACGACACTGGAAGAAACCGCAGACCTTACGCTCCATGTAGATCAATATGATAGCCAGGATGGCATACAGTGCTACGAGGCACACGCCGACAGCTACACATTCTATAAAGATGGCTAATCCCTCCGGCATAATGGAGAGCAGTAGCTCATGTATCCAGTTTGTTACTATACTAAAGTCGAACATATATTCTTAATAATTAAGTATTGGGTTTTTTAGTATTAAATATTAATTCCATGCGAAAAATGATCTCTTGCGTCATATTGTCGGTTACTACTTAATACTTGTTACTTAATACTTGTTTTTAATATTTGTTTTTTATCTATCAATATCCGGAACGACATAATCTATTGTTCCGCCAATAGCAATTAAGTCGGCAATCTTCGTTCCCCGGCAGATGGTGTCAATTGCAGCAACAAGCGGCAATCCCGTAGCACGGTAGTGCAGGCGGTAAGGCGTTTTGTCACCTTGACTTTCCAGGAAGACACCGAATTCACCACGACTTCCTTCTACTGCAGCATAGTAACTGCCTTCCGGAACACGGATGATAGGTTTCATCTTCTCCTGATAAGGTCCCTCGGGAATATTGTCTATTAATTGCTCGATGATGTTCAGACTTTCCATGATTTCATCCATACGCACCAGGTAACGGGCAAAGCAGTCACCTTCCGTATAAACGATTTCTTTGAAATCGACTTTGTCATATACACCGTATGGCATCCGTTTACGTACGTCACACGCCCATCCTGATGCACGGCCTGTACCTCCGGTACAACCGAAAGAGATGGCATCTTCACGGCTTAACACACCGACGCCTTTCATACGGCTCTGTGCGATGATATTACCTGTGAATATATCGTGATATTCGTGGATGATTCCTCTCATGTAAGGAATGAATTCTTTTACTCGTTTGACGAAGTTAGGGTGAAGATCAGCCTGTACACCGCCAATCGTATTGTAGTTCATGATCAGGCGTCCGCCGCAAGTTTCTTCAAAGATATCGAGAATCTTCTCACGGTCACGGAATCCATAGAAGAATGCTGTCAATGCTCCTAAGTCCATAGCAAGACAAGAGTAGAACAGCAAGTGAGAGTCGATACGTTGCAACTCATCCATAATGGTACGGATGTACTGCACACGTTCGCTGACCTCAACGCCCATGGCTTTTTCAATACACATACACAATGCGTGACGATTCTGATGTGCACCCAAATAGTCCAGACGGTCTGTTAATGCTAATGTTTGAGGATAAGTGAGGCTTTCATTCATTTTTTCGATACCCCGGTGGATATAACCGCAGTTTGCATCAATTTTACGAATGATTTCACCTTCCAGAGAAACACGGAAGCGCATTACACCATGAGTAGCAGGGTGTTGCGGACCGATGTTGACTACATATTCTTCTTCACCGAACAGCTTCATCTCTTTGTTCTTGATGGTTCCGTCCGGGTTCAGTTCTATTTCTTGAGTCGTGTCAAACGTCTCTTCATTGGTCATGCACAGTGGGTTATCCTTTTCCGGATCGTTATCCTTACGCATAGGATAACCTATCCAGTCGTTACGCAGATACAGCCGGCGCATGTCAGGATGACCGACAAAGGTGATACCATAATAATCGAAAACTTCACGTTCGTAGAAGTCGGCTATCTTCCAGATATCGCTGACAGATGGAATTTCCGGTAGCTCGCGGTTGGTTGTCGCTGTTTTTAGTGCTATCCGTTCGCCTGTAATGGTAGATTCCAGATGGTAGACTACGCCTAAGCCGCGGAGTTTTTCCGGAGCGTCTTTCTCATCGGCTACTCCCCAGTCCATACCGGTGAGGCTTTCGAGAAAGTCCATTTGTTTTTCATTTCGCAAGCGCAGCATCTCGTCGTGTAACGCTGCAGGAGCTATAAATTGTATTTCTTGCATAAATCCTTTAAATTACAGAATGTAGAATCATTCTTCATTTTTTAAATAATCCGGTTTCTTCTCTTTTCTGTTTACTCCACCAAAGAACTTTTCTATTTTCACTTTGCGTTGCAATTGCATCATGCCATAATAGAATGCTTCAGGACGTGGCGGGCATCCGGGAATATATACATCTACCGGAAGAATCTTGTCCACTCCGTTTACTACGTGATAGGACTTCTTGAAAGGACCTCCGCTGACAGCGCATCCGCCTACGGCAACCACATACTTCGGGTCGGGCATCTGGTCATAGAGTCGTTTCAGTACCGGAGCCATTTTATTGGTGATTGTTCCGCATACCATAATCATATCAGCCTGGCGCGGACTGGCACGTGCTACTTCAAACCCAAAGCGGGCCATGTCATAACGCGCGGCACCCAGTGCCATAAATTCGATACCGCAGCAACTGGTTGCAAAGGTAAGCGGCCACAGTGAATTGCTGCGTCCCCAGTTGATAAAGTCGTCAAGTATTCCGAGGGCAACATTGGCTCCTCCTGCATTAAGTTCCTTGACCAACTTTTCCAATGATTCATTGTCGATAAACTCATCATACGGAATAGATTTTATTTTTGGCTTTTTGGTTATTTCCATTCCAAAGCTCCTTTCCTCCAGGCATAAGCAAGACCCAGAACTAAAATGATAAAGAAGAAGAGAACACTAATAAGTCCCTGTGGTCCCATGTCGCGCATAACTACCGCCCACGGAAACAGAAAAGCTGTTTCGACATCGAACATAAGGAATAGGATGGCAAACAAGTAGTAGCCTACACGGAACTGCATCCATGATTTGCCACGTGTCGGTATACCACATTCATAAGCCTCAAACTTTTGCAGATTGTATGAACGGGGAGAGATAGCACGCGAAAGGGCTATTACTACACCGACAAAAGCAAGCGCTGTCAGTAAAACAACAACTAAAAACGTAAAATTCATAATTCAATAGCTGTTTAGATTGAATATTATATAGAAATAAACAATTAGTCTATTCGTCCTATGGAGAATAAAACCAACTGTAATAGATGACGAGTAAAAGAGTCTACTGTACTGTAGGCTAAATAACAATTTTTCTCAACCCATATATATAATAGGAGATAGGATCGTAATAGTATGTAAGAGAATGGGACGAGACAGGGTGAGGCGGGCTTTGACGTTTGTAATGGTCGCAGAAATAAGCGATTAACAAGAGCATACTTTTATCTGTTGGAACATGTGCAACATCTGTATGGCTCATATCGCAGGATTGGGTCGTATAAAGATTGTAAAGACGTTCTAAAGCATTTTGAACCGGACGATCCTGCGATACATAGCATCTCTCCTGCCGATAAGTCGGGGAGGCAACTTTGCACATATCTTCCATTGTTCCGTTAGTTGCACAATGGATGAGCAAAGCCAATATTAACAGTAGTCCGAATTTTAAGCTTTGTTTCATCTTTCTCTTTTAACGGCTGCAAATATAGAACTAATATTTATACTTTTTGCAAAGTCCGTATGGCAAAAAAGCTTTTTTTAACTCCGCTTCTTTTAGATGCGTTTTTTAGCCCGCATAGTTTCACAGATATAGTTTTGGAATAAGGTAATCTTTCTACCATCATTTGTTAAAAGATGCAATAAAAAAGATGATTTACGTTCTTTTTTATGAATTACACAAAGAAAATACATTTTTTTGCAGATTAAGAAAGAATACACTATTATGAAACGCACACTTTGGTTTACATTTTTCCTTCTAAACTCTTTGTTTTATCTCTATGCAGATAGTGAGAATGATTCTTTGTTGAAGGTATTGGACAAAGTGATTTCTGAACGTTTGATATATACCCAGAAAAAAGAAGCGACCATAAAAGAATTAAAGAAAAAGAAGGTTGGCCTTGATTCGTTGGAGGATATATATAATTTAAATAAAGAGATTATCCACCAATATGAGACCTTTGTCTGCGATTCGGCAGAACAATATATTCATGAGAATATTGATATAGCAAAAACAATCGGTAATAAAGAATATCTTTTGGAAGAGCAACTCCGGTTGGCTTTTGTCTATTCTTTATCCGGTTTGTTTATTCAAGCTAATGATATTTTTAAGTCGATAAAATGTCCGGATTTACCCGATCATTTAAAAGCTTTGTATTGCTGGAATCGTATACGTTATTATGAAAATCTCATTAAATACACGGATGATGTACGATTTTCAAACGAGTATATATCGGAAAAAGAAGCTTATCGGGATACGGTGATGAGCATCTTATTTGACCAGTCGGATGAATATAGAAAAGAAAAAGCGGTGAAACTTCAAGATAAAGGGAGTACAAAAGAAGCTCTTCTGATTTTGACAGAGATATATGATAAGCAGGAGCCGTCCTCTCATGGATATGCTATGATGGCTATGGGACTTGCCAGGGCTTATCGGTTGATCGGAAATTATGCATTGGAAGAAAAGTTTTTAATGCTGGCTGCTATGACAGATACAAAACTGGCTGTAAAAGAGAATGAGGCATTATTGACATTGGCAGTTAATTTGTATCATAAAGGAGATATAGACAGGGCTTATAATTATATTAAGGTAGCGTTGGATGATGCCATCTTCTATAATTCCCGTTTTAAGAATACAGTAATTGCCCGTATCCATCCGATTATTGAAAATACGTACTTGATCCGGTTGGAAAAACAAAAGCAGAACCTTCGTTTTTATATATTTCTGACTAGCTTGTTTGTGGTAGCTCTTGCTATCACCCTGTATTTTACATATAAACAAACAAAAATTGTATCCCGGGCTAAGCGGCATCTGAAAGCTATGAATGAGGAATTGGTCGGGTTGAATAAGAATCTCGACGAAGCTAATTTGATTAAAGAAAAGTATGTGGGGTATTTTATGAATCAATGTGCTGTTTATATTAATAAACTCGATGAGTACAGGAAGAATGTGAACAGGAAAATCAAGACCGGACAGATTGATGATTTGTATAAATCATCTTCTCGTCCTTTTGAAAAGGAACTTGAAGGGCTTTATCAGAACTTTGATAAAGCGTTCCTTAAATTGTATCCTAACTTTGTGGAAGAGTTCAATTCTTTGTTGAAACCGGAGGAACGCTATAAATTGGAAAAAGACCAACTGAATACAGAATTACGCATATTTGCATTGATTCGATTAGGAATTACCGATGTTGGACAGATCGCTGTATTTTTACATTATTCTGTGCAGACAATTTATAATTATAAGAGTAAAGTGAAGAGAATGTCCACTCTTGATAGTAATATCTTTGAAGAAGAGGTAAAAAAACTTGGTTCTTTGTCTCAAAAATGATTCTATCCGGTTTACCAAAACTAAAAAATGGTATTGATTTAAAATGTTGATTATTAAATGTATATGTGAATAATAGTCTTTAAAATGTTTACTTTCCCGCCTACTTCCATTAAGAAGTAGGCTTTTTTCATCTCTATATTTGCATCACAAGATTTTTGATAACTGAATACTAATCTAAAGAAACACACAACTATGAGTTTTTCTGAATTGTATCTTATTTATTATCCCAAACTAGTTCGGTTTGCAAAAGAATTTGTGATGTCGGAAGAGGATGCTGAGAACATAACGCAAGATGTGTTTGCAGACTTATGGGAAAAGAGAGAGTCTATGAATCATATTGAGAATATGAATGCTTATCTTTTCAGGCTTGTAAGAAACAAATGTTTGGATTATTTAAAGCATAAAGTATTTGAGCAAAAGTATGTCGAGAATGTGAAGGCTTCTTTTGAGATTGAGTTGAATCTGAAATTACAATCTTTGGATCGTTTTGATGTATATGATATATCAGAAAGAGTTCAGATGGAGAAACTGATACGGGAGGCTATCAATGGTTTGCCTAAAAGATGTCGTGACATATTTTTGTTAAGCCGCATGGAAGGATTGAAGTATAGGGAAATATCCGAGCGTCTGGGCATTTCGGTAAATACAGTGGAATGCCAGATGGGAATAGCACTAAAAAAGTTGAGAGCAAAACTCAATGTAACATTGGCAGCATAACTTTTTAATTAATTTATAGATGTTCTTTTAAGGGTATTTATTTAGATAATCGTTCTTTGGTAAAAAGAGCTGTGTATATGGAAAATTGTTTGAATAAATATTTTGCGGATGAATTTACTTCTGATGAAAAAACAGAGTTTCTGATAGAAGTGGAAAACAACGAAAAGTTGAAAGAAGAGTTTATAGAAAATCAGAATATGCTGGCACTCGTTGATTGGATATCTCCGGAATATGAAAATAATAAAGAAATTGTCCAACATAAATTATATGAATTTATGCGTAGAATGGAACAATATAAAGATAAATAGGTTTAGGATACCATGAATAAAATTTATATCATATTACTGACTGTTTTCTTTTATGCAAATGTTTATTCTCAACAAGCTTATTTTGTTGATGGGTATCATGGCGGGATATATGGGCATTATCCGGTAAAGTGGAAAACTCAATTTATTGTGGATAAGTTGGCTATGCATCCGGACTGGCGGATTTGTATGGAGATAGAGCCCGAAACATGGGATACGGTCAAGGTACAGACTCCTGAGGCCTATCTGCGTTTTAAAGAGATGGCTACCAGTGAACAGGTAGAGTTTACGAATCCTACTTATGCACAGCCTTATTGCTATAATATCTCGGGAGAGAGTATAATAAGACAGTTTCAATATGGTATTGCTAAAATAAACACACATTTTCCGGGGGTGGATTTTGTAACCTATTCGGTAGAAGAACCTTGCTTCACAAGTTGCTTGCCACAAATCCTTAAACAGTTCGGCTTTAAATATGCTGTATTAAAATGTCCCAACACCTGTTGGGGAGGGTATACTGCTGCTTATGGCGGAGAATTGGTTAATTGGGTGGGACCGGACGGGACTGCAATATTGACTGTTCCCAGATATGCTTGTGAAAAACTAGAGCCGGGATCAACTTGGCAGACAACTGCTTGGGGAAATTCGGATGCTTATTTAAAAGATTGCCGTAACGCAGGTATCAAACACCCTGTTGGTATGTGTTTTCAGGATGCCGGATGGAAGAACGGCCCATGGCTGGGAAGTGGAAAGAACACAAAAAATAACTCTATATATATGACATGGAGAGATTACATTGAGAATGTCTCCATCGGAAAAACGGATGATAACTGGAATTTTTCACAGGAAGATATACATGTGAATCTTATGTGGGGGAGTCAGGTTTTACAAAAAATTGCGCAAGAGGTACGTGCTTCAGAAAATAGAATCCTCATGGCGGAGAAGATGTCCGTTATGGCTTATCTGGAGAATCAATATATTTGTCGACAGGCAGACGTGGATGAGGCTTGGCGTACGCTGATGCTGGCACAACATCATGATTCGTGGATTGTGCCTTATAATGGACTGAATAGAAAAGGAACATGGGCTGATCAGATTAAGCGATGGACAGATAGTACCAATCATATTGCAGATGGAATTATTGAGGCATCTATGCGGAGCTTTAATGAAAAGTTTATTCCGCAAAATAATGCTCGACAGCAATATATACGTGTTTTTAATACATTAGGAATGAGAAGAAAGGAAATCGTAAGGGTTCTTCTGCCTACGGAATCTGAAAATGCGGATTTAAGTGTTTGTGACTGGAAAGGTAAAGATATAGGTTGTTTTGTAGAAAATGAAGGTAAAGAGATAAGATTATTTTTTGAGGCAGAGATTCCTCCCTTTGGTTATTCCACGTATTGTATAAAAAAGAAAGAAGCTGGTAAGAAAGAGGCTTCGGAGAGTAGATTCGTTTCGGAAAATAATAAGGTGAATAAACAGGAATACGTGGTTGAAAATGATATGTATAAAATTGTTTTTGACTTATCAAAGGGAGGAACCATAAAAAGCCTGATAGCTAAAAAAGAAGGGAATAAGGATTTTGCAGGTAAAATGGAGAAATATGCTTTAGGGGAGTTGCGAGGCTTTTTTTATGAAGAAGGCAAATTTCGTTCTTCTAGAGAAACTCCGGCTAGGCTGACAGTAGTGAGGGATAATGTATATGAGCAAAAAGTAAAGATAGAGGGTGAGATTGCTTCCCATCCGTTTACACAGGTAATCACTCTCACTAAAGGAACGAGACGAATTGATTTTGATTTGACAGTTGACTGGAAAAATAATGTAGGTATTGGTGAATATAAAGAGGAGCGTTGGCGTGATAATCGTCGGGCTTATTGTGACGATCGATTTAAACTAAGTGTATTATTCCCGACTGATTTACATTCTCCCCGTGTTTATAAAAATGCACCGTTTGACGTATGCGAAAGCAAACTGACTGATACTTTCTTTGGTTCTTGGGATCAAATCAAACATAATATTATACTTCATTGGGTTGACTTGGCTGAACAAGAAGGTGACTATGCTTTGGCTTTATTATCAGACCATACTACTTCTTATTCTTATGGAGAGGACTATCCGCTAGGACTGACTGCTCAATATTCGGGTGGAGGACTTTGGGGACCTGATTATAAAATAACACACCCTTTGAGAATGAAGTATGCAATTATACCTCATCGTGGCAAATGGGACAAAGCATCAATCGCAGATGATAGCGATTGTTGGAATGAACCATTGTTGTATTCTTGCTATCCAGTGGCAAAACCGGAATCGAAATCATTTATTGATTTACAGAATACCGGTTATCAAGTGAGCGCTCTTCAAATGAAAGATGGAAAGGTACTATTGCGCCTGTTCAATTCCGAAGGGGACGAAAGATTACAAAAGGTTACTATTGATATGCCATTATCCGGTGTAGAGGAAGTTGATTTGAATGGACAATGTATCGAAAGAAAGAAGATAAAAACACGTGCCGGCAAATCGGAAATAGTGATTTCAATGCCTCGTTTTGGTATTAAGACTTTCATTCTTAGTTTGATTAAAAATAATTAGATTATTATTATGTATAAAGCGACTGCTAATCTTTTAATTGTTTGCTTTTTGGGTTGGATGACAGGGTGCTCATCAACCAATACTGTATCGGAAGATTTAGTTCCGACTGATTATGTAAACCCGTTTATTGGTGCCAGTACTAGTGTAGGGGCTGCCGGAGTTTACCATGGATTAGGTAAAACTTTTCCCGGAGCCACAACTCCTTATGGTATGGTACAGGTTAGTCCTAATACAATAACGGGAGGCGATAATGGTTCCGGATACAGTGATGAACATAAGACAATCGAAGGATTTGCCTTTACTCAGATGAGTGGTGTGGGATGGTTTGGTGATTTAGGGAATTTTCTTGTGATGCCTACAACTGGTGAATTATACAAAGTCGCAGGTAAAGAGAATAATGATAGTATAAAAGGATATCGTTCAGCTTATAACAAAGCTACAGAAACGGCTAAGGCAGGATATTATTCGGTAGAATTGACTGATTATCATATAAAAGTAGAAAGTAGCGCGACACCGCATTGTGGAATTTTACATTTTACTTATCCTTCTAGTGATCAATCGCGTATTCAGATTGATTTAGCCCGTAGAGTAGGGGGAACATCTACTTCCCAGTATATTAAAGTTGTAGATGATTACACCATTCAAGGATGGATGAAGTGTACGCCCGACGGTGGTGGATGGGGTAATGGTGAAGGTAAAGCCGATTATACCGTTTATTATTATGCACAATTTAGTAAACCTTTGACAGACTATGGCTTTTGGAGTGCAGATATTCCCGAACATTGGATTCGGAAACGTGATGAAGTAGTGAGTATTCCTTATTTGACTCATGTATCACAAGCTCCGGTTATAAAAGACAAGAAAGAACTGACGGGTAAACATCTGGGCTTTTTTACAGAATTTCCAACAAAGGAGGGAGAGACTGTAGAGATGAAAGTTGGTATCTCTTTTGTTGATATGGAGGGTGCCGCAAATAACTTTGAACAAGAAATAGCCTCTAAAAGCTTTGAACAAGTAAAACAGGAAGCCACTGAATTGTGGAATAAAGAACTTAGTCGTATCCGGATATCCGGTGGTACAGATGATGAAAAAACGATATTCTACACTGCCATGTATCATACGATGATTGATCCTCGTATCTATACAGATGTCGACGGGCGTTATGTCGGTGGTGATTATAAAATACATACGGCTGACAGCACCTTTACAAAACGTACTATATTCAGTGGATGGGATGTATTTCGTAGTCAGTTTCCTTTGCAGGTTATAATTAATCCGCGTTTAGTAAGTGATGAACTGAACTCATTGATTACTATGGCAGATCAGAGTGGGCGCGAATACTATGAGCGTTGGGAATTGCTGAATTCTTATTCCGGTTGTATGTTGGGAAATCCTGCTTTGTCTGTTTTGGCAGATGCTTATATCAAAGGCATTCGTACGTATGATGCAGAGAAAGCATATCGTTATGCCGTTAACACATCACGTCGTTTTGGTAATGATTCATTGGGGTATGCTCCGGAACCATTGAGTATTTCAACAACTTTGGAGTATGCTTATACTGATTGGTGTATATCTCAATTAGCGAAGGCTATGGGAAAAGAAGACGATGCCAAATGTTTCTATGAAAAGGGACAGGCATATCATCATATTTTTGATAAAGAAAAGGGGGGGTTCCGTCCTCGCAAAGCAGATGGTACATGGGTAGAATGGCCGGAGAATGCACGTCTTAAAGAATGGTATGGGTGTATAGAAGCAAACTCTTATCAGCAAGGTTGGTTCGTGCCTCATGATGTTCCGGGAATGGTGGATTTGATGGGTGGCAAGGAGAAAGTTATTGAGGATTTAACAGATTTCTTTAATAAAACTCCTTCTAATATGTTGTGGAATGAATATTATAACCATGCGAATGAACCAGTACACTTCGTTCCTTTTTTGTTCAATCAACTTTCAGTTCCCTGGTATACTCAAAAATGGACACGCTATACCTGTGAAAAGGCTTATGCAAATAAAGTAGAAGGGATCGTTGGCAATGAAGATGTAGGCCAAATGTCGGCATGGTATGTGTTGGCAGCTTCCGGCATTCATCCTTCCTGCCCGGGGAATACACGTATGGAGATTACAAGCCCGGTCTTTGATAAAGTAGAGTTCAATCTCGATCCTAACTATTATACAGGGAAGAAATTCACGGTGATAGCTCATAATAATAGTATAAATAACGTCTATATACAAAAGGCCTTGTTGAACGGTCAGGAATACAATAAATGTTATCTTGATTTTGTGGACATTGCAGCCGGAGGTACATTGGAGTTGTTTATGGGTGATAAACCTAATATTGAGTGGGGAATTTGATTGAATAACATACTCTAAAACAAATTGTTACTTTAAAATCTTGATAGTATGATGAATAAACTTGGGCTTATCATTGTATCGGTTATATTTGCTCTAATCCAGACAGGGTGTGTAGAGCAGAGTACGTGGATGTCTTTGAACAGCTCTAATCCTCGGATTATCTGGGAAGTGAAACCCCAGGCAGATTTAGAGAACATAACCGGAGAGCAGATTTCTACTCTGGGATTTAAAATGTCTGATTACGTTAAAGGTGTGGTTCCTGGAACAGTTTTTACTGCTTATGTTGAAGCAGGAATCGTTCCTGATCCTAATTATGCCGATAATATTTATAAAGTAGACGAAACGTTTTATAACCGCCCGTTTTGGTATCGTACAGAATTCGAACTCCCGTCTTCTTATTCGAAGGGGAAGCGGGTATGGCTTCATTTCGACAATACGAACCGCTTTGCCGATTTTTATTTTAATGGCGAGAAGATATCAGGAACAAAAACATCGACTAAAGATGTAAGCGGTCACATGTTACGTTCGAAGTTTGATGTGACCAATCTGATAAAGAAATCCGGTAAGAATGTGATTGCTGTTCTGATTACCGATCCCGACCAGAAAAAGACCCGTAAGGCTAAAGATCCGTATGGAGTTGCATGTAGTCCCAGTTATCTGGCTGGTGCGGGATGGGACTGGATGCCATACGTACCGGGGCGTCTGGCTGGTATCACAGGGAATGCTTATCTTGTGGTAACAGGAGATGTAGTGATGGAAGATCCTTGGGTACGTTCAGAGTTACCGACCTTGCAGAAAGCAGAGCTCTCTGTCTCAACGGATATTAAGAATGTTTCTTCTTCCCCCAAAGAAGTCGTTGTGTCTGGAGTGATTCAACCGGGGAACATATCTTTCTCTAAAGACATTCGGGTAGAAGGAGGAACAACAGCCAAATTATCTATAAACAAAGATGACATAGCGCAATTGGTCGTTGACCATCCGAAACTTTGGTGGCCGAATGGTTATGGTGATCCCAATCTTTATACTTGTAAGCTGACTTGTTCTGTAGATGGAAAAGTGTCAGATGTAAAAGATCTGACATTCGGTATCAAGAAGTATGAGTATAAAATGGTAGATAATGTAGTGGGATATCCTGTTCTTACATTCTTTATCAACGGACAGAAAATTTATCTGAAAGGTGGTAACTGGGGAATGAGTGAGTATCTGCTTCGTTGTCAGGGTAAGGAGTATGAAACGAAAATCAGACTTCATAAGGAGATGAATTATAATATGATCCGTCTATGGACAGGTTGTGTTACTGATGATGAGTTTTATGATTATTGTGATAAATATGGAATTATGGTATGGAATGATTTCTGGTTATATGTAGCATACAATGACGTGGCGCAACCGGAAGCATTTAAAGCGAATGCCCTTGATAAAGTCAGACGCCTCAGAAACCATCCTTCCATTGCTATTTGGTGTGGAGCTAATGAAACGCATCCGGCACCTGATTTGGATAATTACCTGCGTGAAATGATTGCGAAGGAGGACAATAATGACCGTATGTATAAATCTTGCTCCAATCAGGATGGATTGTCCGGAAGTGGTTGGTGGGGAAATCAACCTCCAAGACATCATTTTGAAACTTCAGGCAGTAATCTGGCATTTAATACACCGGCTTATCCATACGGCATTGATCACGGTTACGGTATGCGTACAGAAATAGGAACTGCCACTTTCCCGACATTTGAAAGCATCAAAGAGTTTATTCCAGAAAAAGACTGGTGGCCTCTGCCTACTGATGAGCAGTTGAAAAATGATGATGATAATGTATGGAACAAACATTTCTTCGGTAAGGAAGCATCTAATGCCAGCCCGGTTAATTACAAGAATTCAGTGAACACACAGTACGGAGAATCATCCGGACTGGAAGAATTTTGCGAAAAAGCGCAAATGTTGAATCTTGAAGTGATGAAAGGTATGTATGAGGCTTGGAACGATAAGATGTGGAATGATGCTGCCGGACTTCTGATCTGGATGAGTCATCCTGCTTATCCTTCGTTTGTATGGCAAACTTATGACTATTATTACGATCCTACAGGCGCTTATTGGGGAGCAAAAAAGGCTTGTGAACCTTTACATATCCAATGGAATGCTTCCAATAACAACATAAAAGTAATAAATACTACAGCAAAGGACTTGAAGGGTGCAATAGCTAATGCTACAATTTACGACTTGAATGGAAAAGAAATATCGGCCTACGGACAGACAAAGCAGGTCGATGTGGCAGCCAGCAACATTGCAGAAGCATTCTCTTTGAACTTTAACCCTTTCAATCTGGCTTATGGAAAGAAGGTCGTAGCTTCTTCTTCAACGGGTGCCTCTAAAAGTGCTTCAATGATTACTGATGGGGGAGCGGGAAGTCGTTGGGAAAGTGCATACAGTGATCCTCAATGGATATACATAGATCTTGGTAAAGAAGAAAAGATAGAAAAGGTTATTTTGAAATGGGAGGCAGCTTGTGCTAAGAAATACGAACTGCAAGTATCGAATGATGCGCAAGAGTGGAAAACCGTTTATGCCAACAAAGATGGAAGAGGTGGTACTGAACAGATTGAATTGGAACCAGTTACAGCACGTTATGTGAAACTGGAAGGCATCAGTCGTGCTACACAGTTCGGATATTCATTGTTCGAATTCGAAATTTATGGTGAGAAATCAAAAGAGATAGAAGAACTGACTCCGCTTCATTTTATCAAACTGGAACTGACAGATGCCAAAGGTAATCTAATCTCTGAAAACTTTTATTGGCGGAATGGTGTGAGAGATCTTGACTATACATTACTGAATACACTTCCGGAAGCCGCTTTATCTTGCCGATTGGTGGATAAATCGATGTCTGATGGGACGATGAAGATAGCTGTAAAGAATAATTCCGGGACTGTGGCTTTTGCTAATCGGGTGAGGCTTGTTAATAAGGCTACGCAGAAAAGAATACTTCCAATTATTATGTCCGATAATTATGTGACATTGATGCCGGGCGAAGAAAAGGTTATCACTATGGAGGCGGCTCCCGAACTATTGAGAGGAGGCGTAAGTGTATTGGTGAAACAGTATGGAAAAGCAGAGAAGAATAAGCTGGATATAGCAGATTGATTGTTGTACGGTTATCTTTATGGTTTGATTAAAAGAATTAAGAAAATGGCTAATAGACTAAAAATGAGGATACTCTTGTTGTTATCTTTAGTTTATATAAATTGTGATTGCTTACAGGCACAAACAACAATACCCCGGTTTGAGGAAGGGGAACGTGTGGTATTTGTAGGAAACAGCATTACTCACGGCGGGCATTATCATTCATTTATCTGGTTGTATTACATGACTCGTTTTCCGGATAAACCGATTACTATCATGAATGCCGGAATTGGTGGAGAGAGTGCGTGGGATATGAAGGATCGCTTGGACTATGATGTTTTCAACAGGAAACCAACTTATGTGACTCTGACTTTCGGTATGAATGATACCGGTTATGATATTTACATGAAAGACAATGCAAAAGAACTGTCGGAACAACGGATTGCAAAGTCATTGGAAAGCTACCGGGAAATAGAAGAACGCTTACTGGCTAAAAATAAAATAAAGAAAGTATTGATTGGTAGTTCTCCTTATGATGAGACTTCCAAGTTTAATAATTTTATATTGCGTAATAAGAATGACGCCATTTTAAAAATAATAGATGCCCAACGTACATCGGCTAAAAAGAATGACTGGGGTTTTGTTGATTTTAACCAACCGATGCGTGAGATAAGCAGAAAAGAGCAGGAGGCAGATTCTACATTTACTTTCTGCAGGATAGATAGAATTCATCCGGATAATGACGGACAGATGGTCATGGCCTATTTGTTTCTGAAAGCACAGGGACTGGCTGGGGATGAAGTGTCATCAGTATCTATTGATGCATATCATTCATCTGTAATAACCCATAAGAACTGTAAGATTTCAAAACTAAAAAAGAGCGGAGCTGATCTGACTTTTGATTATCTGGCGTATGCTCTTCCTTATCCGCTGGATTCTATTTCTAGAAGTGGCTGGGGAAATAAAAGGTCACAACGTGATGCAATGCAGTTGGTTCCATTTATGGAAGAGTTTAATCAGGAATGTTTTCAGGTAACAAATTTAGAGAAAGGAATGTATCGGTTAACTATAGACAATCAGTTTATAGACAATCTCTCATCCGAAAAGTTGGCGAATGGAGTGAATTTGGCAGATTACCCGAATACTCCCCAATATCAACAAGCTGCGAAAATCATGTATCTGAATGAAGAACGGTTTGAAGTGGAGAAACGTTTTAGAGAATACTTGTGGACCGAATATTCATTCCTGAAAAAAGAAGGATTGCTGTTTGCTGATGATCAGAAGGCTATCGATAAGCTAAAAGAATATTTACCTAAAGACGGGTTTCTTAGGATGAGCTATGACTGGTATATAAAAGCGATGAATCCCGAAATACGGGAGGTTTGGAGCAATTATATGAAGAGTCTCGTTGAAACAATTTATAAAATCAATAAACCTGTCACTCATAAAGTGAGGCTGGCAAGAGTTGAATAATAATAGAAGATGAATAGAATGAAACGATTGTTATGTTTAGGTTTGATTTGTTATTTCTGTTGTCTGTCGATGATAGTATATGGAAATGAGAATTTCTATTTGGCGGAATTAAAATGTGAGAATCTTATTGATCCTTTGGGGATTGATAATGTGACTCCTCACTTCAGTTGGAAGTTAAAGGGGGACGGCTGGAAAGGCGGGCAAACTTATTATGAAATACAGGTAGCTTCGGATAGTATTCTGTTGGTGCAGGATAAAGCTGATTTATGGAATACCGGAAAATTGAAATCCAATGCTTCGGTTATGGTACCTTATCAGGGAAAGACTTTAACTTCTCGTTCTTTGTGTTATTGGCGGGTACGTGTTTGGGATGTTAAAAAACAAGCTTCATCATGGAGTCCTGTTGCCCGTTTTGGAGTTGGCATTTTGGATCAGTCACAGATGAAAGGAGACTATATAGGGGCTTCTGTTGAAGGTGGTAAGATTTGTGCTCCTATTCTTCGCAAGAAAGTGAAATTGACTCAGGGCGAGACTTCTTTCCTACATGTAAATACGTTAGGTTATCACGAAATTTATGTCAATGGAAAAAAGGTGGGGGAAGATGTTCTGACCCCTGCTGTATCACATTTATCTAAACGTTCACTAATTGTTACTTATGATATTACTCCTTATTTAAGAGAAGGAGAAAATGATTTGCTTATCTGGCTAGGACAAGGTTGGTATAAAACGACGACTTTCGGAGCAGCTTATGAAGGTCCGCTGGTAAAAGCAGAATTGGATGTGTTGAAAAATGGTAAATGGGAAGTGGTAACGAAGACAGACGGATCATGGAACGGGCGTGAAAGTGGCTATTCGGATACAGGTACTTGGCGTGCTTTGCAGTTTGGAGGTGAGAGGGTGGATGGAAGGATTCTTCCGCGAGATCTTTCAACACAGGCTTTAGACAAAATGAAATGGACTCCTGTTGTGAAAGTGAATGTTCCCGATCATATCACTTCCCCTCAAATGTGTGAGATAAACAAGATACATCAGATTTTGCAGGCTGTTTCTGTAAAGAAGCTGGGTGGAAGTCTCTGGCTGGTAGATATGGGGAAGGTTCAGACCGGATGGTTTGAGATGCAAATGCCTATATTGCCGGCAGGTCATGAAGTTATTATGGAATATAGTGATAATTTTACGAAAGACGGTGAATTTGACAAGCAAGGTGAAAGTGATATTTATATATCTGGTGGTAAGCAAGGAGAATACTTCAGAAATAAATTCAATCATCACGCTTTTCGATATGTGCGCATCTCCAATCTTCCTCAGAAACCGGAAACAGGTGCTATGAAATCTCTGCAGATTTATGGAGATTATAAACAGACCGCAACTTTTGAATGTTCGGATGCCGACTTGAATGCTATTCATCAAATGATTCAGTATACGATGAAATGTCTGACTTTTAGTGGATATATGGTAGACTGTCCGCATTTGGAACGTGCTGGATATGGTGGTGATGGAAACTCCTCAACGATGTCTTTGCAAACGATGTACGATGTAGCCCCTACTTTTGAAAACTGGGTGCAAACATGGGGAGACTCCATGCGTGAAGGAGGAAGTTTGCCACATGTTGGTCCTAATCCGGGTGCCGGTGGCGGTGGTCCGTATTGGTGCGGATTCTTTGTACAAGCTCCATGGAGAACGTATGTCAACTATAGTGATCCCCGACTGATTAAGAAATATTATTCTCAGATGAAAGAGTGGTTTAAGTATGTTGATAAATATACAGTAGATGGTTTGCTGAAACGTTGGCCCGATACCAAATACCGTGACTGGTATTTGGGTGATTGGCTGGCACCCATGGGAGTAGATGCAGGTAATCAGGCTTCAGTGGATTTGGTAAGTAACTGTTTTATCAGCGAATGCTTGGGCACTATGTATAAGATAGCCTTAACATTAGGAAACAAAGAAGAGGCGGAAGAGTTTGTTATCCGTAGAGAAAAACTCAACAAGTTGATTCATCAGACGTTCTACCGTGAGGATGAAGGAATCTATTCTACCGGTTCACAATTGGATATGTGCTATCCTATGTTGGTAGGTGTTGTACCTGATTCTTTGTACAATAAAGTGAAAGAGAACGTCGTTGCCATGACCGAAGAAAAATATAAAGGACATATTGCTGTTGGTTTGGTTGGAGTGCCTATTTTGACAGAATGGGCTGTTCGGAATAAACAAGTGGATTTCTTCTATCAAATGATGAAGAAACGTGATTATCCCGGTTATCTGTATATGATTGACCATGGTGCGACAGCGACTTGGGAATATTGGAGCGGAGAACGAAGTCGTGTACACAATTGTTACAATGGAATTGGTATTTGGTTTTATCAGGCTGTAGGAGGAATACGTCTTGACGAGGCTGAACCTGGATATCGTCACTTCTATGTCGATCCTCAAATTCCGAATGGTGTGACCTGGGCAAAAGTAACGAAAGAATCACCTTATGGTACAATTGCTGTTAATTGGAAGTTGAAAGATGATAATCAGTTGAATCTTCAATTGACAGTTCCTGCCGGAACAACGGCTACAGTTTGCATCCCTAATAATGCTGTCTCATGTAAAAAGAATAAGAAGAAAGTGAGCGTTAAGGAGCAGACTGTTGATGTAGAAGCAGGGCATTATGATTTTCTATTTAATTTGAAATAGATACATCACTACCATTTAGAAAGCGTATCGTTATAAGGATTAGGCTTAGATTTGTTGGATGGTTGTTTTTATTTGATTATTCTATACCTATGGTTTATTATAATCAAATAAAAGCAACCATTTCTTTGTATATAGTAAAAAGAAAAGTATATTTGCGGTTGGATATGAACCATTATTATAAACCATGAGTTTAGAATATCAAAATAAAATAAACCGTCTGCTTGTATCGGGGACGAAAAACGGACTGTTTTTTTCCGAATGGCTAAAGCAAAACGGCTATTCCGATCAACTGATAAACAAATATCGTAAATCGGGATGGCTCACCTCATTGGACAAAGGAGTAATGTATCGTACGGGTGACGCATTATCGGCATTTGCCGCATTGTCTTGCTATAACAAGCAGTTGAATAAACATATAAGAATAGCGGCGCATTCAGCGTTGGAACTCTTTGGATTCAACCATTATGTACCAATGGGCAAACCTGTATTGATGGTGGCACATTCCAATCTGAACGTGCCTAAATGGATGAGAAGTGATTGTTTCGATAAAACCATCAAGCCATTTGGAACAAAGATGATTGATATTCCGCAGACAAGCAAAATTCAGGTTGAAGGTGTCGATTTGCTGGTGTCATCACCGGAACAGGCTTTCATGGAATGTCTGCTGTTATCCCCTGCTCACTATAGCTATATGGATTTATACTATATAATGGAACAATTGACTTCTTTGCGTGCATACATTGTGCAAACGCTGCTTGAAACCGTAAAAAACTTGCGTGTAAAACGCATGTTCCTGTATATGGCTGAAAAAGCGGGGCACTATTGGTATGACATGCTGGAGATGGATAAAATAGACATAGGTACGTCAAAATTGCAATTAGTGGATAACGGAACCTATATCAGCAAATATAAAATCACCATTCCTAAAGAATTGAACGAATATGAATGATATATACAAAAAACAAGTAGCCCTATTGATACGCATAATGCCGTCCGTGTACCGTATCAAAGACTTTGCAGTTCATGGTGGAACAGCCATCAATCTCTTCCATAAAAATATGCCACGCTATTCGGTTGATATAGACTTGACATATATCCCGATACAAGACAGGGCAGAAAGCCTTAATGCGATAAATGAACATCTTAAAAGTTTGAAGGCGTCTTTTGAAGACGGAACACCCGATTGGAATAAATGCTGTGCAGGAGATTTGAGTAATTATCCTTCGGTAAAGTGGAAATTGCAGAATATCGGCAAACTTAAGAATAACAATCCACAGAAGCATCAACAAGGAATTGGGAAGTTAATGTTGTTCTTTGGGAACCAAAGAAAATAGGGGACAGTGTCCAACTTTTGCAGACGGGAAAGGTCGGACACCTTTTTTACGAAAGGTTACCGCCAGGGACTTACTATGTAATAGTTGAAGGAAATGAAACTGATGGGGAAATTAAGACTACTATTAGTGGCTATTATCATTGTCCAGATTCTTATCAGGATATAGGAACTTTTGGTGATTCTTTTCTCTTTTCAGAAGAGGAATGGATGGATAACTATCCTGATATATTAGGAAATGAATTAGGTGATATTGTTTATCGGTTTACGTTGACAAAACCGATGATAATTGATGTTAGCCATCAAGGGTCAAAAGAACAATGTACAGCTATTCAATTATGGGATATTGAACTAAATAAATTAGCTGATAATTTAAGTAATCCTTCTAATTTTACTACTATAAACCCTAATCAAGCAACAATGAGAATACCTTTATCAGCTGGGGTCTATTATTTAATATCTGAATCAATTGAAGCTTTTAATAGTAATAATGATAGGACAATAACAACCATAATAGAGGTTTGGTTTTAAATGAGCTGAAGGCAGATACTACTCAAAATTATATCTATACTCGTACAATGACAAGTGAAGATGGTGATACCTTTATAGATAAAGTACAATTCTATGATGGACTGGGTCGACCTATTGAGACTATACGACGAAGAGCGAATCCTTCAGGCTTCAATCTTGTAACCTATCAAGAATATGATACATATGGTAGAGAGTCTAATAACTGGTTGTCTCGTGTAGGCACTGATGGGAGTAGTAATTTTATTCCATTTAGTCAATTTAAAGATTTGTCTTCTGATGTATATGACGATGAGACAGCAGTCTATTCTAAAATAGTATATGAAGAATCGCCTCTCAATCGTATTGTTGAACAATATGGAGCTGGTAAAGATTGGCATATTAATCACCGCTGTGTTCAAACAGATTTAATGACTAATATTTTAGGGAATGACACTCTGAATTGTGCACTTTTTAAGGTCGAAAATGAATGGGAGAATGATACAATTCTAACTCTTAAGCGTGAGGGGAACTACAACTCTTGTCAATTGTTTGTTACAAGGGTACGAGATGAAGATAAAAATCAAATTTTTGAGTTTAAGGATAAACTAGGAAGATTAATACTCAGAAGACAGTTTATTGATCATGAATCATCTGATACGTATTATATCTATAATGCCTTGGGGCTGCCATTGATTGTAATCCCTCCTAAAGCTTCAGATTTATTGATGAAAGATACAAAGAATACATGGATTAGTAAAAATGACACCATATTACAACGTTATGTTTATTTATATAAGTATATTCCTTCTCGTGAGCAATTGTGTCGTGCTATGAAGTTTCCAGGATGTGCTTGGACATTCTATATGTATGATCTTAATAATAGATGTATTTTTATTCAGGATGCTAATATGCGTATGCGTGGTGAATGGCAGTTTACACTACCTGACATATCCGGACGAACATGTGTAGTAGGTACTTGTTGTAATAGAATGAATGCTCTTCAAGAGGAACAATTAACTTCTAAATCATTAATTGCGGTGAGACGAGATGATAATGCAGAGTTTGGGTATTCTTTTGTCAATCACGATATATCCCTTATGTCACCAACAGTAATAAGTGTGAACTACTATGATGATTACAGCTTTACATATTTACCCAACTTTGACTATGCTGATTTTGGCTTTAACTCTGATCCTGGATTTGATAATATATTTGCCGAGAATGTGGTTGGTTTACAAACAGGTAGCCTATCTTCTATAATAAGTAATGGATTAACTGTACTAAATTATATTCCCATGATTGTATATTATGATTGCCGTGGTAGATTAATACAGTCCAGATACGGTAATCATTTGTCTAATGGTTTAGAGGAGGAATACACTGCTTATAACTTCGTGGGTCAGCCAACCAAGCGAAAACATGTTCATTCTGCTACAGGCAAAGCCACACAGACGGAAATATACTCCTATGTTTATGATCATGCGGGTCGTTTGCTGACTACCACTCATCAGTTGAATGACGGTTCACCTGTTGTTCTGGTCTCTAATGAGTATGATGAACTGGGGCGTTTAAAATCCAACAACCGCAATGGTAATCCAAATTTGAGGACAGATTACACTTATAATGTCCGTTCCTGGGTAAAGAGCATTGCTTGTCCTTTGTTCAATGAAAGTTTGTACTATAATGATCGTCGTTCCAATGGCACGAATGTCTCGTGTTATAACGGCAATATCTCTGGTATCGACTGGAATGTGTCCGGTGATAAGGCTCGTGGTTATAACTTCTCCTATGACAACCTCTCCCGATTGACTGGTGCCTCTTATCTGGAGGGTAATACGTCCAGTGACAAGTTCAGTACTTCCTACAGTTATGACAAGCATGGTAATATGTTAAATCTGACCCGTCATGGTAATATAGGTACAACGACCTATGGCATTATTGATGACCTGATCATGAGTTATGATGGTAATCAGCTGGTGAGTGTTGAAGACAAGGACGCCAATCCCAGTCTCTCTATGTCTATGGACTTCAAGGACGGTTCGCACGAGTCTGTTGAATATGCTTATGACAGTA